>JBKEBD010000039.1:0-29904 GCA_047972995.1 Mangrovibacterium sp.
CGCAGCTCTAGAAGCGTCTTCTTGTACTGAGTGTTCCTCTTGCTCTGCTTCGAATTTGTTAATCCAATAGCGAAATTGACGAAGGACGATGTGATTCTCTCGGCAATATTGAGTATGATTCATACCTCTTCTCTGCCATGCCTTGTAATGCTTGTGCATCCATTCCTGTTGGCGGAGTTCTATTTGTTTAATGACCGCAAAGTAAGGAGGCTTAATGAAGATGGTAAAGATGTACTTGCTCGGAGGGATACGATTGCAACTCATAGTAGAACCAGAACCCTACTACAACTTAGCCACCGAAATAGCCATGATTATAAACCGTGCCAACCAAACCAAAAAAGAACGAGCAGCCAAAAAATGAAGAAGAAACACAAGACTAAACGTTTCTACACCAAAGCGAGTGAAGAAGGCAATAATCCGCTAACATTCACCAACACAGGAACGATAGTAGAAAAATAAGATTTGAATAAAGCTAATTGTCTGAAAGTAGTGCCGCTAGAAATAGCACGCTCTACTTTCTTTTTTTTTACCTTTGTTGCTCGAAAATTTCAAATAAAGATTTAAAAAACATGAAACAAGATTGGAAAAAAGTGAGCCTTATGCTCCTAGCAACCTCTATGGTGGCGTGCAGTACTCCGCCCCAAAGAACACCCGATTTAAACCTTGCCGACATGGACAAATCGGTAGCTCCTGGCGTCGACTTCGATGAATATGCCAACGGCGGTTGGAAGAAAAATAACCCAATTCCCGACGAAAAAAGTCGCTACGGTTCGTTCGATAAACTAGCCGACCAAGCCGACCTGCAACTCAAAGAAATATTCACCGAATTAGACCAAAAAGAATACCCCGCAGGATCAATAGAAAAGAAAATATCAGACTTCTACAAAGCTGGAATGGACACCGCAGCCATTGATGCCGCAGGAATGACAACCGTGGCAGAAAAATTGGAAGAGGTGGCTGCCCTTACCTCAAAAGCCGAAATTATGCCGCTCATGGGGCAATGGGAAAACACCTACGACAACCCATTTTTTTACGTAGGCACAGGCGCCGATCTTAAGAACTCGGAAATGCAAGTGCTTTATGTCAGTCAAGCAGGAATTAGTATGCCCGACCGCGACTACTACCTCAAAACCGATGAAGCATCGAAAGAAATTCAAGCCAAATATCGCCAATTCGTGGCAGGCATCTTTCAACTAGCAGGCGATGATGCTGAGCTAGCACAAACAAAGGCAGAAACGATATACAACATTGAATATCAGATTGCTGAATTTCAAATGAGTATGCTCGACCGTCGCGACCCATTTAAAATATACAACAAAATGGACTTGAAAACACTAAGCCAAATTGCGCCAAAGCTCGACTTAGATGTCTTCTTTCAAAATGCACGCCTCACCAAAGCAAACGAATTCATCGTTTCACAACCCGACTTCTTCAAGCAGCTTGACTTGTTGATTCAAAAGGAATCTTTAGCCAATTGGAAAACCTATCTGAGCTATAACGCCATGAGCAGTCTCACCAGCTACGGACCACAAGCATGGGGCGAACTCAGCTTCGAGTTCTACGGCAAAACACTTCAAGGACAACAAGCACAACGCCCACGCTGGAAACGCATTCAATCAGCCACAAGCCGCCATTTAGGCGAGGGGATAGGGCAGATTTACGTCAGCAAATTCTTCCCCGAAGAAGCTAAAACACGCATGGTCGGACTAGTAGAAAACCTCCGCACTTCGCTAGGAAACCGAATTCAACAACTCGACTGGATGAGCGATGCCACTAAAGAAAAAGCCATAACAAAGCTAAGCTCCATCAACGTAAAAGTAGGGTATCCCGATGAGTGGAAAGACTATTCAGCCCTAGAAATTACAGCCGATTCATACGCCCAAAACATGGAAAGCGTGGCAAGATTCAACTACAACAGAATGCTTAGCAAAATCAACCAACCAGTAAACAAAAAAGAATGGCACATGACACCACAAACCGTGAACGCCTATTACAGCCCAACATCCAACGAAATTGTTTTCCCTGCTGCTATTCTTCAACCTCCGTTCTTCTATATGCACGGCGATGATGCTATCAACTACGGCGGTATCGGCGTAGTTATTGGTCATGAAATCACCCACGGATTCGACGACCGAGGTCGCCTCTACGATGAAAAAGGAAACCTCAATGAATGGTGGACAGCCGAAGATGCTGAAAAATTCACTGCCAAAGCCGACATCCTAGCGAAACAATTCGACAGCTTCGTGGTGGCGGTGCAAGGAAACGACACCATCTTCGCTAATGGTGAACTCTCGCTTGGCGAAAACATTGCCGACCTCGGCGGTTTGTACATCTCTTATGATGCAGTGAACCTTGCACTCACTGGCAACGAACCCCTAATCGATGGATTCACCCCTGCGCAAAGATTCTATTTGGCTTACGCCAAACTATGGGCGCAAAATATCCGCGAGGAAGAGAAAATCCGCCTAACAAACATCGACGTACACTCCCTCGGTCGCTTCCGCATCAACGGAGCATTAAGCAACATCCCATCATTCTACAATGCCTTCGGCATAAAAGAAGGCGATGCCATGTGGCTTCCCGAAGAAAAACGTGCGTTAATTTGGTAATAAAACCCCAGGAAAAAATAATACCTTAGAATGCCCTCTCCACCTCTCATTAGGAGAACAGGAGGGGGCTAAATAATTAATATATGAAACAAAAATTAAACCTAATCATCCTAGCTCTGTTCCTCCTGCTACACCAAGAAGCCTCAGCCTGCACCAATTTTTTGGTAACCAAAGGAGCATCAAAAGACGGGTCAACCCTAATTACCTATGCCGCCGATTCACACGGACTATATGGCGAACTCTACTTTCAACCAGCAGCCAACCACTCACCCGGAACCATGCGCAAAGTCTATGAGTGGGACACCGGAAAATACCTCGGAGAAATTCCCGAAGTAGCACATACCTATAGCGTAATAGGTAACATGAACGAACACCAACTAGCCATTGCCGAAACCACCTTTGGCGGACGAAAAGAACTAAGCACCCAAGAAGGCGCAATATTAGACTACGGAAGCCTAATATACATCACACTACAACGCGCCAAAACAGCACGCCAAGCCATCGAAATCATGACCCAACTAGTGAGCAACTACGGCTACTACAGCTCAGGCGAATCATTCTCACTTTCCGACAAAAACGAAGTGTGGATTATGGAAATGATCGGCAAAGGCGAAGGCGAAAAAGGAGCCGTGTGGGTAGCACGTCGAGTGCCAGAAGGCTACGTGTCAGGGCACGCCAACCAAGCACGCATAACCACCATATCATGGAACGACAGCGAAAACTGCCTCTATTCCGACGACGTAATGAGCTTTGCACAAACCAAAGGCTGGTACGAAGGAAATAAAAAAGAATTCAGCTTCTCCGATACCTATGCACCCGTCGATTTTGGAGCAGCTCGCTTCTGCGATGCACGCATTTATGCTGGGTTCAACAAAATAAAATCGGGCATGAAGACCTACGAAGCCTACGCCGAAGGAAAAGTAACCTATGGCAAACACAACTACGCCACCAACCGCTTACCCCTTTGGGTGAAACCTGATGAAAAACTAAGCCTAAAAGACGTAATGGAACTCATGCGCGACCACTACGAAGGTACATCATTAGACATGACAAAAGACATCGGTGCCGGTCCATATCAATTACCCTACAGATGGCGAAACATGACATGGGAAGTCGATTCCGTTGCATACTGCCACGAACGAGCCACATCAACCCAACAAACAGCCTTCTCCTTCGTGTCGCAATCGCGCGATTGGCTGCCCGATGCCATTGGAGGAATACTCTGGTTTGGGGTAGACGACACCTACAGCACCTGCTACGCACCCATGTATTCTTCCATAACCCAAACCCCCGAATGCTTCCGTGTAGGCAATGGCGATATGCTTACCTATTCGCCCACAGCCGCATTCTGGACATTCACCAAAGTATCAAACTTCGCCTACCTTCGCTATGCACCCATGATTAAAGATGTGCAAGCCAAACAAGCCGAAATAGAAGGAAAATTCATCGACTTTACACCAGCCATCGACCTCGCAGCACAAAAATTATACAACGAAAAAGGCGAACAAAAAGCCCGCGAATTCCTAACCACCTATTCCGTGAACGAAGCCAATAACATGACCGCACAATGGGAACAACTCTTCCAATACCTACTAATAAAGTACATGGATGGCAACGTAAAAAAAGAAGAAAACGGACAATTCTTGCGCACCGAAACAGGCTATGCAGCCTATCCTGACTTCCCTGGATACCCCCAATGGTGGCTTAAAACCATTGCAGAATCAACAGGCGATAAATTAAAGGTAATAGGAGAGTAACAACACCGAAAAAAAAATTTTTAAAACAAAAAGTACATTTAATTGATACTTTAACGTCGATAAATTTCATAAAAAGCATATAATTATTACTTTTGACCGAACCAAAAAAATAACAATAAGATTAAACTCGAATACAATATGACAAACATGAAAAAATTAATGTTAGGATTGGCCCTTTCATTGGGTAGTGTAGCAGTTTTTGCTCAAGATGGTGGAATTGATTGTTACAACAAAGGTGTAGAAGCGTTAAACACCAAAGATTATGCCACAGCTTATCAAATGTTTAATAAAGCCTTGTCAAACCCCGGCGACATGGAAATACAAGCCGATTATTATTACTACGCAGCCATGGCAGCAGAGCAATCAAGCCACTTCGATGCCGCAGTAAAATACTACGACAAAGCCATTAAAGCAGGATCAAACGTAAGTAACTCAACAGAAGGTAAAGCACGCTCACTAGTTGCACTAGGAAAATATGACGAAGCAGTGGCTGCCGATGCTGCCAACGCAGGAAAATGGGCATACAACGCTGCCGGAACAGCTTACAAAGCTAAAGACTACGCCAATGCAGCAAAATATTTCGAAATAGCAGAAGCAAAAGCTTACAAAGGCGACACCTCAGCTTCATATGAATACAACGCCCTAGTTAAATTGGGTAAAGCCGATGAAGCCCTGGCAAAGCTAAAAAGCGCAGCAGCAAAATATCCTAACACAAAAGTTAGCGAAAAATATGCTAGCATCATCTACAAAGATGGAGTAAAAGCCTACAAAAAAGGCGCAAGCATCCTTACCGATGCCAATAATGCCGTAAACGCAGGCACATACACAACAGAAGATGCAGCTTATAAAACAGCAGTTTCAAAATCAGCAGCAAAAATGAAAGAAGCAGTAGCCATCTTCGAAGTAGTACTTTCAATAGATGCTACCAACGCAAACGCAAAAAAATACATGGAAGCTTGTAAAGCAGCAATTTAATGAGCTAACAGCTTAAAACAAGAAAAAGGCGAGCCGAATACGACTCGCCTTTTTTCTTGTTCTCAATAATTGACCACCTTTGCATTCAAGCCGAATAGTACCCAACCCAACACACAAGGCATTTCACCCCAAAGAAGACAATGAAAAAAATAGGATTACTTTCAGACACCCACGGCATGATGAGCCCTAGGGTTTATCGCTTCTTCGATGATGTTGATGAAATCTGGCACGCCGGGGACATTGGCACTCCCGAACTAGCCGATGAGCTCGCAGCATTCAAACCACTACGAGCAGTTTACGGCAATATCGATGGACACGTACTCCGACAAATGTTTCCCGAAAACCTACGTTTCGACTGCGAAAAAGTAGATGTGCTCATAACACACATAGGAGGATATCCTGGACGATATGAGCCAAGAATGAGAAAATATTTACAAGAAGCGCCACCAAAACTTTTAATTTGTGGGCATTCGCATATATTAAAGGTAGTTTTCGACAAACGATTGAATTTGCTTCACATCAACCCGGGAGCTGCAGGAAACAAAGGCTACCATAAAGTATGCACTGCCATTCGTTTCGAAATAGATGGAACAGAAATCAAGAATCTTGAACTACTAGAATTCGAGCGAACCAAGTTTCATTCCACTACATAAAACAAATTCCTTTTAGTTATAAGCATAACTAAAAGGAATTAAAAAACGCAAACCGATAAGCCGGGTTCTGTTCTCTCCAACAGAGAGCCCCCATCATTTATCTACGCGCAATATCACTATTGTGCTCTAGCAACCTACCCCTCGTGACATATATACAGGACGAGCAGCCCTGCTGATACCCGAAAGCATCAACCACGATATACATGGTCTTGCAACCTGTGTACGCACAGCTCTCAAAGTCACCTTTGAAACTGGTGGGCTCTTACTCCACCTTCTCACCCTTACCAAAAGCTAGCCTCTGGCGGTTATTTTCTTCTACGTTTGCAATAAGCTTTCGCCCATCTTCCCGTTAGGAAGCACAGTGCTCTGCGTTGCCCGGACTTTCCTCTCCTCCTTACAGAGCAGCGATAGGGTGGTTTGCGCTGCGAAGATAAGCTTTTCTTTAGCTTTACGAGATTAATAGCATAGAAAATGTAAATTAAAAATTCCCCAAATAACTTTAAAAGTCTATATTTGCATCGCATTATTGCAAAACAAATTAAATAAAAAAAGAGTGCTATAAGCACTCTTTTTTATTTAATAACGGTTCATTGTTCAAATAATCGCCCCTGCCAAGTATTGCGTGCTTGCAATTTCTTTTCAAGTTTGGCTACAAACTCAAAGTTTTTAATTCCCCATTGTGGAGCAATAAGCATATCTTTAGGCGATTGGCTGATAAATCGTTCAATAATGATATTAGGATTTAACAATTCCAAATAATCGACACAAAGCTCTAAATAATCCTCTAAAGAAAACAAATTAAACTCACTCGGATTATGAGCATAATCCTTTGCCAACTGCGTGTTTCGGTGAATTTGCAACTGGTGTAGCTTAATATTTTCCACCGGAATCTTTGAAATCTCTCGGGCTTGGTGCAGAAAATCAGCTCTTGTTTCGCCCGGTAAACCCAAAATAAGATGCCCACAATTATGAATACCACGTTTGCTCGTTTCCTCAATAGCACGCACAGCTTCGGCATAGCTATGCCCTCTATTAATACGTTGAAGAGTGCTATCATTAATCGACTCAATGCCAAACTCTACCATAATGTAATATTGCTGCGCCAATTCGGTTAGATAATCAAGCACATCAGGAGGTAAGCAATCCGGACGAGTGCCAATCACCAAACCAATGATTTTCTCCTGCTTCAAGGCTTCCTCATACTTCGTTTTCAGCTCTTGCACCGAGGCATAAGTGTTGGTATAAGCTTGAAAATAACCTAAGAATTGCATCGATTGATATTTCTTAGCAAAAAAGTTAATACCTTTTTCCACCTGTTCCGTAATGCTTTCTTCAATTCGGCAATAACCTGGCTTAAACGTTTTATTGTTGCAATAAGCACAGCCCTTAGTGGCTAATTTTCCATCGCGATTAGGACAAGTAAAGCCTGCGTCAATTGAAACTTTTTGCACACGCTCACCCTGAAACATTTTCTTGAAATGAGTGGGGAAGTCGTTGTATCGGCGATTGTGATTCCAAGGATAATTCATGCCGCAAAGGTATAAAAGAGGAAGCAATGCAGGCGCATGGCTACCCGAATTATTTTTAAATTAGAATAACACCGAGCAATTGCACAAACAGCGAAAAAATAAGCTAAAGCATCAACAAAAAAATGTATATTAGCAACCGAATTAGAAAACTTTAATCAAATGTTAACCGACAAGGACTTAGAATTTATAAAAGAGCGCGGTAGTGATGAAGCTACAGTAAAGGCTCAAATAGAGAATTTCAAAAAAGGATTTCCTTTTTTACCATTAATAGCCCCTGCAGAAGTAGGAAACGGCATCATTCAATTGAGTGAAGACGAGGTAGAAAGCTTCATTCACACTTACGAAGAAAAAGTGAGCGAAGGACTAGAGCCTTTGAAATTTGTGCCAGCATCGGGTGCTGCAAGCCGAATGTTTAAAGCCTTGTTTTCAGCAAAAGAAGATTTAGAAGCCGGGAAAAGCGAAGCCGAGGTTTTAGCAAGCCAAGATATTGCACAATTTCACAACGACATTAAAAAGTTTGCCTTCTATAAAGACCTTTCAGCAGTAGCTGGAAAGCCTGCCGAAGAATTAAGCTTACTCGATAAGCTAACATTTCTTCTTACAGAAAAGGGCTTGAATTATGGTGCATTGCCTAAAGGTCTGTTGAAATTCCACAACTACAACGAAGCAAATAGAAGCTCGTTTGAAGAACACTGTGTGGAAGGAGCTAGCTATGCCCTAGATAGCCATGGTAAAGTGTCCATTCATTTCACCGTTTCGCCAGAACACCAAGTTAAATTTGAAGAACATTTAGCAGAAAAATTACCACGCTACACCGAAGAGTTTCAAGCAAATTATAGCATTTCGTTTAGCTGCCAGAAATCGGAAACCGACACAATTGCAGTAACTCCTGATAACCAACCTTTCCGCACCGAAAACGGACAAGTGCTTTTCCGTCCTGCGGGTCATGGGGCATTAATCGCCAACCTCAATGAACTCGATGCCGATGTTATTTTCGTGAAGAACATCGATAATGTGGTGCCAGATCATCTAAAATCGGAAACCATTCGCTATAAAAAAGCATTGGCAGGATTGTTGCTCGACACACAAAAAGTGCTTTACACCTATCAGCAAGCATTTGACCAAAACGATAATACTAAACTTACTGCCACTTTCCTCGAAAAAGCAGCTCAGTTTTTAGAAAAGAACCTAAACACCAAAACGCCACAAAACATTAGCGACAAGAAAAGCTATCTGAAAGAGAAGTTCAACCGTCCGTTGCGTGTGTGTGGTATGGTGAAAAATGAAGGCGAACCGGGTGGAGGTCCTTTCTGTGCCTTAAATGCCGATGGTTCATCATCGTTGCAAGTGGTGGAAGCCTCTCAAATTGATTTTGCCAATGAGCAGCAAAGTAATTTTGCTAAATCTGCCACTCACTTCAACCCCGTAGATTTAATTTGTGCCACCAAAAACTATAAAGGAGAAGCATACAATCTCTTAGATTATGTAGATGCTGCCACAGGTTTCATTTCAAGCAAATCGCAAAGCGGAAAAGAACTGAAAGCACAAGAGTTGCCGGGTTTATGGAATGGTGCAATGTCAGATTGGAACACACTATTTGTGGAAGTGCCCATTTTAACATTCAACCCAGTGAAAATTGTGAATGATTTGCTAAGACCAGAGCACCAATAGTTCAATTTTAGCAAGTTATAAATAGCAAAGGCACAAGATGTACATTAGCATCTTGTGCCTTTGTTATTTTTACATTTAAAGCAATGCCGATGATACAATCAGCGAAGTATTGTTATCTTTGCAGTTCGTAATTAATAGTGTATGAGTCAAGAACAAGAAGATTTTTCAGAAGATGATGAGCAAATAGCAGAAGCTGTAGCTCGATTTAAACAAGCGGAAGAAGAAGGGGTTACTCCTTATTTCGATGTGTTCGAATATGAAGGGATTATCGATTATTTCATGGAAGAAGCCGAAGTAGATTTAGCATGCCGTGCGTTGTCGTGTGCTTTAGAAGTTCATCCGAATTCTTTTGAAATAAAATTAAAGAACGTACAAATTCAACTCTTTAATGGAGAAGCCCTGAAGGCCTTAGAGTTATTAGAAAAGTTAGAAAATATAGAACGCGAAAATGTAGATTTAAACCTAGCCAAAGGAACAGCCTACATTCAGTTGGGAATGTTAGAAAAGGCCATTGAATTATACCATTTTGCCAATGAACAATCAGGCGAAATAGACTCCGATTTAGCCTACGATATTGCCTTGTCACTTCAACAAGCAGAAGACTATGAACGTGCTATTTCATTCTTGCAAGCAGCCTATGAAGAAAGCGAAAATGTTTCGCTAATGTATGAATTGGGCTACTGCTACAGTAGAATTGGTGAGGTAGAAAAGGGCACAAAATGCTATGAGGATTTTCTCCGAGATGAACCACTAAATGCTGCGGTTTGGTATAATTTAGGAATTAATTATAATCAGCTAGGCGAATTTCAGAAAGCCGTTGAAGCTTACGACTATGCCATTGCTCTGCAAGAAGATTTAGACCAAGCATTATTCAACAAAGGCAATGTACTTGCCAATGTGCAGCATTATGCCGAAGCCATTGAATCTTATCAAGAATATTTACAGCTTACACCCGATAGCGAAGAAGGACATATGTATTTGGCAGACTGCTTTCTTGCAACCAATCAATTTAAAGAAGCCTGCATTCACTATAAAGAAGCCTACGATTTGAACCATTCAAATATAGATGCTTTGCACCATATTGCTGTGTCTCTCATGAGTGATGGACGCTTTGAATCAGCTCTCAAAATTATGGATGAAGTGTTGCTGCAAGAAAGTAATAATCCGTTGTTTCTAACCACATTTGGTAACATCAATTATGAGTTAGATGATTACGCTAAAGCCACCGAGGCTTATAAAAAAGCATTGGCTATCGACGAACATTGCATGGTAGCTTGGGGAGCTCTAGCCGATATAGCAGCGCATAAAGAAAGTTTGATTCAGGCATTGGCAATTATTGAAACTGGCATGATTAAGAACCCCGAAGATTTATATCTGACAATAAAAAAGGTGGTCATTTTAGTGGAAATGGACTTAGAACTAGAAGTGATGGATGTGTTGAAAGATGCGCTAAAACGCGATGATTCCGAGGCATTTTGTCAGTTGCTGCAGTCGCAAGTAGAAGAGGAAACCGAAAATAAATTAGCTCAGAAAGTAATCAAGCTGATAATAAAAAACTAGCATTATTCGAGGGAAGATACTCTTCCCTTCTGAATTTTCATGAAATAGAAGCAATGAAAGTATTGGTTATGTATGTGCGAAATTTTTCCTACAAAACCGCTGAAACAAGCGTGGAGGAGGTTGAATTTATTGCCAAACAAGAACGTTTTGAAAATGCCATATTGGCATTTGTTCAGGTGGAAGAAAAAGATGAGGAAAAAGATTTTGCCAATCGAGGTAAGAAGCTATCGAATCATCTGAAATGGACTGCAAGAAAGAACAATACGCAAAACATTATACTACATTCTTTTGCTCATCTTTCAGAGTCGAAAGCCTCGTCAGATTACACACTTAACTTACTGAATAATTGCGAAGAACGATTGGCAAGTGTAGATTACATCGTGGCACAAACACCCTTTGCCCATTTCCTCGACTTAACTATTGATGCACCAGGCTTTTCTTTAGCTCGAATTTGGGCAGACCTCTGACACATACCAATGACTAAAACGATTAATTTCCACGTACATCATCCCTTGCCAGCTTCTTACCAAGGTGTGGTAAGCTCTTCTATTGTGCAACCTTTTGAGCCCTTGGCTCAGCAAGTTTATTCGGTTGGCTTGCATCCATGGGATATAATTAAGGTTGAAAGTAATTGGCTTGAATGCTTAGAGAAATTGCTGCAACACAATCAAGTAGTTGCTATTGGCGAGTGTGGTATCGACCATGCCTTAGATATTCCTGTGATTCTGCAAACTGAATTGTTTGAAGATCAAATCAGGCTATCAGAAAAATACCAGAAACCGCTTATTATTCATGCTGTTCGCTCTTATTTTGAACTTATCTATTTGAGAAGGAAACACCAAGCTACTCAACCATGGATTATACACAATTATAATGGGAATTTGCAAACTACCCAGCAGTTGTTGAACTACCAGTTTCTATTTTCGTTTGGAACTGCAATGGAGAAATCAAAGAAGAACTATCAGACCATCATTAGAGCAATTCCTTTGAACCGCCTGCTAGTTGAAACCGATAATTCACACGTCAATATTGAGCTGCTTTATGAACGAGGAGCTCAGATTCTGGGTATAGAAGTAACAGACTTGAAAGAGCAAATACATCAGAATTTTATAAACTTATTTCAATGACAAATTGGTTAGATCGTACTCAACTCATGTTGGGCGAGGAGAAATTAAATAAACTAAAATCAAATCATGTGTTGGTGATTGGATTAGGTGGAGTGGGTGCTTATGCGGCAGAAATGCTCTGCCGAGCTGGAGTGGGAGAGCTTACCTTAGTAGATGGCGATGTGGTGGATGTTACGAATAGAAACCGACAGTTGCCCGCTTTAATTTCTAACACTGGAAAGCCCAAAGCAGAGGTACTTGCCGAGCGTTTTCGAGATATTAATCCAGAGGTGAAACTTCATGTAATGGCTGAATATCTGCAAGATGAGCGTTTAATTGAGGTTCTTGAACGATGTAAATATGATTACGTGGTAGATGCAATAGACACGCTTACGCCCAAAGTTTCACTGGTGTACGCTTGTGTGCAGCGAAACTTGCCCATTGTTAGCTCGATGGGGGCTGGCGGAAAGTTCGACCCCATGCGGGTAACCACAGCCGATATAAAAAAATCATACAACTGTCGATTAGCAAAACAACTGCGCAAGCGATTGCACCGATTAGGTATAACCAAAGGTATTACGGTAGTATTTTCGCCTGAAGAGGTTGACCCTTCATGTGTTCGAATTGAAGAAAGTAAGCATAAGAAATCTGCTGTTGGCACAATTTCATATATGCCCCCGTTGTTTGGTTGCCATGTAGCAGCAGCTGTTATTCGAGGGTTGGTGTCGGAATAATTCTCATTTTCTGGGGCAATGAGCAATTGCAAGCTTGTAATTGCTCAAGTTTCATAAAAAACGAAGAATAAATTGCATATAAAGATACTATCATGTGCTATTTATTGTAGATTAAAGCACTTCGGTTAAATTGTTGAATGTAAAAATATCAGAGGAAAGTTCCTCGATGAAATTGTCAAAGGTAAAACATCAGAATAAAGTGCTTCGGTCAAGTTAGCAAAAGAAAAAACGCCGTAGATGCGAAATAACATTTATATTTCACATCTACGGCGTTTGTATAATTCATTTAAGTGCTTGTGCATGAATAATGTGTAGCAATTATTTACCTTCTTCAAGCATTTCTTTGCGAGTTCCCGCAAAAGTTTCATATTTTCTAAATGAACACTCAATAGAACCATTCAATAGATTAATTTTTGTAGATGGTTTTAATCCGATCCATTTCAAGCAAGGTTTTGTGCTAATAATCCAAGCAGTGCTGCCTTCAAACTCATGTTTGAATTTCTCACCAATTACGCCGTAAAGCTCTTGATCGCCGCTCTCAATACGCTCACCATAAGGTGGGTTGAATATAAATAGATCAACATTTTTCGGGCGGTCAAGATTTGCAATATCCTTTTGTTTGAATCGCACAATATCATCGACACCTGCATTTTCCGCGTGTTTAAAACACATCTGAATATTTCTTCGGCTAATGTCAGAACCATAAATGCTGAATTCTACATCTTCATCAATATTGGCTTCCTCTTTAATTTTGTTGTAAATCGTAATATCAAAGTTTTTCCAATTCATGAATGCATAATCGCGACCGATATCTCCAGGGCGAATGTTCTTTGCCATCATGGCAGCTTCTATCACAATAGTGCCCGAGCCACACATCGGATCGGCAATAGGGCTTTTCTTATTCCAACCCGAGAGTAAAATCATTCCTGCAGCCAAAGCTTCCGAAATAGGAGCTTCGTGGCGTTCTGTGCGGTATTTTCGTTTGAAAAGAGGATCGCCACTAGCATCGAGCGATATAATGACATTGTCGTTTGCAATATGCACATTCACCACAACTTGTGGGAATTTGATATCTACCGATGGACGTTGTCCGGTAATCCTACGGAATCTATCTACAATAGCATCCTTCACTTTTAGTCCAGCGAACATAGAGTTGCGGAAAAGGTCGGAATTAAATGCTATCGCCTGAACGGCAAAGGTAGCATCGAATTCAAAGATTTTTTCCCACTTAATGTCGGCAGCTCTTTTGTAAAGGTCGTCTACTTTTTTGATTTTGAACTCTTCTAGGTTAACTAAAACCTTCAAGGCAGTGCGGAGTGAATAATTGGCGCGATACATCATTTCTAAATCTCCAGAGAAATATACAGCGCGTCGACCGACTTGAACATCGTCGGCTTGAAGGTTAATTAATTCTTCTGCCAACACATTTTCTAGTCCGGCGTAGGTTGTAGCTACAAGCTTCATATTTTGTTATATCAGTGTGGGGGAATTCCCCCAATTATAATTGTCTGCAAAAATAACGTTTGCTATGGAAAGGGCAAACGTTTTTTAATCCAGAGTGTCATATAAAATTTTTGCTCTGGTTGTTTTGGCTTTACCGCTTTTGAAATAATAGTGTGGCAATAAGGCAATTTTAGCCTTCTGGTTTATATGCCGGCACCGTCAACAAAACTCATTTCTTTGGCTTTCGATTGCAAGATACGCGAGTTTGGTTCAACATGATTAGTTACCCATACATTGCCACCAATGATTGAGTTTGCACCAATAGTAACGCGTCCTAAAATTGTGGCTTGGGCATAAATCACCACGTTGTCTTCTACAATTGGATGACGAGGAATCCCTTTTATAGGATTACCTTCGGCATCGAGTGGAAAGCTTTTTGCTCCAAGCGTTACTCCTTGATAGAGTTTGACATTATCGCCAATAATACAGGTAGATCCAATTACTATACCTGTGCCATGATCGATGGTGAATGAATGACCAATCTCTGCTTGTGGATGAATGTCGATGCCCGTTTCCGAGTGTGCCATTTCTGTCATCATGCGAGGAATTAATGGTACACCAAGCTTTAATAGGGCATGAGCCATACGATAATTTGAAATGGCACGAATGGCAGGGTAGCAGAAAATGACTTCTCCATGACTTTTTGAAGCGGGGTCCCCATTATAAGTTGCCACTACATCGGTCATTAACACGCTTCTAATTTCAGGCAGCTTAGCAATAAAATCAGATGCCATTTGTTGAGCCTTGGTTTTAGCCACGGTTAATTCTATTTGTGCATCGTCGAAACATAAGCCAGCATAGATTTCACGGTGTAATAGGTGAAAAAGTTCATCAATATACACACCCATGTAGTGTGGAATTGAATGTCGGCGCATGGGTGCATCTGCAAAAAATCCGGGGAAAAGAATCTCACGAATAAGATTCACTATGCGTTCCATTTGTTCAATGGAAGGCAATGGTTCACCTAATCGGTGAACTTTACATAGCATTTCGGTAGCGCAAGGATTTGAAAGTTCATCAATCGCCCGATTTATCTTCGATAAAAATTCATTTTCAAGTTTCATAGGTGTGTGTTTATAGAAAAAGCAACAAGCTGCTCCACGGAACACACTTGTCGCTTATAATGTTATTTGCATTGAGTCACCATGCTCTGAAATTACTATTTCGCGTTTTTCAATTCTTTACAAGCTTGGTAAAGTCCTTCAAAAAGTTCTTTGCTTTGGTGTGCAGGCATAGCTGAGAACGCTACACGAATGATATTGTTCAAATTGATGATGCCAATGCTATATTTCTCAATTAGAAGTTTTCGGAGAGCTTCGCCGTCAATTCCCTCTAGCAACTTCACACACATGAAATAGCCCGAATTGTAGGGTAGTGGTGAGAAGTATTCCTCATATTTTTTATCGCTAAGAGCTTCTTTTACCGAGTGGTATCTTTCAGCTAACAGATTGAATTTTTCTTCTTTCTCTTGTGCATAGTTCTCACTTTTGAAAGCTTCAACCAAGAGCGATTGCGAAAGGTTGGCAGCATTCGAGATATTTCCACGTACTGCACCTGCTGTTTTATTTTCAAGAGCAGCATAAAGTTCAGCATCGCCACCTTGCACACCGTAAGTAATAAATCCCACACGGAATCCCCATGCATAGTCTTCTTTGGTTGGACCATCAATTTTTACTGCCAAAATGTTTTCATGCAAATCGGCTAGGTAACTGAAAATAGATTGCTTCTCTACACCTTCTTCATACACCAATCCAAAATAAGCATCATCGCAAACTGCTAAAATTTGATTTCCCTTTTCGGCAGCCGATTTTAAGATGTTGGCAATTTCTTGCGCCTCATCAATGCGAGGAGAATAGCCCGTAGGGTTGTTTGGAAAGTTTAGCATGACAATTTTCTTTCCAACTCCACCAGCATTAATAGCATCTTCTAGTGCAATTAAATCGAGTTGATTATTGTTAAATGGACTATACATCTTCATCTTTGCACCATAGGCGTTGCAAAGTGCTAAGTTATAGTTTCCCCAATACAATTGAGGCAAAATAATTTCATCGCCTTCATTAATGAACAAATAACCAATCATGCTTACCGCGTGAGTAAGTGCACATGTCACGATAGGCATACTAATAGGTGTTCCCTCAAGGCTTGGGTTTTTTTCTACAAGCATTTCTTGCCACTGAGCGCGCAAGTCTGGACGACCAAAACTTGGAGCATAAGGAAAGATAGATGAAGCACCCAAATTTACATTAGAGCTAATGCTGTTCAAGCACATAGGAGAGCCGTCATCTTCCACGGCAGTACCAATAGTAGCATTAATCTTTGTGCTTTTTGCATCGGCACTCTGTCCGAGTATTCCTAGTTTTGGGAAGAAAATATTTTTACCCTTTTCAGATAACAAGTCAAGGATTTTAGCATTTTTTGCCGTGATTACGTCATTTAAGGCTTTTGCTTGTGGATTCATTTTGTAGAAATTAAAGTGCAAAGTGCCTAGATGTCAAGAGCGAAGTGCCTGAGTACCTAAGTAGCTGTGCTATGATTTTAATTATAGTTTTTATTAATATTCATTGTTCACATCGGTGAGCACCTCGTGTCCGTTGGGCGTAACTAGAATAGTGTGCTCAAACTGTGCCGAAAGCTTACCGTCGGCAGTGCGAGCTGTCCATCCATCGTGTTTATCTATTTTGCATTTAGGTTTACCTGCATTAATCATAGGTTCAATGGTGAAAATCATGCCCGGTTCCATCACCGCTCCTGTGCCTTTGCGCGAAGTATGATCAACTTGTGGTTCTTCGTGAAATTCAATTCCTACACCATGACCACAAAATTCCCACACCACACCATATTTTTTAGCTTTAGCATATCTGCTGATTGCAAAACCTATATCGCCAATTCGATTGCCGGGGCGCACTTGCTGAATACCCAAATCGATGCAATGCTTGGTGTCATCAATGAGTTTTTGAGCTTCATTGCTCACAGAACCCACGGTGTACATTTTATTTGTATCGCCGAAATAGCCATTTAAAATTGTGGTTACATCAATATTTAAAATATCGCCATCTTTCAATATCTCTTTTGAGCTTGGAATACCGTGGCACACCACCTCGTTCACCGAAATACAAGTGTATTTAGGGTAGCCATTGTATCCTTTGCAGGCAGATATTGCGCCATTGTCGAGGATAAATTCATTGATAATATTATCTAGGTATTCCGTACTTACCCCTTCTTTAATATAGTCTTCAATCATTTGAAGACATTTACCAGCCAACTGGCTACTTTTGCGAATGCCTTCAATTTGCTCGGCATTCTTTATAATTATATCAGTCATTTGAAATAGATTTGTCTACAAAAGTACAAAATTTTAGAAGTTAGTGGCGAAATGAGTAGGGAAATCTAGAATAACTACGCTAAAACTTACAAGATCGTCTTTCAAACTATTTGCCTAAAAGGTGGATTTCAATAAATTTCACAACGATATGCCCCTATATTCAAAGCATTGAGGTACATTTGCGCAAAGAATTTAGCGTAATGATAGTAGAAAAACATTTAGAAGAAGCAATAATTCATTCATATCAAACCAATCAGCATGGAGAAGTAAAGGTTTCAGCCTTGTTTAATCTGATGCTTGAAGCCTCGTGGGCACACGCTACAAAATTGAATTGGGGATATGATAGCCTGAAGGATAATCAGATGTTTTGGGCATTATCGAGAATTAGGATTGAAATCATTAGACTGCCTAGGTGGCGAGATAAAGTAACTCTTGAAACATGGCCTTCGTGCAATGATAGAATGTTTGCTTACCGTGAATTTCGCTTGAAAGATGAAGCGGGTAACGAACTTCTTCGTGCTAATTCAGCATGGTTGGTGCTCGATTTAACTTCGCATAAGATTGTGTCTTTTGCTGCCCAAGGCGAGTTACCCCATCGTTTATATGAAAATCCTTGCACACAGCCTAAACGCTTGCGCTATATAGGAACAGACGAAGAACTGCAATTTTATTCGATATTATATAGCGATATTGATGTGAACAAACACTTTAATAGTGTGCGTGCTTTTGAGCGAGTGATTGATAATCATGAAACCAACTTCTTACAAAACCACCAGATCGAATCAATTGAAATCAACTACCTCAAAGAAGGATTTGTAGGGCAAGAAGTGGCTGTTGCGATGCAAGAAAAAACCGACTTACTTTTCCAATCTGCCATCATTCGCCAAGAAGATAACGAGCCACTGAGCTTGTATGAAATGAAGTGGAATTAATTAGCGATTGCAAATTGATTTTGTACTTCGAACTAAAAAAGAAGAAAATGAAAATGACCGACTGGCTACCCACCACGCTTAAAGAAGTGAAAGCACGAGGGTGGGACGAACTCGATGTGATACTTTTTACGGGGGATGCCTATGTGGATCACCCCTCGTTTGGTGCGGCTGTAATTGGGCGTGTGCTCGAATCCGAAGGCTTGCGCGTGGCAATTGTGCCTCAGCCAAACTGGCAAGACGACCTCCGAGACTTTAAAAAGCTTGGTCGCCCACGCTTGTTTTTCGGCGTAACAGCAGGCAACATGGATTCGATGGTGAACCACTACACTGCCAACAAACGCAAGCGTTCAAACGATGCCTACACTGCAGGTGGCGAGGCGAGCAAACGTCCCGATTATCCCTCGATTGTTTACACCAACATTCTGAAAGATATCTATCCTGATGTGCCCGTCATTTTGGGTGGAATTGAAGCATCATTGCGCCGATTGACCCACTACGACTATTGGAAAGATGTGCTCATGCCTTCGATTCTGATTGATTCGAAAGCCGACCTGCTGTTTTATGGCATGGCGGAAAGGTCCTTACGAGAGTATGTGCATTACCTCAAAAAAGACATTCCTACCGAGCGATTGACCAACCTCGCACAAGTGGCATTCAGCGTGCCTGCGGGCGAAAACTATGCCACACAAAAGGAGTGGGAGCACATTCAGCTTCACTCGCATGAAGAATGTTTGCAAGACAAAAAGAAATATGCCGCCAACTTCAAGCACATCGAGGAGGAGTCTAACCGTATGCACGGAGCACGCATTTCGCAGCAAGTAGGCGAGCGGTTGGTGGTGGTGAACCCCTCATGGGGCACGCTCTCAAATAAGGAACTTGATGCGGTATATGATTTGCCGTTCACTCGATTGCCGCATCCGAAATACCAAAAGAAAGCGCCCATTCCCGCCTACGATATGATTAAACACTCCATCAACTTGCACCGTGGTTGCTTCGGAGGGTGTGCTTTCTGTACTATTTCGGCTCATCAAGGTAAGTTTATCGCTAGTCGTTCGGTGACTTCCATTCTGAAAGAAGTGGAGCAAGTGGTTGAAATGGAGGATTTCAAAGGTTACATTTCCGACCTAGGCGGACCTTCTGCCAATATGTATCAGATAAAAGGCATCGATGAAAAGATTTGCGCCAAGTGCAAACGTCCGTCGTGCATTTTCCCCAATGTGTGTAATAACTTGAACAACAATCACGAGCCGCTCACCCAGCTTTATCGCCAAGTGCGCAAGCACCCGAAAATCAAGAAAGCCTTTATTGGTAGCGGAATTCGTTATGACATGATGCTGCATAGAGGGAAGGATGAAAAGGTGAACCAATCTAACTTGAACTACCTGCGAGAGGTTATAAAATATCACGTATCGGGACGATTAAAAGTAGCGCCTGAACACACTTCTGACAAAGTGTTGAAGCTAATGCGAAAACCAAGCTTTAAGCTCTTTCACGAAATGACATGCATCTTCAATGATGTGAATAAGAAAGAGGGGTTGAAGCAACAGTTGATTCCATATTTCATTTCTAGTCACCCCGGTTGCTCCAATGAAGACATGGCGAACTTGGCAGCCGAAACCAAGAAACTGAACTTTCAGCTAGAGCAGGTGCAAGACCTTACGCCAACACCAATGACACTTTCCACCGTAATTTATTATTCGGGCTATAATCCTTATACGATGGAGAAAGTTTATACCGCCAAGATGCAAACCGAAAAGCTTGCACAACGCAAATTTTTCTTTTGGTATAAGAAAGAATATCAGCGAGATATACGCAATGAACTCATAAAGATGAACCGAAAAGACTTGCTCGACAAGATATTGGAAAATTCGGGGAGTGGAGTGCCACAGCGAGAAGAACGTAAGGACGGCAAAGGGCAAAGAGTGGGGAAGCGAAGACGATAAAAATGTTTGAATGGCAAAGATATGCGTAATGCACATTTATTGTACTCCATGATTAGGTAGCGAAAATAAACAAAACTAAAGTGTATCGATATTTCATCGTTATCATTATCTTTGTCGCAATTAATATAAATGCAGACTATATACAGTAGTCTAAATTCAATAAATGAGTAGTATGATTAATATTACATTCCCCGATGGCAGCATTCGTGAGTATGAGTCGGGAATTTCAGGCTTCGAAATTGCAGGATCAATCAGCAGCCGTTTAGCCAAAGAAGTGCTAGCTATTTCTGTAGATGACGCGGTTTGGGATTTGAATCGCCCAATTGAAGCAAATGCTTCGGTAAAACTTTATAAATGGGAAGATCGTCAAGGTCAGGAAACTTTCTGGCATACTTCTGCGCACTTAATGGCAGAAGCAATTGAAGCATTATACCCAGGTACTAAATTTGGTATTGGACCAACAGTTGACACAGGTTTCTACTATGATGTAGAATTGCCCAACGAGGAACAACTGGCAGAAAAAGACCTAGCAAAGATTGAAAAGAAAATGATCGAGTTAGCTCGATTAAAAAATGATATCGTGAGAAGCGACATTTCTAAAGAAGAAGCTTTGAAAATGTTTGCCGATAAAAACGATGAGTATAAAACAGAATTAATTAGCGAGCTAGAAGACGGCACTATTACACTATACAATCAGGGTGGATTCACCGATTTGTGTCGAGGACCTCACTTACCAAATACCTCGTTTATTAAGGCTGTGAAATTGACTTCGATTGCAGGTGCATACTGGAGAGGTAACGAGAAAAACAAAATGTTAACTCGTGTCTATGGTGTGTCGTTCCCTAAACAAAAGATGCTTGATGAGTATTTAGTGCTTTTAGAAGAGGCTAAAAAACGCGATCACCGCAAGATTGGTAAGGAAATGGAATTATTTACATTCTCACAAAAAGTGGGTATGGGATTGCCATTATGGTTGCCAAAAGGAACTCAATTGCGCTTGCAGTTGGAAGACTTCTTGAAAAAAGTGCAACGTCGCTTCGATTATCAGCAAGTAATGACACCACACATTGGTAACATTGAATTGTATAAAACCTCTGGTCACTTCCAAAAATACGGAGCAGATTCATTTCAACCTATTCGTACACCACAAGAGGGTGAAGAATATTTGTTGAAACCAATGAACTGCCCTCATCACTGTGAAATTTTTGCTAGCAAACCACACTCATATAAAGATTTGCCTATTCGCTTAGCTGAATTTGGTACAGTATATCGTTATGAACAAAGTGGTGAGTTGCACGGGTTAACAAGGGTGCGTGGCTTTACTCAAGATGACGCACACTTATTCTGTCGTGCCGATCAATTAAAAGATGAGTTCAAGAAAGTAATTGATATTGTATTCATCATTTTCAATAGCTTAGGTTTAAATAACTATACTGCTCAGATTTCACTACGCGACCCAAATAACCCAGAGAAATACATTGGTTCTGCAGACAATTGGGATAAAGCAGAAACTGCAATCATTGAAGCTTGCGAGGAAAAAGGATTGAACACCATCACCGAACTAGGAGAGGCGGCTTTCTATGGCCCGAAACTAGACTTTATGGTGAAAGATGCTTTGGGTAGAAGTTGGCAGCTAGGTACAATTCAAGTAGATTACAACTTGCCAGAACGTTTTGATTTGAAATACACAGGGGCCGATGATAAACCTCACCGTCCTATAATGATTCACCGTGCGCCATTCGGTTCTATGGAACGATTTGTGGCGGTGTTGATTGAACATACAGCGGGTAAATTCCCACTTTGGTTAACGCCAGAACAGTGCGTTGTGTTACCAATTAGCGAAAAATTCAATGATTATGCGGAAAAAGTTTCAAATATTCTAAATAATTCCGATATTCGCGCTCAAGTTGACGATCGTAATGAGAAAATCGGTCGTAAAATTCGAGATAACGAGTTGAAACGAATTCCTTATTTGCTTATTGTAGGCGAAAAAGAAGCTGAAGCAGGCGAAATTTCAGTGCGTAAGCAAGGAGATGGAGATAAGGGATCAATGAAAATTGAAGAGTTCGCTCAATTCTTGAATGACGAAGTAAAAGAACAATTATCAGCATTTTATAACTAAAAAGTTAAAGCTATCGCAGTAAATAGGCCAAGACGCCGAGGCTATCGTGTAGAAACAGAGCCTCAGCATAAGTTAAATGACAAAATTCGCGCTAAAGAAGTGCGACTTGTTGGAGAGAATATTGAAAATCAAGGGGTATATCCTTTGAAAGAAGCTCTAGCAATGGCTGCGGAGCAGGAGATGGATTTGGTTGAAATTTCACCGAATGCAGAACCTCCTGTGTGTAAGATTATTGACTACAACAAATTTCTTTATCAGCAGAAGAAAAAGCAGAAAGAAATGAAAGCTAAAGCTGTTAAGGTTGTAATCAAAGAAATCAGATTCGGTCCGCAAACCGATGAGCATGATTTTCAGTTCAAGCTTCGTCACGCTGAAAAATTCCTTCAAGAGGGAGCAAAAGTTAAAGCTTTTGTATTCTTCAAAGGGCGTTCAATCTTGTTTAAAGAGCAAGGAGAAATATTGCTTTTAAAATTTGCACAGTCTTTGGAAGAGTGGGGTAAAGTAGAGCAAATGCCAAAATTGGAGGGAAAAAGGATGACAATGTTTATTTCACCTAAAAAGAAGAAGTAATTCTTCGAATATAAAATTAGGACAGATGCCAAAAATGAAAACCAATTCTGGTGCCAAAAAACGTTTTAAACTAACAGGTACTGGAAAATTGAAAAGAAAGCACGCTTTCAAAAGTCACATTTTGACTAAGAAAACTAAAAAGCAAAAACGTAACTTGACACACGCTACTTTGGTTCACAAATCAGATGAGAGCAACGTTAAGAAACTACTAGCAATGAAGTAAGCTACTTTTCAATTCGAAGAGTTTTAAGACAATTAAATGTTTAATGGTGGAGTAGCTCAACAAAGTACTTGCTAAAGGCAAGACGCTATCCACTTAAAAAAGAAAATTATGCCAAGATCAGTCAACCACGTGGCTTCTAGAGCACGTAGAAAAAGAATCCTCAAGGCAACAAGAGGAAACTGGGGCGCACGTAAAAACGTGTGGACGGTAGCAAAAAATACTTATGAAAAAGGTTTACAATATGCTTACCGCGACCGCAAAAACAAAAAACGTAATTTCCGTTCATTATGGATTCAGCGTATTAACGCTGCAGTTCGTGTGGAAGGACTTAGCTATTCGCAATTTATCGGTTTGTTGAAAAAGAATAATATCGATATTAACCGTAAGGTTCTTGCCGATTTAGCGGTTTATCAACCACAAGCTTTCAAAGCTATCGTTGATAAAGTAAAAAACTAGTAATTCAGTTTGGGTGAAATAAAACATTGAAAGTCTCGTCGTACAAACGGCGAGGCTTTTTTTATGTATAATTCCATTTTTTCTAGATTAAAAATACTATAACTTAGTAATATAGTGAGCTATATTAACTACATTTGCGTTAGTTGAAATAAGAAAACGTATAACATAAATATAAAATGGGTTTTATTGATAAAATTCTAGGAGCCTTTTTGGGAACAAAATCCGATAGGGATCTAAAGGAAGTTACTCCTATTCTGAATGAAGTGAAGAAGGAGTTTGAGCGTATAGCAGCATTTTCAAATGATGAACTGCGTGCTGAATCTGAATCATTGAAGCAAAAGATTCAAGACTATATCAAGCAAGAATTAGATGAGATAGCTGAATTAAAGCAAAATGCAGAGAATGCAGATATTCAGGAAGGTGAAAAAATCTATGAGCAAGTAGATGGATTAGAGGAAACAATCAAAACAAAAATCGAAGAGGTTCTAAATGAAATTTTGCCTGCGGCTTTTGCAATTGTAAAATCGACAGCTCAACGTTTCTCTGAAAATACAGAGGTAGAGGTGCTTGCAACCGATTTTGATAGAACTGTTGCTGCACGTAAGGATAATGTAGAAATTGCAGGCGATAAGGCAATCTGGTTTAATTCATGGAATGCTGGTGGCAATGAAATCCAATGGAACATGGTTCACTATGATGTGCAGCTTATTGGTGGTATTGTGTTACACTCAGGAAAAATTGCCGAGATGGCAACAGGTGAGGGTAAAACACTCGTATCAACTTTGCCTGTGTTCTTAAATGCTCTTGCTGGTAGAGGAGTGCACGTGGTAACAGTTAATGACTATTTGGCTAAGCGTGACTCGGAGTGGATGGGACCAATCTTTGAATTCCATGGTTTGAGCGTAGATTGCATTGATCGTCATCAGCCAAACTCTGATGAACGCAGGAAAGCATACAATGCCGATATTACTTACGGAACAAACAATGAATTCGGTTTCGACTACTTGCGTGATAATATGGCAATTAATCCACAAGATTTGGTGCAACGCAAACACCATTATGCTATTGTCGATGAGGTCGATTCCGTGTTGATTGACGATGCTCGTACGCCATTGATTATTTCTGGTCCTGTGCCTAAAGGCGATAATCAGAAATTTGAAGAGTTGATGCCTAAAGTAGAGCGTTTAGTTCAAGCTCAAAGAGCTTTTGTAACTCAACGTTTATCTGAAGCAAAGAAAAATTTGGGCAACGAAAACGCCACAAAAGAAGAAAAAGAAGAGGGAGCTTTCAAGTTGTTGCAAGCGCATAAAGGTTTACCTAAAACAAAAGGATTGATTAAATTCTTGAGTGAAGAGGGAATCAAAGCAGCAATGCAAAAAACGGAGAACTTCTATATGCAAGATAACAATCGTCAGATGCACAAGGTAACTGATGAGTTGTTTTTTATTATAGAAGAAAAACAAAACTCGGTGGAGCTTACAGACAAGGGTATTGATTTGATATCAAATGATGTGGACGACCCTTTGTTCTTTGTTCTTCCTGATGTAGGTTCTGAAATTGCGGAACTAGAAAAAAATAGTGAAATTTCAGCACAAGATCGTGTGGCTAAAAAAGATGAATTATTACAGAATTATGCTGTAAAATCAGAACGCGTGCACACGATCAACCAATTGCTTAAAGCTTATGCTATGTTTGAAAAAGACCAAGAATACGTGGTCATGGATAACAAAGTAAAAATTGTAGATGAACAAACAGGTCGTATTATGGAGGGGCGTCGTTATTCCGACGGTCTGCATCAGGCAATTGAAGCTAAAGAACGAGTTAAAGTAGAAGCTGCTACACAAACGTTTGCAACTGTAACTCTCCAAAACTACTTCCGTATGTACACCAAATTATCGGGTATGACCGGTACGGCGGAAACTGAAGCAGGAGAATTCTGGGACATCTATGAGTTAGATGTGGTTGTAATTCCAACTAATCGTTCGATTCAGCGCGATGACCGAGAGGACAAAGTCTATAAAACAAAACGCGAGAAATACAATGCAGTTATTGAAGAAGTGATTGAAATGCATCAAGCTGGTCGTCCGGTGTTGGTGGGTACCACTTCTGTTGATATTTCAGAGTTGTTAAGTCGTATGTTGAAAATGCGAGGAATTAAGCACAACGTATTGAATGCAAAGTTGCACGCTCGTGAGGCCGACATTGTGGCAGAAGCGGGTAAGGAAGGTATGGTTACTATCGCTACCAACATGGCAGGTCGTGGTACGGATATCAAACTAAGCGATGCCGTAAAAGCTGCTGGTGGTTTGGCAATCATTGGTACTGAGCGTCATGATTCTCGTCGTGTAGACCGTCAGTTACGCGGTCGTGCTGGTCGTCAAGGAGACCCTGGTTCTTCTCAATTCTTTGTATCGTTAGAAGATAATTTGATGCGTTTGTTCAATTCAGAGCGTATTACGAGCATTATGGATAGAATTGGCTTAGAAGAAGGCGAAGTGATTCAGCACTCGATGATTACAAAATCTATAGAGCGTGCTCAGCGCAAGGTTGAAGAAAATAACTTCGGCATTCGCAAGCGATTGCTTGAGTATGATGATGTGATGAACTCACAACGTGAGGTGATTTACACTAAACGTCGCCATGCACTTTATGGAGAGCGTTTGGAAGTTGATTTGCTTAACATGATGTTTGATTCAGTAGAAAGCATTGTCAACAATCATTATGGTATGGACTTCGAGGAATTCAAATTGGAATTAATTCGCATTTGCTCTATCGAATCGCCTATTTCGGAAGATGAATTCAGATCGCAAAAACCAGATCAAATTATTGATGTAATTTACCAAGTAATGATTGATTCATACACACGCAAGGTAGAAGCTATTTCTAAGCAAGCATGGCCAGTGATTAAAGACGTGCAAGAGAATAGAGGTCATCAATATAAAAATATCGTAGTGCCTATTTCAGAAGGAAAAAGAATCTTCCAAGTGGTTACCAATTTAGAAAAAGCTTATCAAAATGAGGGAAAAGAGTTGGTGAAATCATTCCAAAAACAGATTGTGTTAATGACTATTGATGAGGCTTGGAAAGAACAACTTCGTGAAATGGACGACTTGAAGCAATCGGTGCAAAATGCAACCTACGAACAAAAAGATCCACTCTTGATTTATAAGTTTGAATCATTCAATTTGTTCAAGGTTATGCTCGGTAAAGTGAATGAAGACATTGTAGCCTCTCTAATGAAAGCACATATCCCAATGCAAGACCCAAGCCAAGTTAAGGAAGCAGAGGAACAACGCAGAACAGATATGAGCCGAATGCAAACTCAAAAGAATGATTTGAGTGAGGGGCCACAAGGAAGACAGGCACCTCAAAAGCCCAAGGCACAACCTGTTCGAGTTGAAAAGAGAGTTGGAAGAAATGAACCTTGTCCTTGCGGAAGCGGCAAAAAGTTTAAATCATGCCACGGAAAAGGAATGGCTGAATAATAAAAACTAATGAAAATGTAAGGAATTAAGAGTTCTGGTTTCCAGGCTTCTTAATTCCTTTTTTTATAAAAACAATTATGGAAAATTTATTTATACATTGGAACGTTGACCCTGAAATTTTTCACGTAGGGAGTATATCTGTTCGTTGGTATGGCTTAATGTTTGCCGTTGGTTTTTTGGTTGGCTACAACATTGTTGAGCGAATGTTTAAGCAAGAAGGCGACGATGTAAAGTGGTTAGATAGTCTGTTTATGTATATGCTCGTTGCTACCATTATTGGGGCAAGATTAGGTCATGTGTTCTTTTACGCTTGGGATTACTACAAAGTTCATCCGGGTGAAATTCTAAAAGTTTGGCATGGGGGATTGGCAAGCCATGGTGGAGCACTCGGAATCTTTATTGCGCTTATAATTTGGAGTAAGAAAGTATCGCATCGCTCTGTTTTTTGGGTGCTAGATAGAGTAGTAGTGCCAACGGCATTGGTGGCAGCTATGATTCGATTTGGTAACCTCATGAATTCTGAAATTTATGGTGTTCAAACCGATTTACCATGGGGATTCATCTTTGAGCGCAACGGCGAAACAGTGGCAAAACATCCAACACAAATTTACGAATCATTGAGTTATCTGTTGTCGTTTGTAGTGCTCATGTATGCTTATTTTAAGACCAATTTACGCAAGCGTGAGGGATTCATATTTGGGTTGTTTTTCGTATTTATTTTTGTAGCTCGATTCTTTATTGAATTTATTAAAGAAGATCAAGAAGCTTTTGAAGCTAGCATGACTTTAAACATGGGGCAGTGGTTAAGCATCCCTTTTGTGCTATTTGGCTGCTTTATGATGTGGCGTGCAATGAAGCGACCAGAGGTGATTTATAAAAAATCGATCAAGAAGAAATAGCATGAACCTGAGTTTCATTTATTGGAATGTTAATCCGATTGCATTTCACTTCTTTGGAGCTGAAGTAAGATGGTATGGTTTATTTTTTCCAATTGCCTTTGCTCTTGGCTATTTAATCGGGCGAAAGATGTTTAAACAAGAGGGTATTAGTCAAGATTGGCTCGATACGCTGTTTATTGTTGTATTTCTTTCTGGAATATTTGGAGCTCGTTTGGGACACGTGTTTTTTTATGATTGGTCATACTTTAAGGAACATCCCTCTGAAATTCTCAAAACATGGCATGGTGGATTAGCTAGCCATGGAGGTGCAATAGGGGTAATGCTAGGCTTATTTGCTTGGAGTAAAATTACAGCTAAGCGTTCGTTTCTTTGGGTGCTTGACAAAGTTGTGGTTTGTGCAGCTCTGTTGGGGAGTTTAGTGAGATTAGGTAATCTCATGAACTCTGAAATTTATGGCGTTGCAACTCAGTTGCCTTGGGGATTTGTTTTTCAACTAAATGGTGATACTGTTCCGAATCACCCCACGCAACTGTATGAGTCATTATGCTATTTCGCTATCTTTCTTGTGCTTTTTTACAATTACTTTCACAAGAAAGCTTATTTGAAAGAAGGGTATCTTACTGGGCTGTTTGGCGTATTGGTTTTTGCAAGTCGATTTTTTATTGAATTCATCAAAAATGACCAAAGTGTTTTTGAAGCAGGAATGTGGCTCAATATGGGGCAGCTATTAAGCATTCCATTCATTATATATGGTGCTTATTTAATTTGGAAATCAACTAGAGCGTAAATACTACGAGTGATTTCCAACGAAATCAAGTTTTTAGAAGTCCTCGATAATATATATATTTGCACCAATTAAAATAGATAAAATCAATAATAGAATAAATATGAGTATTGAAAGTACGTTGAAAGAACGCAGTGGTTCCGTGTGTGAATTGTGTGGAGCAACAGAAGGATTAGTAGTATATGCCATTCCTCCAGTTGAAGAAAACCATAGTGATAAATGTATTTTAGTTTGTGCTAAATGCGAAAGTGAAATCAACGGAGAATCTCTTGATGTAAACCATTGGAGATGTTTGAATGATTCAGCGTGGAGTGAGGTTTCAGCAGTGCAAGTTATGGCTTACCGTATGTTGAGCCGATTAAATGCTGAAGGTTGGGCAAATGACTTGAAAGATATGCTCTATCTAGAAGATGAAAATCTGAAGTGGGCAAAACAAGGATTAGTAGCTGATGATGCCGTGAAGCATATTGATTCAAATGGATCGGTGCTGAACGCGGGCGATTCAGTAGTATTGATTAAAGATCTTGTAGTAAAAGGTGGTGGTTTCACAGCCAAACGAGGGACCGCAGTTCGTAATATCTCGTTAGTGGCCGATAACCCCGAACATATTGAAGGAAAAGTAAATGGTCAGCAAATTGTTATTTTGACACAATATGTGAAGAAGAACTAAGCATTAATCATTAGTTATACAAAGCCTATCAGAAAGATATACCTCTTTTGATAGGCTTTGCTGTTTCTGGTAATTATTCAAATGACGATTTTCTAGGCGGAAGTCTATTTTCGTTGTAAAAAGTAGCGAGTATTACATTTATCAAGGATGTTCGCTTTAATGTATCCCTCCGAGCAAGTACATATTAAAAAGTCCTCGCAAGTACATTATCTTACGAGGATTTTCATTTGAGTTCTCTTTTTGAGTTTATAGCTCTAGTGTTCCCGGTAGTAGGTCTGCAAGTTTATTGACTTTGTAGCTCGGTATTATTTCTAATACTCTATGGAGCCATTGATATGGATTAACTTCTTGCTTCTTGCAGGTGGCAAAAAAGGAATACATCATCGCTGCACGCTTTGCTC
>JBKEBD010000033.1:0-17277 GCA_047972995.1 Mangrovibacterium sp.
CTTTATATTTATAATTCCGATATTCTTCTGGGATGATACTTTTTTCTTCTAAAAAGAAAGTAATCTTCTTGTTGTAGACATATTGACCGCTATCTTCCTGTGTAAAGGAAACAAGATCAAAATAATCTAAAATGCCATCTGGAAGCATCAAAGCAATTAGCGACTTATTCAAATCTTCGTTCATAATTATCATAATTTACAAAAGCAAAGATCGTATTTTTATGATTTAGACCCAAAATTTGAGGGTGATCCAAAACATTGGGAGATAGAAAATAAATTACATTGGGTTTTAGATATATCATTTAATGAGGATTACAGCCGTTCAAGGACTAAAAATGCTGCCCAGAATACATCAAAACTAAACAAGATAGCTTTGAACCTAATAAAGAAAATCAAGAACTCTAGGAGTATAAAACTAATAGTAAGACGGCTGGATGTTCTAAAGATAGACTGCTACAACTTATGAGAATATAAATCTACATGTGTTTGCCCTGCCTGTTCTCCATTTTTTGTGTTTTTCATTTTTTCCTTTTATATTGCGTAACTTATTTTATATAAAAAACGCTTATTTATGTATCTTTCATTGAAGCACCAAGTACTGGCATTACTCCTAGCGCTGATAACACTAGGAAGTTGCACTGAAAAAAAAGAATCTCTTAAAGCATTTCACCTTTCAGATGTAGAGCTTCTGGATAGCCCTTTTAAAGATGCTATGAATGCCGACATGAAATATATTTTGGCAATGGACATGGACAGGCTACTCGCTCCTTATTTAAAAGAAGCCGGACTACCCCCCAAAGCTGACAACTACACCAACTGGGAAAACACAGGACTCGACGGACACATTGGCGGTCATTACATTTCAGCACTATCAAAGATGTATGCAGCCACAGGCGATGCTCAAATGCTCGAACGCTTGCAATATATGCTTAGCGAGCTGAAACGTGCTCAAGATGCCAATGGCGATGGATACCTTTCGGGAGTGCCCAATGGTAAAGCTATTTGGGCAGAAATAAAGGGCGGAAATATTGATGCAGGTTCTTTCAGTCTCAACAAACGATGGGTGCCACTCTACAATATTCACAAAATTTATGCTGGGTTATACGATGCCTATCTATACACGGGCAACGAGCAAGCTAAGGATATGCTTATTCAGCTCACCGACTGGGCTATTGATTTAGTAAGCAATCTGAGCGAAGATCAAATTCAAGATATGCTACGCAGCGAACATGGCGGACTAAATGAGGTGTTTGCTCATGTAGCAGCCCTTACCAAAGAAGATAAATACCTCCAACTTGCGGAAAAATTCTCTCAGAAATCAATCGTTGAACCTTTAGCTAAACACGAAGATCATCTAACGGGAATGCACGCCAATACTCAAATTCCAAAAATCATTGGCTTCAAACAAGTAGCCGAAGTAAATGGCAATGATGCTTGGCACGATGCCGCCGATTTCTTCTGGCATAATGTAGTAAATCATCGAAGTGTGTGCATTGGTGGAAACTCGGTGCGCGAACACTTTCATCCTATCGATGATTATTCAAGTATGATAGAAAGTGAACAAGGGCCTGAAACCTGTAACACTTATAATATGCTGAAACTTACTCGTCAGTTGTTCCTTTCTAATCCGAATTCGGAATACATGGATTACTACGAGCGAGCACTATACAACCATATTCTTTCTACCGAAGACCCCGAAGATGGCGGTTTTGTATACTTCACGTCCATGCGTCCGGGGCATTATCGCATTTACTCACAACCCGAAACAAGTTTTTGGTGTTGCGTGGGTTCTGGATTAGAAAACCACACCCAATATGGCGATTTAATTTATGCCCACACCGACCATGATCTTTATGTGAACCTCTTTATTCCTTCGGTGCTCAATTGGGAAGAAAAAGGCATTACCCTCACGCAAGAAACCTATTTCCCTTTCACCGAAAAAACTACGCTCACCATTAACGCAGCGCAAAAAACAAAATACAATTTATACATTCGTTATCCGAAGTGGGTGAATAATGGTACACTCAACGCAAGTGTAAATGGTCATATTCAAAAGGTTAAACAAAACGACAACAGCTATTTCTGCATCACTCGCACATGGAAAGATGGCGATCAGGTGGAAATTACACTACCCATGCACACCACAACGGAGCAACTGCCCGATGGCGAAAACTATCATGCGTTCTTGCATGGTCCTATTGTGCTAGCTGCTAGCATGGGGACAGAGCATCAGGGTGGACTACTTGCCGACGATAGCAGAGGTGGACACATTGCTGCCGACATTAAATATCCGCTGCAAGAAATGCCTACACTTATTGCATCAACCAATGAACTAGCCAACCTTGCTAAACCAATTGCAGGCGAACCGTTAAGCTTTGAGTTAGAAAATGTACAGCCTGCTTCATATCAGCACTTGCAGTTGGTACCCTTCTTCCAACTACACAAAACACGCTATGCCATCTATTTCAAATCGGCAACGCCCGAGGAATATGAAGCCGAAAAAGAAGCTATTGCTCAAGCTGAAGCGGAAAAAAAGGCATTAGAAGAAGCTACCATTGATGCCGTATATCCCGGTGAACAGCAACCAGAGTCTGACCATTTTATTAAAAGTGAAAAATCGAATGCGGGTGTAAATCAAGGCAAACATTGGCGCGATGCTTCAGGCTGGTTTAGCTACGAATTGCGTTACAATAACCAAACGGCAAGTCACTTGCGTATCATGTATTTTGCTGGCGATGACAATCGTCATTTCACGCTATGGGTGAATAACTCTAAAATTGCAGATATCAGTCTAAGCCGTAAAGAAGGCAATGGGTTTTACACCGTAGATTATACTATTCCTGCTGCTATTTTAGAAAAAGCAAAAGGCAAACTCATCGTAAAATTTGAAGCGCAGCCCCATAGCGTGGCTGGTGGAATTTATGAAGTTCGACTGATGAAGTAATAGCAAAGTAGAATCTTTTCAAACAAAGTAGAATTATGCACTTTTTTGAAAAGATTCTTTTCTTTAATGAAAAAACGCCTAATTTGCTATTGTTAAACTCAACTATACACTTAAAATGAAGCATCTCTTTTCGATATTCGCCTTCTGTTTGTGCTTATTATTTGGCACAAAGACATGGGCACAAAGAATTAATGACAATTCTATGCAGCTTTCTTTTCAGCAAATTACATCAAACAATGGGCTGGCACAGAACACCGTAGATTGCATTTTGAAAGATAGTCGCGGATTTATGTGGTTTGGCACGTGGAATGGACTATGTCGTTTCGATGGTTATAGTTTCAACACATTCCAGAAGCAGCAAACAAATCTACTCCCGGGTAATCGAATTCAGAGTTTATGCGAAGATAGCGATGGTAATATTTGGGTAGGTACTGAATCGGGCATTGCGCTTTTCAATTATAAACAATTTCAATTTGTGCCCATCAACGATATACTCAAGAACGTTGCCATTACACACATTACCACCGACGATGCTGGCAATATTTGGGTAGCAACTACAGGCAATGGCGTATGGCGAGTTGACAAAAATGAAGAAGGAAAATATCATGCTACGGCTACATTTAGCCATGAAACAGCCTTCCTAAACATCAATAACATTTGGGTTTCTAACAGCGATATTTGGGTAGCTAGCGACAATGGGGTGTTTGTTTATTCTAGAGAACACCTCTTACTCAATTCCTCTTTTCTTTACTTGCGCGAAAGAATGGGAGATGTGAGTGTGCAAAAAGTTTTCCAAGATTCTAGACAGAATATTTGGTTTGGCTGCACTTTGGCAGGGGCATATAAATTCAATCTTCACACCAATAAGCTCAATTACTATCCAGCCACTCCAAACTCAAACAGAGGATTGAGCCACAACTCTGTGCGCGATATTACAGAAGATATTGAAGGAAACCTCATTATCGGAACACTTGGCGGACTAAACTACTATCAATACGACAGCAATAGGTTCTACACTCTTCCTGAAAATCAATCATTGAGCACTCCTTTTATTAACTCTCTCCTAGCCGACAACGACGGTAATGTGTGGGTGGGAAGCGATAAAGGCGGTGTAGAACATTATAATATATATCAGAAGCCATTCCACGCCTTGCAGCACAACCCCAAGGTGGAAAACACTATTGCACACAATACTGTAAATGCCATTTGCGCAGAAAAAGATAGACTTTGGGTTGGTACTGCTGGTGGTGGTTTAAATCAGGTACATCGAAATAAGGTTTACCGCTACCAACACAACGAAAAGGCACAAAGCCTAAGCAACAACTTTGTATCGGCCATTCACCGCGACAAGAAAAACAACCTGTGGGTGGGCACTTGGGGAGCTGGGCTCAACCGACTGATAAGCAATGAAAGCGACAAATTTGAGCGACTCTCTCATGATGTATCCAACCCAAATTCGTTGGGTTATGACTTCATTTCATGTATTGAGTCGTTGAACGACGACCATATATTAATCGGTACTGGTTTGGGGGTTGATATCTATTCGACTTCAAAGAAAACATTCACCCACCTGATAGACCAAACTGAAATGGACCTTACCCTGCACGTTGGATGTATGCTTGTGGATAGTAAAGGAAAGGTTTGGGTAGGTACAGAAAATGGCTTATATCGGTTTGAGAAAAGCGAGCTTGAAGAACTACCCTACAACACCGAAAGATTACAGTACGACTTATTCCGCAAGCATAGTTACACCAAAACATCTTTGCCCGGAAACTATATTATTTCTTTGTTTGAAGATTCTAAAGGTAATGTGTGGATAGGAACTTATGGCAATGGAATTTGCAAATACATTACAGGAAACAACGGTGGGCATTTCGACAACTACACCGAAGAAGATGGGCTATGCAACAACATGGTGTATGGCATGGAAGAAGACCTGCATGGCAATTTGTGGTTAAGTACCGACAATGGTCTTTCTTGCTTCACCCCCGAAACCAAGCGGGTGCAAAACTACTATAAGAATGATGGATTGCTCAGCAATCAGTTTTATTGGCAAGCTAGCGATTCCAACGACAATGGCACACTTTACTTTGGTAGTGTTAGCGGACTTAATTTCTTTAACCCCGATGAAATAAAGTCACACGTGCAAACACACCAACCATCGTTCACCAATTTTTCGGTGTTTGGGAAAACGGTAGCTGTGGGCGAAAGTCTTAATGGAAAAGTCATCTTAAAACAACCTATTTACGACTGTTCTGAAATTCATCTTTCTTACAAAGATGCCATCTTTTCGATTGAGTTTTCGGCGCTCGACTATTTCTTACCTGAAAAAATTGAGTATGCCTACAAAATGGAAGGGGTAGATCATGATTGGGTTACAGTGCCCTCATCACGTCGATTTGCTAGCTACACCAATCTTGAAGGAGGTGAATACACCTTCAAAGTAAAAGCATCAAACAATGATGGCGAATGGAGTGAAGAACCCATTGAACTACAAATCATCATTACTCCCCCATTTTGGGAAACCATCTGGTTCCGAATTTTATTAATACTCCTGCTCACCTCTTTGGTTTTTCTTTACAGCAAGCAACGCACCCAACGATTGCACAAGCAAAAAGCCGAGCTAGAAGACGAAGTGCATGAACGCACCGTGCAAATTCAGAAGCAAAACACAGCACTAGAGGAACAAAATCAACAGATATTGAATCAGCGCGATGAGCTCATTGAGCTTAATGCCGAAGTAAAACGCATTGATAGAATTCGTTTGCGCTTTTTCACCAACATATCACACGAATTTAGAACTCCTCTCACGCTCATCATTAGTCCGCTAGAGCAGCTTATGGAGAAATGCCAAGACAACACCGAAATGCTGCAAAGCTTGCAAGTGATCGACCGTAATGCACAGCGTTTGCTGCATTTAATTAATCAATTGCTTTATTTCAGAAAAATTGAAACGGGCAATTTGAAAGTGACTGTGCGTGAAGGTGAAATCTTACCTTTCATTGAGCAAATATTTGAATCATTCACGGAATTGGCTTCTTACCAGCAAATTCATTTTGAATTTGAGCACGACAGCGAGCCTGAAGGCACTTGGTTCGATGCCGAAAAGGTAGAAAACATTATCTACAACCTACTATCGAATGCCTTTAAGTTTACACCGGTGTATGGTTCAATCAAACTGACTGTAGCATTCGTTGAAAACAATGAAAACCCAGTTGGTGCTCCGCACGTTCGTATTCAGGTTATCGACAACGGACAAGGTATTCAAGAAAGCAACTTAATCCACATCTTCAACCGTTTTTATCAAGGAAACGAAAGCGATTCTAGCTATACGAACTCTGGCATCGGACTTTCGCTCACCTCTGAAATGGTGAAAGCCATGCATGGTGAAATATCGGTAGATAGTGTTTGGGGTGAAGGCAGCTGCTTCACGGTGCTTCTACCTCACACTAAAGCTAGTTTCTGCGAAGATGAGATAAACACCAACCGTAAACCTTCAGAAATAAACATTGGCGATCGAGTGAAGGTGCTTGCCAACCACATTCTGTTAGAGCTTTCTAAAGATAAGGTTGAAATAGGCATACACGCTAGCGATGTTGCACCCGAAGATGCAAAACCCACTGTGCTCATTGTGGAAGATAACCACGACTTACGCAGCTTCTTGCGTCAAAGTTTATTGAGCAACTATCAGGTGCTAGAAGCCGAAAATGGGAAACGTGCGTTAGAAATTGCTCGCGAATCGGAACTCGATTTAATTGTGAGCGATGTAATGATGCCTGAACTCGATGGTATTGAAATGTGCTTTGCCTTGAAGAAAGGTATTGCCACAAGTCATATTCCAGTTATTCTTCTTACGGCTAAAGACATGGTGGAAAACATCATTGAAGGCTTAGAAGCTGGAGCCGACGACTACATTGCTAAACCATTTAATTTCTTGATTCTGCAAGTGAAGATGCGTAACCTCATTGAATCTCGCCGAAAAATCAAACAAATGTTTAGCTCGCCGAAATCGGTTCTTCCTCAAGAAATTTCAAACAATAAGCTCGATGAAGAGTTTATTGCTCAAGCCTATCGAGTGCTCGATACCCACTTGAATGAGCCGAACTTTTCAACCGAACATTTTGCTCAAGAAATGCTAATTAGTCGCAGCTTGCTTTATAAGAAAATAAAATCGCTTACTGAACTCAGCATTACCGATTTCATTAACACCTACAAATTGAAGAAAGCTGCCGAATTAATGAAAGATAACTCATTAAGCATTGCCGATGTGGCATTTCAATCGGGCTTTAACGATCCGAAATACTTTAGTAGAATCTTCAAAAAGTTCTACAAAATGAGTCCTAGTGAATATCAGAAAATTTATTTTGGCAACGAATAAAATCTTTAAAGCTACAACATAAGCCTTTTAAGGCTTCTTACTTCTTCATGCGCACGGATTTTTCTCGTGCGCTTTTTTTATGCTGTATCCTAATAAACGTACGTTATTCCATCTTGTTTCCCTATTCGTCCACCCTGTTTGTGAATTTGTCCACCTTAGGAAATATATTTTATTCTATTTTTACATTAAATAAATATTTGTATATTTAAATCTTATTTGCACCAAGGCTCTAAAAAACTTTTGTGGGCTACGTGCAAATGAGCAAACAATTTATTAACGTATGAATAAAATATTTCAACTAGCTATTGCTTCTCTAGCTATTGCAGGCACAACATCTTGCTGCTGCAATTCTTCATGTAAAGCACCTCAACAAGATTGTTCAAACAACAAAACTGAACTTTCCATTAACAACCCCATTATCAAAGACAAATACACTGCCGACCCTGCGGCTATGGTGCACAACGGAACGGTCTATCTTTATGCCGGACACGATGAGGCTCCAGCTCGCAAGGAGTTCTACAAGATGGATGAATGGCTAGTCTATTCGAGTACCGACTTGGTAAATTGGACAGAACACCCTGTGCCGTTAAAACCTAGCGACTTTGCATGGGCTGCACACAGTGCATGGGCTGCTGAGGTTGTTGAAAAAGATGGTAAATTCTATTGGTATGTTACGGTGGAACACGGCAGCATTCCCGGAAAATCTATTGGTGTAGCTGTGTCTGATAGTCCAATTGGTCCTTTTAAAGATGCTATTGGCGCGGCGCTTATCACCAATGATATGACCACCGACAAAACACAAATCTTTTGGGATGATATCGACCCAACTGTCTTCATCGACGATGATGGACAAGCCTATATTTACTGGGGAAACACCGCCTGCTATTGGGCTAAGCTAAAAGACAACATGATTGAGCTTGATGGCGAAATTCACACTATTGACTTGCCACACTTCACCGAAGCGCCATACATTCACAAACGTGGCGATTGGTATTACCTGTCTTATGCTTATCAGTTCCCCGAGAAAACGGCTTATGCCATGAGTAAATCAATTACAGGACCTTGGGAATATAAAGGTATTTTGAATGAATTGGCGGGAAATAGCAACACCAATCATCAATCCATCATTGAATATAAAGGCGATTGGTACTACATTTACCACACCGGAGGATTGCAACCCGATGGTGGAAGCTATCGCCGTTCGGTGTGTATAGACCGCCTACACTACAATGCCGATGGCACCATGAAACGTGTGGTAATGACTTCTGAAGGTATTCAAATTGCAAAATAAAAAAAACTATGAAAAAATTAGGATTAATAGCGCTATTCGTGAGCTTATGCGGTGTATCTGTTGCACAGTCAGAGTTTACACTTGAAACGAAAAAAGCGGAAACAAAAATCAATCGCGAGATCTACGGGCACTTTGCCGAGCATCTTGGTCGTTGCATTTATGGCGGCATTTATGTGGGTGAAGATTCGTCAATTCCAAATACGCGCGGATTCCGCAACGATGTTATCGGAGCGCTCAAAGATATGGAAATTCCATTACTTCGCTGGCCCGGTGGGTGTTTTGCCGATACCTATCACTGGAAAGATGGTATTGGTCCAAAAGAAAGTCGCCCCTCTATTGTGAATGTGCATTGGGGTGGAGTTACTGAAAACAACAGCTTCGGAACGCATGAGTTTCTCGATTTCTGCGATTTGATTGAAGCTGAGCCATACATTAACCTTAATGTGGGTTCGGGCACTGTGCAAGAGGCTTCGGAATGGGTGGAGTATGTTACTTCGGCTAATCAAAGCCCGATGACTGAACTGCGCAAGCAAAACGGACGCACTGAACCTTGGAAGGTGAAATATTGGGGTATCGGAAATGAAAACTGGGGATGTGGTGGACATATGACTCCTGAATATTACGCCGATCTTTACAATCGTTTTGCCACTTATTGCCACGGCGATATTTATCGTATTGCTGGTGGTCCAAACATCGACGACTATAATTGGATGGACGTGCTCATGCGCAAAGCTACTCGCCATCGCCACTTGGTGCAAGGTGTGTCGTTGCACTACTACACGTTCACCAACTCATGGGGAGATAAAGGTCATGCCACCGATTTTGATGAAAACGATTGGATGTCGGTCATGAAAAATGCACTCCGTATGAATACCCTCATCGAGAAGCATAGTGCAATTATGGATAAATACGATCCAGAAAAGAAAATCGGACTGATTGTTGACGAATGGGGAAACTGGTTTGAAGTGGAAGATGGCACAAACCCGGGATTCCTCTATCAACAAAATAGCTTGCGAGATGCGCTAGTAGCTGGTATTAATTTGAACCTTTTCAACCAACACGCCGATCGTGTGAAAATGAGCAATATTGCACAAACCGCCAATGTATTACAATCGGTTATTCTTACACAAGAAGACCAAATGGTGCTTACCCCCACTTACTACGTGTTTAAAATGTATGCTGTGCACCAAGATGCAGCTCTTGTGCCTGAATCGGGAGAAAGCTCAAAATATACACTTGGCGACCGCGAAGTGCCTAGTATTAGTCTTTCGGCATCGGTGAAAAACGAAGTACTCTCGGTAACCATATGTAATTTAAACCCTAATGATAGCGAAGAAGTTACGCTAAACATTGACGATACAAAATATGCCAATGCCTCGGGAAAAATCATCACTGCCGACCACATGAATGACTACAACGATTTCAACAAAGCAGAAAAAGTAAACATGACCGACTTCAAAGTGGGCAAAGTGAAAAACGGGAAATTCACCGTGAAAGTTCCTGCAAAATCTGTACTACTCGTTCAGATGCAATAACACACACCTTTGGGCTAGCTTCCTTGCAAACCCAAAACTCTAAAATTTTAAATATGACTAAAAGATTTTTAATGATGCTAGCTATCTTGTTTGCTTTTTGCGGACAAGCTATGGCCCAAGAATTACAATTTAACAATCCACTTGCCGAGCAACGCGCCGACCCTTGGGTGTGGAAAGACACCGATGGCACCTACTACCTAATTGCCACAGTGCCTGAATATGATCGCATTGTGTTGCGCAGTGCTAAAACGATTAACGGACTGAAAGATGCCGAAGAAAAAACACTTTGGGAAAAGCATAGTTCTGGTGTAATGGGAGCACACATTTGGGCACCCGAATTGCACAAAATAGATGGCAAATGGTACATTTATTTTGCCGCTGGCGAGGTAGAAAACATTTGGAACATTCGTATGTGGGTACTTTCATGCAATGGCAAAGACCCTATGAAGGGGAAATGGAAAGAAGAGGGACAGATTAAGACAAAGACTTCTTCATTCTCGCTCGACGCTACTGTTTTCGAGCACAAAGGGAAAAACTATTTAATTTGGGCACAAAATGTGCACAACTGGGCTAGCGGTACATCGCTAGTAATGGCTGAAATGAAAAGTCCTACAGAAATTACAGGACCTGAAATTGTTATCACCGACCCTACATTCGATTGGGAACGCCAAAAGTATAATGTAAACGAAGGTCCTGCAGTTATAAAAAACGATGGCAAAATCTTTGTTTCATATTCGGCTAGCGCTACCAACCACAATTACTGCATGGGTTTACTGTGGATTGACGGAGACCAAGATATTATGGATTTGAAGAATTGGAACAAATCGCCTGGGCCTGTATTCTACACCAATGAAGATTTAAAACGCTATGGTCCTGGGCATAATTCATTCACCACATCGGAAGATGGTAGTAAAACGGTTATGATTTATCATGCACGCGACTACAAGCAAATTAAAGGTCATGAATTGAGCGACACCAACCGAGCTACTCGAGCTAGAGAAGTAAAATGGCTCGACAGTGGATTCCCTGATTTCCGTCAGATGATTGGCGACTAACCCTTTCCAACTCCTCAATTAAAAATGACAGGCTAAGTAGCACAAAAATAAAAATGCCCCAAATCGTGTTTAACTTTTTGGGGCATATCTAAACCAAATTACATTTGGGTTTCATCAATTAAATATTTATTGCGTGCCGACGACTGGCGAGATACTAGCTCGGCTATAAATCCGGTCATAAACAACTGACAGCCTATAATCATCGCCACCAAAGCAATGTAGAAATACGGACTATCGGTAACCAATGGCGCTCTCAATCCTTGATGTATCACCCAAAGCTTATCGATGCCCAACCACAGGGCTGACAAACAGCCAAAAAAGAAAAATACAAAGCCAATCAAGCCAAAAAAGTGCATGGGTCGCTTACTAAACTTGGCAATAAAGATAACCGACAACAAATCGAGTGGACCTCTAATGAAGCGCTCTATGCCAAACTTTGTTGTGCCATATTTTCGTTCTTGGTGAATAACAACCTTCTCGCCAATCTTCTTAAAACCTGCCCATTTAGCTATAACCGGAATATAACGATGCATATCGCCGTACACTTCAATACTTTTCACCACTTGGTGACGATAAGCTTTCAGTCCGCAATTGAAGTCGTGCAATTTAATGCCCGCAGCTTTGCACGCAAACCAATTGAAAATCTTACTCGGAATATTCTTCGACAACACCGGGTCATATCGTTTCTTCTTCCAACCCGACACCAAGTCGTAGCCTTCTTCAGTAATCATACGATAGAGTTCTGGAATTTCCTCTGGACTATCTTGTAAGTCGGCATCCATGGTGACAACCACTTTGCCCTTCACTTGTTGAAAGCCAGTGTGCAAAGCTGCCGACTTGCCATAGTTTCTACGGAATTTTATTCCTTTTACAGCCGAATTCGATTGATGCAATTCCTCAATCACCGCCCATGAATCATCGGTACTTCCATCGTCGATAAACAACACTTCATAACTGAAATTATGCTCGGTAAGCACCCGATCAATCCATGCCGAAAGTTCAGGTAAAGACTCCGCTTCGTTCAGCAACGGAACAACTATTGAAATATCGAGGGTTGGTTTTTCTAACAAACTCATAATTCTTATTTTACACCACGCATGGCATCATTAAAAGGGTTCTGACTGTTTCGTTTAACTGCAATGGATGTTAACAGCGAGATGAAAAATCCAGAGAACATAGAAGCTACCACAAAAGAAATGAGCAACATTAGCGGACTAATTCCATTTCTTACCGGTTCAAGCATGAGTGAAATATCAGCATCGGAAACACCCATATTGAAGTAAGCTTCCTCAACAACAAGCATGATTTTATCCCACAATCCGGGCACAAATTTAAATAGCAACGCAGCATATAATCCGCGCAATACACCTGCTGCTGCCATGGTGAATGTTCCAAATCGGAGCGCCATACCATAAGAAATAAGACCTTCTTTGTGCGTGTCGCGATAATATTTTTGAGCTATATACACACCAAAAACAGAGCAGAAAGTTACCAGAAAATTTCCCGATAAACCGAGCCCTTGCACTATAATCAAATCCGATAGTACAATAGCCCCACCTATGATTAAGCCCGCGGTAAGAACGGAAGTCCAAAATGTAGACCTTTCCTTTTGCTGGTTGTTATTCAATTCATTCATTTTTCTATATTTTTTTCAAAGATACTTAATAAGCTGAGTTTTCACTCCTGATTTATTTGAAAGCTAATTAAAACTAATGCTTTTGCCCTGTTTTGTGGCAACTAGTATGAAAATTGTGCCTAAAACATCGGCAATACTAGGCGCCATAATAAGCTCTATTTTTTCACGCGCTGACGCAAGTTTAGTTGCTGCCCTACTTCAATTTTCGATTGCCCATTCAGTCGGTTGAGTTTATATAAATTTTTCAATCGAATACCATACTTCTGCGACACCGCATGAAGACTTTCACCTGCTTTAATCGTGTGATATTTGTGAGCTATATCAGCCTTTTTCTTTTTCTGTTGTAAGAAAATTACTTCACCAACTCTAATGGTATGGTTCGATGAAAAATCGTTATACTCATAAATTTCCCATAGCTTTACGCCATGCTCTTCTGCAATGCGCTGTGGCGAATCGCCCGACTTCACATAAACAGCCTTACAGCCATTAATGACCTGCACGTCCATGGCTACACTCGCTGTGGCTGAAACATCATTTTTGTATGCTACCGGAGCTGCACTATTTTTTTCTGCGGGCAACTCACTATTCTTTAAGTCTTTCAAACTCATCTTGTCGTACTGATTCAGTTTATTGTCTTCAACAATCTTAATCAGCTTATGAGCATATTGTGGGTCGGTGGCATAGCCCGCTTTTTTCAATCCATGTGCCCATCCTTTATAGTCGGTAATTTTTAAATCGAACAAAGAGGCGTAACGCATATTATTTGAGAGGAAATCGCTATGGTCAGCATATGATTCTGCTACTGAATTATACACCCGAAAGCATTCGTTTGGTGCATCATCATCGTAGCGCATTCCCTTGCCAGACCACCCATGACATTTTATACCAAAGTGGTTTTTCGACTTGATACTCAACTCACTATTTCCGTTGCTACTCTCCAAACACCCTTGCGCCAGAGTGATACTTGCAGGTACTCCCGAACGGCACATCTCTTCTACAGCAGAACGTGCGTGCATCCGAATATAGTCTTCTCTGCTATAAATTCGCTGTGCCCAAAGGTTGGTGAACATTAAAAACGATACAATAAACAATAAAAATTTCTTACTCATCACGCTATTCAAGGTGCTAATATTTTACAAAAATCATATATTTGACCCAAGATGACAAATTATGAAGACAAAAGAATTAAAAATACGACTGAACATTTACAATTCAGTAGATGAACTAAAGGCTAGCGATCGTGAATTGATGCTGCAAGCCCGACAAGCCACAAGCACGGCCTATGCTCCTTATTCTAATTTTAAGGTGGGTGCTGCGGTGCTGCTTTCCAATGGTGAAATCATTTTAGGTAGCAACCAAGAAAATGCTGCCACCCCGGCAGGCACTTGTGCGGAGCGTTCGGCACTCAATTGGATTGGTGCAAATCGTGCAGAGCATACCATTGAGTGCATCGCCATTACTGCCATCAATCAGAATGAAGAACGAGCTAGCGGATTAAGCCCTTGCGGCGTGTGTAGGCAAGTGCTCGGCGAGTTTCAGAACCGCCAAGGAAAACCTATTCGCATTTTGCTCGACGACAAGCAAGATATTACCGAAATTAGTAATGTCTTCGATATACTACCTCTTGGGTTTAATGCTAGTTCATTGAATCAATAACCCAAAAATGCAAAAGCGGAAAGACATCAAATAATTTGTTGAGTCTTTCCGCTTTAGCATTTCCTAGAATCTGGTTTTCTCTTTCAGCTCTTGAATTTGAATTAGCTCATCCCAAATTGGATCTCTCCTGGGCGGATCGGCCACAATTTTAATCGGCTCTTTGCGCACTGGATGTATAAACTCCAACTTGCGAGCATGAAGGTGAATACCTCCCTTTTCATTGCTGCGCTCTGCACCATATTTCAAATCGCCTTTAATATGGCAACCAATGTTTGCCAACTGCACACGTATCTGATGATGACGACCGGTCTCTAACTGCACCTCTAGCAAGTGATAACGGTTCAAACTTGCTCGATGGGTGTAGCTCAATGCACACAAACGCGAGTTTTTGCGGTTTTTACCAATAAAGCTTCGATTGCGAGCTTCATCTTTCCACAAGTAGTTTTCCAAACGATCCGACATTTGCTCAGGCAAAGTATCTACCACCGCCCAATAGGTTTTCTTAATATCGTCTTTGCTCTGAAACATCTCATTCAAACGAGTAAGCGCCTTGCTTGTACGCGCAAAAAGTACCACTCCACTTGTGGGGCGATCTAATCGGTGAGGCGAGCCTAAATAAACATCGCCAGGCTTATTATACTTTTGCTTGATGTAAGCTTTCACCTCATCAATGAGGGTAACATCGCCAGTCTTATCTCCCTGTACAATCTCACCACATTCCTTGTTCACCGCTATCAGGTGATTATCCTCATATATAACTTTCATACTATTCAATTACGAATTATCAATTACGAATAGACCTAACGGTATCTTGCTTCGCACTTCGCCACTTCGTACTAAATTATCAATTAGTATTGTTCCGTTTCGTTAGGGAAGTCGCTCGATTTTACATCTGTTACATAGTGCGATACAGCTTTGCGAATATCATCGCCAAGGTTCATGTAGCGACGTAAGAATTTGGGTGAAAATGCTTGAGTAATACCTAGCATATCATGCACTACCAACACCTGACCATCAACACCACCACCTGCACCGATGCCAATCACGGGGATATTCACCATCTTTGCCACCTTAGTTGCCAAATCGGCGGGAATCTTTTCCAGCACAATGGCAAAACAGCCCGCTTCTTCTAGCAATTTTGCATCCGAAATCAGCTTTTCCGCCTCTTCCTCATCCTTTGCCCGCACGGCATAAGTGCCATATTTATTAATAGATTGTGGCATCAATCCTAGGTGTCCCATTACTGGGATACCCGCAGAAATAATACGTTTCACCGACTCTACTATTTCCTCGCCACCTTCCATTTTCACCGAATCACAAGCAGTTTCTTTCATGATACGAATGGCCGAATTTAATGCCATTTTGCTATCTCCTTGGTAAGTACCGAAAGGCAAATCAACCACCACTAAAGCACGGTTCACCGCACGACGAACCGATGATGCCATAAAGATCATTTGGTCTAAAGTAACGGGCAAAGTTGTTTCATTTCCCATCATGACATTCGATGCTGAATCTCCCACCAAAATTACATCGACTCCGGCTTGGTCAACCAATTTTGCCATGCTATAGTCATAGCTTGTTAGAATAGAAATTTTCTCCCCACGAAGCTTCATCGCTGATAATACGTGAGTTGTTACTCTTTTTATTTCGCTGTGTACTGACATTTCCTTTTTCTTATATTTTTTAAAGATGCTGCAAATTAAACCACTTTTATCGAAAGAGCACCGACACGAAGCAGATATTTAATTAAAATAAAAGGTAGGAACACTATTATCCGAAAGTTTTGAAGAAAAAATGATTTTCATAGCTGCATCCCAATATTTACGTTGTTCAATTTATATTTATCCAAAAAAATAAGTCTGGTGTATTCTCAATTGATAGTTGTTTTCGTTCTTATCTCCTTGCACCCTCTCGAATAGTGTTGCAGATGTAATCCAAAGTTAAGTATTGGCAGCGTGTCATGCTGATATTTCCTACTATCGCTGTAAAAGCTGGTTTTACTCTTGGCATCGTTCTTCGGATGAGTTCTACGAACAAGTAGCTAATCAATGCTACGTAGATCTGATATTTTACTACATTTTCGCATGTTCCAACAAAAGTCTTGACTTGAAGGTTTTATTTTATTGCTTTGAAAAATAGTTCTATTCCCCATTACAGCTGTCCGAAAATTAGGGCAACAAATTGATCATACGTTTTATATTTACTACATCCCTTATCTGACCTATATTTGGCAACACAGCTGGGAAAAAGCCATGCAGGAGTTAGATCTAAAATTAGCTTGATTACTGGTTTGTATTTTTGTTGCGTCTGAAGAGTCCCATTGTTATTGATTTTGTGGTGAAAACAAAAATAGGAATTCTTCAGGCTTTTTATTGAATCTCAAAAAACTTTCGGATAATAGTGACAATTTATACATATTTTCTTTGTTAGAAACAAAAAGTTGATTACTTTACGCTACAAACTTTTAGTAAAACAAAATAAAATGAATAACACGACCTTAATGAAATGTGCTAATCTATTTATAGTTATAACACTAAGCTCTTGTTTAGCCTGCTCATCTCAGAAAAAAAACTCCCAATCTCCAAACAACATTAAGGTTATCGAAGTGATGCAGGAAGACATTGTTGAAAATGTCGATTTTGTTGGAGAGGTACACGGCTGTCAAGATATTTCAATCCGTGCAAGAGTGGTCGGTTATCTCGAAGGTATTCATTTTAAAGAGGGTTTCTCCGTAAAAAAAGGACAGTTATTATACACCATCGACGAACAAGTATATCGAGCC
>JBKEBD010000038.1:0-13994 GCA_047972995.1 Mangrovibacterium sp.
CTTTATATTTATAATTCCGATATTCTTCTGGGATGATACTTTTTTCTTCTAAAAAGAAAGTAATCTTCTTGTTGTAGACATATTGACCGCTATCTTCCTGTGTAAAGGAAACAAGATCAAAATAATCTAAAATGCCATCTGGAAGCATCAAAGCAATTAGCGACTTATTCAAATCTTCGTTCATAATTATCATAATTTACAAAAGCAAAGATCGTATTTTTATGATTTAGACCCAAAATTTGAGGGTGATCATAGATTCTTCTATTGAAACCAAGTCAAAGTAAGAATAAACCTCCGTAGGAAGTAGATATTGAAGTAGTTGTGATGTTCTCATATTCAAATGTAGACAAAAATATCAAATCCACCTAAATTATAAACTGACCCTTGAGACGCTTATTCGTGTTGATTTCAATGTGACTCTGAATGACAATTTCGAAATTACTGATGACACTCGTATGGTGGCAGCAGTTCCTACTGTCAAGAAAGTAATCGAAGCAGCTGGTGCGCCTATCATCATGTCTCACTTTGGTCGCCCAAAGAATGGACCTGAGGATGCATTCTCAATGAAGCACCTTGTTAAGCACCTTAGCGATCTTTGGGGTTAGGACGAAAAAAAACTTACTCCTGATTGTATCGATGCCGAGACTTAGGCTTTGGCTAATGATCTTCAAGTAGGCGAAGCTCAGTTGTTTATGTGAGGTTCGGAAAACAACATCGCTGATTCGTATGGTATAATGGCAATTCCTCGCTTTATTCTTGTTGATAAAGAGAGAAACCTGTGGCATACAAAGCTCCTCGCCCAGCAGAATCCGAACTTAAACCAATGATTGATGAGTTGTTGAAGTAGACTAACCCAACCCAAGCGTTCCGAAAAATCAGAATATTTTGATTTTTTGGAACGTTTTTATATGTTTGTAGGAGGTTCTCACATTAACTGTATGCCTCTTTTGTATCAATCCAACCACAATATTAGTAAATGAAAAATAGACTTCTCGTAAATGACATAGAAGTAATTCTATACAAACAAGACAAAGAAGAGTATATCTCTATCACAGACATGGCACGGTTCCGTGATTCGGAGAGGACTAATTATATTATTCAAAATTGGACGCAAACTAGGAGTACAATTGAATTCCCAGGACTTTGAGAGCAATTAAATAATCTCGATTCTAAAAGCATCGAATTCGATGCCTTTAAAAATGAAGCAGGCTCAAATAGTTTTAGCATGACACCTAAAAGGTAGATAGAAGCTACATCAGCAATTGGAATAATATCTAAGTCTGGCAGGAATGGAGACACTTATGCGCATAAAGATATCGCTTTTGAGTTTGCATCTTGGCTCAGCCTGTCTTAAACCGTATCTAATAATAGAATACCAAAGGTTAAAAGAGCATGAAAATGACCAATATAATCTGGAATGGAATGCTAAGCGCATACTGAGTAAAATAAATTATCATATACAAACGGATGCTGTGAAAAATCATATAATCCCAACCAGTAAATATAACAGTAATAGCGAGTGGATAGCCTATGCCGAAGAAGCTGATATATTAAACGTTGCTCTTTATGAGATGCAGTTTATAGGCTTTTGGGTATCAATACTATCTGTAGTAGCTTCCGGCGTGTTTTTTATACGTGTTTATCTCGAAGGGTTTACTTTTAGCTACTAATTGAACATACTATGAACCTCCAAAAACTATCTATATCAATCCTAATTGTTATTTGTTCGTTTTGTGCAAATGCTCAGTCCTTGTATTTTCATCATCTTACGATTAAAGATGGTTTGCCACACAACAAGATAAACTCTATTGTTGAGGATAAGTATGGATTCATTTGGATTGCTTGTGCAGGTATGATGGCAATAAGATAGTAACATATTATTCAGACAACTCAGACTATTCCTTGATTAATCACCGCCCAAGGAGATTACACCGAGATAGTATTGGCAATATATGGATTAGCTTCTCCACAACAAGCGAAGTTTGTAAATACAATTATGATACAGACAATTTTTCTAGGTTTGATTTTGACAGCATTTCCCCCACACTTCAAGATTTAATACGAACGGATAAAATACAACAAAAAAGCTTCCTATCTGAAGATAAAAAAACAGAATGGGAACTTGTGCGTAATAGAATCTTCAGGCGAGATATAAAGAATGATGCCTTACCCGATTATTACCCCAAACATGCTGAACTTGGTTCTTTATCCGATTCATACATTACAGCAATATACCTTGATGATTGTGGGATATTATGGGTTGGGACAGACAACGGTGGAGTGCACTTTGCAGATACAAACAGAAAAGGATTTAGGCATTATGTTGATGTAGTTAGAGAATCGGTAGGTGCAATAAGCGAGGATGTGCAAGCTAATATTTGGATAGGAACTAGGAATAGTGGTGTATTGCGGATGAACAAAGACAGAAAAAATGCATACCCTTTCCCATATCGAGATATAGGACAAGGCGATGGAAGCATGAGGGTACGAGAGCTATTCAGCGACAGCAAAGGTAATATGTGGATAGGCACACGAAATGGCTTATACCTTTGCAAATATGGTACTGATACTGTGTTGAGATATACACGAAAAACCAAACCTGCAATTCCCCACAGCTGGGTTTACGCAATTAACGAAGATAGTAACGGATTGGTGTGGATAGGCACATGGGATGGGCTTACATACTACGATTATTCTAATGACACAATTGTCTCTTTAGGCATTGTTGATATTAACGCCATAAGGGGGATTGCTATTGGCAAAGACGGACTATGGATAGGAACTGAGAAAGGCCTGGTGAATCTCAGCTATAACTACAACAATGGGAAACTGAGTAATATCGAAACTAAATATTTCCACCACAGTGCTAATAAAAACACGTTGTTAAACGATTTTATCTACTCCTTAGATGTTGATATTGATGGAAACATATGGATTGGCACAGCTCGCGGACTTTGTATGTATGATATCCTGCAAAAGGAATTTAAAAGCTTTCCGGAGATAGAGTATATTGCAGAAACAGGTATTCTTGGAGTATTATGCTATAAAGAAAATGTGTGGCTATGCTACGGAAGAGGCTTAAGCCGAATAAACCGCAAAAGCTACAAAGCTCGCCACTATGATAAATTAGATGGACTACAAGATAATGAATTCTCCGAAGATGCATATTACAAAAGCAACTCAGGCGAATTGTTCTTTGGAGGGAATAATGGTATAAACAGTTTCTTCCCGGATAGTATTGTGGACAACACAAACCCTCCTAAGATAGTTTTTACAGGACTAAAAGTTCAGCATAAGCGAGTAGCCATAAACGAAGAAGTAAATGGCAGTGTCATTCTTAAAAAGCCACTTATGAAGGCAAAGGGCATTGAGCTTACCCACAAGCATCGAAACTTTGAGATAGAATTTACTGCCCTACACTTCTCTAATCCTGCAAAAAACACTTATGCATACAAACTCGAGGGCTTTGATGATGATTGGACATATACCGCTTCCGAACGCAATTCGGTTATCTATTCGGGTTTGACTTCCGGCGAATATACACTTATGGTGAAAGCAGCCAACAGCGATGGAGTGTGGAATGATACCCCAATAAAACTGGATATTAAGATACTTGCACCATGGTGGGCTACACTGTATGCCTATATCTCCTATGCTTTGCTTTGTATTTTGTTGGCTTATCTCATCATGCAAAATATTATTGCCAAGAAGAACAAAGAGCACCAAAAAGAACTAGAACAAGTGAAAGCCGAGTTTGCCGATGAGAAGTTTATAAACCAAGCAAAAGAAGTCGTAAATAAACACATTTCCGACAACAGCTTCTCTCCTGATGTTTTTGCCCAAGAGATGGCAGTGAGTAGAGCGCAACTATTCAGAAAAATTAAGGCTATTAGCAACCAAACGGTTTCTGAGTTTATCTCCGAAATAAGGCTCAACAAAGCTGCTGAACTATTAAAAGTAACCAACAAACAAGTAGGCGAAATTTCGGTAGAATGCGGATTCTCTGATGCTTCAAATTTTAGAAGAAGCTTTATAAAGAAGTTTGGACTTACGCCATCAAAGTTTCGAAAATAGGTATAATTCAAGTAAGTAAACCCGTAGTGTATTTGGATATTGCTCTTGAATAATCGGATACTGTAGGGGCTAATCAACATTCGCCCCTACAAACACAGACAATCTCCAAATGCACTACGGGTTAAGTAATTACTTTGCAAGTTGAATATGTCAGCTTTTCTCCTACAAACGATGGGTCAGGTATTTTTGTATTCATCCAATCTACAGTTCGAGATCATAGTCTTTGCAATAATTCACATAAAAAAGGCATATACAATAAGCTCTTGCAGGTACATAATATTACATTTCTTTGCAGATACAATCTTAAAAACCGTGAACCACACAATAATGAAAACAACAATTTTAAAATTAGTCAGACTAGAGGGAAATAATAATAGATTGATATACAACCAACATTTATTCTACCTAAAAGCTATAGCAATCAGTTTGCTTTTTTGCCATTTCTTCGCTTCTTGCCAAGAACCAAAAGAGGAATTAGTAAATATCAAAAACGACCAATTTTGGGATACCGTAGATGGAGAGCCCATATATAGTCAAGGAGGAGGAATATTCAGGTTTACAGATCCATCGGATGGAGTAGAGAAATATTTTTGGTATGGAGTGCACTACAAGGAAGCTGAACTTTACCGTGAAGACCCATCTGTGACACAAGAACGTAATCATTTTAAGGCTGTCAGTTGTTATACCTCAACCGATTTATCAAATTGGAAATTTGCAGGCAATGTTTTGGATAGAGCAGAGATAGAAAAGCATAATCCCGGAGTTGGATGGGTTGGGAGAATGGGAGTCACTTATATAAAAGAGCTAAAGAAATTTGCTTTGTTCATTCAAAACAACAGCGGTGTATTGATAGCCTTGTCCGAAACTCCTAACGGTTCTTTCAAATGGCACTGGCGTAAAGACATGACCGAGACTATTGGAACTCCTAATACAGGAGATCAAACAGTGTTTACAGATCCTGATAACGGCAAGTCGTACCTTGTATATTCCTACGGAAGAGGTCGACATAAAATCTATATTTCAGAAATTGGAGTAAAAGATGGAAAAGTAGATTTATTGGATTGCACACAAGTATTTAAAGGTGCAGGGCGCGAAGGAAATTGTATGTTTAAGTATAATGGTAAGTACTATTTATATGCTTCAAATTTATATGGTTGGGATTGTTCTCATGCATATTATCTAGTAGCTGATGATATCAGAGGACCTTATCTTCCTGAGAATAACATGCTAATTACCAAAGGGGCAGAAGAAGATTATGCACATATTACACAAACAGGATTTTTTGTAAAGGTAAAAGGTTCGAATAAAGAAACGGTTGTTTATTGTGGAGACAGATGGGCAGACTTTGCAGGCAATGGACTAGGATACAATCAATGGGTGCCTATGTCATTTGAAGGGCATACTCCTTACTTCAATTCTCTTAACTCTTGGAACCTGAATGCTAAGACTGGCAATTGGGAAGTAGCAGATGATAATAATTATGTGAAGAACGGAAGCTTCGAAGCTGACAGAAGACACATCCCAAACCCTGTGAAACCCGTGCAAACACATCTTACAGGTTGGACTACCGAGGTGATTAAGGGAACTAAGATTTCAAACGAAGGCTATTCTCCTCGATTAAACTATTTCAACACAAAAGAAGATCGACAAACAGTTATAGGTGAGAAAAGTCTTAATATCAATGATTCTATAGCCTTTGAGCGCAAAGTATCGCAGCTCATCAGTTCAAGTCCATATGTAGAATTAAAATCAGGAAGCTATACTTTATCGCTTAAAATCAAAAATAGCGATGGGTTCAATAATCTTGAGATATACACTTCGAGCAATGGAAAAACAACGAGCAAAGTTATATCCAATGCAAATCTTACATGGACAACAATCAGCATCAATAATGTTATGGTAGAAAATGGAACTGTAGAAATAGGATTCAAAGCAGACGGGCAAGCAAATGCAAATTGCCAAATAGATGATGTATCATTGATAAAAAACTAATTCTACCAATTAATAAGCCATACCGCACCAAAAATATACGCTATGACTGATTAATGATACGCTATGACCTCTCGTAAGTGTGTGTATTACATTTCTTTGCAGATGTAGTAAATCAGTTGGCAGAGTTAAATTATCTTGCATTATCGGCAATTCATAAACAGCCGAGATATAAAAATAATAACTCCGCCAACGGGTTATAATAACAACAACCCGAAGGGGCAAAATGCAAGAATATGAAACAACTTACAAGCATACTAATGTGCCTATTGCTATCAGCTGTAGCGATTGCACAAGAAACACAAACTCTATATCTTTCCGGTACCGGATTAGGAAATACCAAAACATGGGATTTCTATTGCTCAGATGGTATGAACAGCGGAAAGTGGAGCGAAATTGAAGTCCCATCGCAATGGGAGCAACAAGGCTTTGGCGAATATACCTATGGTAGGTACTATCTCGACAAAACTGCTAAGCCTATTAGCGAAACAGGAGAGTATAAATACAAATTCAAAGTGCCTAAGGAATGGCAAGACAAAGATGTAATAATTGTCTTTGAAGGTGCGATGACTGATACCGAAGTGAAGATAAACGGAGAGCTTGCTGGAGATATTCACCAAGGAGGATTTGTGCGATTTGAGTATGATATCACCGATAAACTGGCTTTTGACAAGAAGAACGAGTTGGAGGTTAAAGTCTGGAAAGAATCATCAAACGAATCAGTGAAGAAAGCTGAGCGTATGGCTGATTGGTGGCTCTATGGAGGAATCTATCGTCCGGTATATCTTAAGGCTATGCCTAAAACTCATATTGAGCGCATAGCTGTTAATCCCACTGCTGATGGGAAGCTTGATACAGAGATTCATCTTAAGAACCTTCCCAAAGGATATTCTCTAGCTACTAGTCTCACTGAGCTTGGCGAAAATCAAAGCATCGGAACAAAAACTAATTCATTGACTGATGATGAAGTACAAAATATAAGCACCGCTTGGGATAACATCAAAACATGGGATTGTGAGAATCCAAACTTATATACTTTGAAGCTAGAGCTACTTGATGAGCAAAAGAATGTAGTACACATTCACGAAGAGCGTATCGGCTTTAGAACAATCGAGTTTAGATACAAAGATGGAATATATGTGAATGGCACAAAGGTGATAATGAAAGGAACTAACCGCCATGCTTTTCATCCCGAAGGTGGAAGAACTACAAATCGAGAAATCAGCTTGCAAGATGCTTTGTTGATAAAGGAAATGAACATGAATGCAGTGCGTTCACACTATCCTCCCGATAAACATTTCATTGATATGTGCGATTCTTTAGGCTTGTTCTACTTGAACGAGCTTCCCGGATGGCATGATAAGTATGATGACAAGGTAGGAGAGAAGATGCTAAAAGAGATGATGGTGAGAGATGTTAATCACCCATCGATATTCATGTGGTGTAATGGTAATGAAGGTGGTTGGAATATAAACCTAGATGCCAAGTTTTCCGATTACGACCCACAGAAACGCCATGTAATCCACCCTTGGGCTGATTTTAATGGTTTGGATTCGCATCACTACCCATCATACACTACCGGAACTTATCGTTTGGCTAATGGGTACAATGTGTTTATGCCTACAGAGTTTCTTCATGGATTGTATGATAGAGGTCAGGGAGCAGGTTTAGAAGACTATTGGGACAATTATCGTTCTAATCCGTTGTTTGCAGGAGGCTTCCTTTGGGCATTTGTAGATGAGGCTATAGCCAGAACAGATAAAGATGGAAAACTTGATTCTGACGGTCCTAACGGTCCTGATGGTATTGCTGGTCCTTATCGAGAAAGAGAAGGTAGTTTTTATACCGTTCGCGAGGTTTGGGCTCCGATACAGTTCCAGAATAAGTATATTACTCCATCTTTCAAAGGAGATTTCTTGGTGACTAATGATTACTTGTTTACCAATCTGAAGGAATGTAGAATGGAGTATCGAGTTTATTCTATTTCTTCACCGCTCAAAGGTGTTGGCAAGTCGGTTATTGCTAATGGAGATGTAGTTCTGCCTGCAATCAATCCGGGAGAGCGAGGAACAGCCCATTTTGATGTTCCTTCGAACTTTTTTGACGGAGATGTTTTGGAGCTCGAAGCTTTTGATAAACATGGGAAATCAATCTGCACATGGACTTGGGCTGTTAAGTATGCCAATGAATACTTCGCAACACAAGAGGACAAAGAACAAAGCAATACAAAAGCAAACATAAAAGAAGATGGCAATAAGGTAAGCCTTTCGGCGAAAGAAGTCACGGTAAGTTTTGATAAAACTACAGGATTGCTTTTGGGAGCCGAAAATGGTGGGAATGCCATACAATTCGACAATGGTCCGATCCCTGTTGGTATGAAGTTTGAATTCAAATCGGCAAACACTAGAATAGACGGAAATGATGCACTATTTGTGGTGAAGTATAAAGGCGCAGTAGATTCAATTGTTTGGAGAATGAAGCCTGATGGATTACTTGGGATGGATGCTATCATGCTAAATAGAACATCAGGTGGTGGTCTGAAAGACTTTGTAGATAAGACAGTTTATAACTTCGGACTAAGCTTTTCGTATCCCGAAAAGGAGAGCAAAGGAATGCAATGGATGGGAAAAGGACCATATCGAGTGTGGAAGAACCGCATAAAAGGCACAAACTACGGTTTATGGCAAAAAGACTATAACAATACAGTAACAGGCGAAAGCTTCGAGAACCTTATATATCCCGAGTTCAAAGGCTATCATGCCAATATGTATTGGGCAACAATGGAATCAAACAAAATGCCATTTACAGTATATTCTGAAACCGATGGTTTGTATTTTAGGGTATTCACTCCCGAAGAGCCTAAGATGAGACGTAATGGAGAGAACACAATGCACGAATTTCCTACCGGAGATATATCATTCTTGTATGATATCCCTGCAATGCGCTCATTCAAACCAATATCAGGACATGGCCCTAAAAGTCAACCAAGTTCAATGCGCTTGAAATCAGGTGATGACGGTTTTAGAATGAAGCTTTGGTTTTATTTTGGAACAGATGTTCTTCATGGGGAGATTCCTTAACTCCGACTTATTGACAGAATTAATTTCCTATAATCACAAATTGCTTCCTAGCTCTCCCCTTCGGGGGAGATGGAGGGGCAAAAAAAACAACAAATATGAAACTAACATTATTTGCCATCTTATTAACCTTTGTTGCTTGTGGCAACAAACAATCGGAGACAAACGAAAACACAAACATCACAACAGCCGACCCTTGGCAGAGATGCGAGGAAATAATCGAAAACCTAAAGGATCCGGTATTTCCTGATAAAATCTTTAGTATACTTGATTATGGAGCTGTAGCTGATGGTGAGACAAACTGCCGAGAGGCTATAAACAAAGCAATTGTTGCTTGTAGCGAAGCCGGAGGAGGAAAAGTTGTCGTACCCAAAGGAGAATACCTTTCAGGAGCGATATATCTTGAAAGCAATGTGAATTTACATATGGAAGATGGAGCAGTGCTTATGTTCTCGACTAATCCTGAGGGTTATCTGCCGTTGGTGTACACTCGCTGGGAGGGTGTAGAGCTCATGAATTACTCGCCACTTATCTACTCTTATAAAGAAAAGAATATTGCCGTTACCGGTAATGGTGTTTTAGACGGACAAGCAAAAAAAGAAAATTGGTGGAAGTGGAATGGTGGCAAAAGATATATCTTAAACGAGGGAGATCCTAGTCAGAAAGATAAAGCAAACCGTCTGGCATTGTTCGAGATGGGCGAAAAGGGAGTGCCCGTGAAAGACCGAAAGTTTGGAGATGGGCATTATTTGCGTCCGCAGTTCTTTCAGCCATATCAGTGTGAGAATGTGTTGATGCAAGATTTCACAATCAAAAGCTCTCCTATGTGGATATTACATCCGGTATTGTGCGATAATGTAATAATCAGAGGAGTGAATGTAGACAGTAAGGGGCCGAATACAGACGGATGCGACCCCGAGAGTTGCAAAAACGTATTGATTGAAAACTGCACATTTAATACCGGAGATGACTGCATAGCATTGAAATCGGGAAGAAATAATGATGGAAGACGTATCAACCGACCAATCGAAAATGTAGTGGTTCGCAATTGTAACTTTAAGAACGGACATGGCGGTTTTGTTGTGGGAAGTGAGATTACAGGAGGAGCAAAGAACATCTTTGTAGAAAATTGCTACATGAACAGTCCGCATCTAACAAGAGCAGTCCGCATCAAAACCAACTCGGCACGAGGCGGAACAATCGAAGATGTATATATCCGCAATATAGAAGTAGGAAAAGTAAGCGAAAGCCTGCTAAAAGTGAACCTACACTACGAAGATGGAGAAGGACATGGGCATAATCCTACCGTAAGGAATATTGTTTTGGAGAATATTACCTGTAAGGAAACACGCTTCCCTTTGTTTATGCTAGGGTATGAAGATTCAAAGATATCGGGAGTTACTCTAAAAAATGTAACTGTTGAGGATGCCAAAGAAGCAAGTATCATCCGCCATGTAGGCGATATTGTAATGGATGATGTAAAATTCCAAACATCACGAAAAGTAAACCTTTGGGGAACGGTTGTGAAGGAAAAATAATCCACAACTGCTCACATATTGCACAAACAGCTGTGATGAAAAACAAAATTAATTCCGCCAACGGGTAGATAGAATAAACGGATAATGTATAATCAATGACAGCCCAGGCTGTTACCTAAACAAAAATAAATGAAAATTTTAAAATTACTAAGTCTACTACTAGCTGTTTCGCTATTTAGTTGTGGCGAAGAAGAAATTACACCCGATGGAATGCATTTTGATTTTGGTTCGGGGAAAGTACAAAATGGATACATTGGTATAGATGCAAATACAAGATATGTTGATACATTGGGGTATGGCATCACTCCGTATGTAAAAGTTGAGGCTTTCGGAGATGTAAAAACAAGAGACAGCAAAGCAGATGGTCTTCATTCTGCCGGAGCATTCTATTTTGAAAAGAATGTTGAAGAAGGAGCATATAAAGTAACAATCACATTGGGGTCTAACGACACAGAAACAGATGTAACCATCAAAGGCGAGTCTAGACGTTTGTTCGTACACGATTTGAAGCTTAAGAAAGGCGAGTTCAAAACAGTAACCTTTATTGTTGATGCTTTCACAACAAGTGTTATTGGTAATGATAGAGATGTAGGACTTAAAGAACGCGAAGGACCTAGTCTTAAGTGGGATAACAAACTATCAATAGAGTTCAACGGTAAGTCGGTAAACGTATCATCTTTAGTACTAGAGAAGGTTGAAGGGCTTCCAAAAGTTTTCATAGCCGGCGATTCTACAGTAACCGACCAAGACTCTGAGCCATGGGCATCATGGGGGCAGATGTTTCCATTTTTCTTAAAGAATAACATCGTAGTTTCAAACTATGCAGTATCAGGAAGTACATTGCGTCATTACAGAGCTTCGCGAAGACTAGGCAAAGCACTTGGCGAGATGAAAAAAGGCGACTTTATGATTATCGAATTCACACACAACGATCAAAAGCAGAAGGATTATGATCCATTTGTTGGTTTTACAGAGGATCTTAAAGACTATTGCGATAAAATCATAGCTAAGGGAGGGCAGCCAATAATTATCACAGCAACAATGCGTAGAAGATTTGACGAAGAAGGCAAGATCGTAAACACATTAGGCGACTTCCCCGAGGCAATGCGCAAGTATGCCAAAGAGAACAGCATTCCACTTGTAGATCTTAATAAGATGAGTGCCCAGTTATTCGAGGCTTTAGGAGTTGAGGATTCTAAGAAAGCCTTTGTACACTACAAAATAGGTTCGTTTCCGGGAGTAGATAGAGACTTGGCAGATAATACACACTTCAACGCATACGGAGCTTTTGAGCTTGCAAAGTGTATAGTTAACTCAATGCAAGAGCAAAACTTAGAAATCGCAAATTACATAAAAGACGATTTCAAAGGTTACGATCCAAATAATCCCGACAATCCTGATACATTTGTTTGGCCACTAAGCCCTGCGGTATCAGTTGTTAAACCATACGGGAATTAATTGAAGAGGCTAAGAGGTAGAGTGACAAAGTAACAGAGTGACAGAGATACAAAATAATAACCTGAGTTTCGGATAAGAAAAGCTGATAATGAAAATTGGTAAGTATGCATATTCTTTGCACCTTTAGGTCTCCTAAGGCATATAAATACAATGAGATATGAACTTCCTAAAGACAAAGTTACTGGAATTTTCTACACTGTAGTTGAGTTTTTCTGACACTAATTCATAAACTGTGTAAGTTAAAAATGAGGGTGTCCAAAAAGTTTTGGATGCCCTTTTTTATGTCCTAGTATTTTGTTATTTCTCGAATATGCTGAAGAAATCAAGCATCTAGCTCAAATATCTGCTCCAGAAGCAAAAAGAACGCGTAATCGCAAGCATCTAATGTCGGATAGTGAAATTATCACCATCCTGCTTCTCTACCACTTTGAAACCTTTAAAAACTTCAAGCATTACTGTCTTCATTTTATTGGAGTCCATCTAAGTAGTGAATTTTCTAAGTAATTGTTCTATAGTAGATTTGTATCAATTGAGCACAAGGTTTTTATTTCTATGATGATGTTCTTAAATATCATTTGCTTTGGCAACTGTACAGGGATTAGTTTAGTAGATAGCACCAAAATAAGCGTTTGCCACAACAAACGCATCTTCAATCACAAAACCTTTGATGGTTTTGCAAAACGAGGGAGAAGTACCATGGGCTAGTTCTATGGCTTCAAACTGCATTTTGCTTGCAATGAACGTGGAGAGATACTTAGCTTTTATCTTTCGCCAGGCAATATGGGCGATAGAAATCTCGACATATTTGAAGCGTTCAAAAAGAAACTATTCGGCAAGTTGTATGCTGACAAGGGCTACATATCAACTCAGCTGTTTGAATCATTATTCAACCAAGGTATTCACATTGTTACTGGGCTAAAAAGTAATATGAAGAATCGACTAATGAGCATGACAGACAAATTGTTACTCAGAAAGAGATCGATAATTGAAACCATTAATGATCAACTTAAAAACATTTTTGATATCGAGCATTCTAGACACCGAAGCATTCATAATTTCATCATGAATTTAATTGGTGCAATCGGAGCTTATAGCTTTTTTGACAAGAAGCCATCTATCCGATTTGAAAGAAAATTTGAAGAGCAACAGCTGGCTCATTTTTAGGTGAAAATGTAAGATTAAAAATACTATGCCCTCCAAGTTTTACTAGGAGGGCTAGGAGAGTATATATTATTGACTTACAGTGGTAGTCTACCAGTTCTTATCCGAAACTCAGGTTACTACATCTCTTATCTGACCTATACTTGGTAACACAGCTAGAGAAGCCATGAAAGAATTAGATCTAAAATTTGCTTGATTATTGGTTTGTATTTTTGTTGCGTCTGAAGAGTTCCATCGTTTTTGATTTTGTGGTGAAAACAAAAATAGGAATGCTTAAGGCTTTTTATTGAATCTCGAAAAAAACTTTCGGATGATAGTGTTTTATTTCCATAAAATTGTAACTTTGGGCACTCGTTCAGTAGTTCCCTGTATGGAGTAAATAATAATGAATTAAATTAATGAAAAAATTAAGGTTATGAAAATGAAAAACTTATCGCGGCTAATGTTAATGCTGGCCGTGCTGTTCTGTGGTTCAGAACAAGTGTTTGCGCAGGATATTCTGCCGTTCCCTCCCACTCCGTCGGCAAGTACTGCCGGCTTGACCATGCAGACCTCTACGTATAAAAAAAGAGTAGAGCCGAATCATCTTCCGAAAGATGCTCCGAACATTTTAATCATACTTATTGACGATGCCGGACCTGCAACGCCTTCTACCTATGGAGGTGCAATAAACACTCCGAACTTAAGTAGAGTTGCC
>JBKEBD010000013.1:0-181111 GCA_047972995.1 Mangrovibacterium sp.
ATGGCTGTTTTATGGCTTCGTTTTCTCACCGAAATACAACACGGCACGCAGCATATTCCAACAGGCATCGGCGATACTCAAGAATTAAAAGAAGCCTTAGATATCTTGCAAGAATCAAGATTTTCGGAAGACGAGCTAGAATATTACGACCGCTATTGGGATGGTGTAAGTCGAGAGCGTACCCTCATCAATGGTAAAACCAAAGAAGCTGTAGAAAAGGGTATGGCAGAAGTATTAGAGAAAGGGTTAGCAGAAGGCTTAGAAAAAGGCTTAGAGCAAGGTTTAGCTGAAGGAATTGAGAAGGGGCGAGAGGAAGAGAAAATTACCATGGTGAAAAATCTTTTAAACGCTGGAGCTAGCCTTGAATTGATTATGGCGGCAACGGGTTTAACAGAAGAAGAGGTCAACGTCATTAAGAATTAGCATTGCCGATTTGAAGCGTATGTCTCTCAAACCTTCAAAAGTTGATATATATATTGTAAATAGAGAACTTTCATGCACTGGTAATAAGCCCAATTGCACATGAGAGAATGATTAAAAACTAGCAGTTAGCCCAAAGCTTATTGCAAAATTATAAACACATGAAACTTGTTTTTGCAACTAACAACCCCCATAAACTTAAAGAAGTGCAAGCTATGCTTAGCAATAGCTTCGAGCTTTTGAGCTTGGCAGACATCGGTTGTCACGAAGATATTCCAGAAACGCAACCCACCATTGAAGGGAATGCTTTGCAGAAGGCGCAATATGTTTATCAGAACTACGGCTACAACTGTTTTGCCGACGATACAGGTTTAGAGATTGAAGTATTGAATGGTGAACCCGGAGTTTATTCGGCTCGTTATGCAGGCGAAGCTCGAGATTCGAATGCGAATATGGCAAAAGTGTTAGAAAAATTGCACGGCGAACAAAATAGAAAAGCGCAATTTAAAACAGTTATTGCACTAATTATTGATGGTGAGGAAACCCTGCTAGAAGGTATTGTGCAAGGTGAAATATTAGAACAAAGCTGTGGAGTTGATGGCTTTGGGTATGATCCTATTTTCAAAGCGGAAGGATTTGAGCAATCATTTGCTGAAATTAGCTTGGAAGAGAAAAATAAGGTTAGTCACCGAGCTAGAGCTACGCAGCAGTTAATAGCTTATTTAAAGCAATAAAGAGGTGTTGGTAAAAACAAGAGCTGTATTTTTGAACTATCTGAAGTATTCAGATTCTTCCATCATTGCCCATGTTTACACCGAAGCATTCGGAAGACAGTCTTATATTATTAGTGGCATTCATGGGAAGCGATCGAAAACACGGGTTAACCTTTTTCAGCCTTTGTTTTTACTGGATTTAGAAGTGAATCATAAACCCAATAGCACTACCTTGCAGCGTTTGAAAGATGCTCGTTTAGCTGCACCTTTATCGAGTTTACCTTTCGATGTTCAGAAAAGCTCGCAAGCCATGTTTGTGGTTGAGCTGCTGCAAAAAGTGTTGAAAGAAGAAGAGGGATCTGCCGAATTATTTCAGTTTTTATTTTCCTCGGTAGAAATGCTCGATGCATTGGAAGAGTCGGTGAGTAATTTTTTGGTGGTATTTTTATTTAAGTTGACACGCTATCTGGGAGTGTCTCCTCATCCACCAGTTAGGCAAAAAGAAATATATTTTGACCTTATGCACGCTCATTTTGTGCCAGAAGAGCCCATACATCCGCATTTTATAGATGCGGAGTTGAGCGAAAAATTTGGTCAGATTTTTCAAATAGATTATGTGCAGATGGCAGATTTGAATTTTACCAATAGTCATCGCCGAACGCTACTTGATGCACTAATATTTTACTATAAGGTGCATTTAGAGTTGGAAACAGAGTTTAAATCATTGGCGGTGATGCGCGAGGTCATGCAAGGCTAGTTTTCTTTGTTGAAAAACAATTTACCTAGAAAAAAGAAAGCTTCGCAGATTAAACCCATGAATGCAAGTAGAAAAAATCTACCTTTGAATTCAAAATACTAAACAGAAGGATATGAGTACTCATTATTTTTATACTAAAGGCGGAGAAAACTTCGGACCATTCTCTGTAGAGCAACTTCGCGAAGAAGGAATTGCACCAGACACCCGTGTGTGGTATGCAGGTTTGTCGGACTGGACGCCAGCTAACGAATTGGAAGAACTGAAGGTGTTGTTTCAACAAGAAGCATCGGGTGCTAACAGCGCCAATTTCAGCACACCTCCGCCCCCTCCTCCGTTTGAGTCGAGAAATGCCAATCAACAAGCATCGACAGGAGGCTATACGCCATCTTATCCTCCAAAATCATATCTAGTGGGGGCTATTTTGGTTACCATCTTTTGTTGCATGCCCTTTGGTATTGTAGGTTTGGTAAACTCGCTTCACGTAGAGAGTCGCTTTTATGCCGGAGATTATGAAGGTTCGTTTAGAGCATCAATGCAAGCTCGTCGTTGGATTAACATCTCAATCATTGCAGCTATTTTAAGTGCGGGATTATCTATTTTGGTTAATATATTGTTTTTTGCTGGCTCGCTCTTCAGTTTTGATGTGGTGCAAAGTTTTGTGTAGCGAAAAGTTATGCCCTTGAAGAAAAGATACTATGCGCTGATGGTACTGGGCGTTGTCGCTTTGGTGCTACTTTATGCTTTTTCTCCTGCAGAAGTGTCTCTTTTCCCTCGTTGCATATTCCTAACATTAACAGGCTATGAATGTCCTGGCTGTGGTTCGCAGCGCGCCATTCATAGCCTGCTTCATTTGCGAATTTCTGAAGCCTTTGGCTACAATCCACTGTTGGTGCTCTCGTTGCCTTATTTTGCTGCTTGCTTATGGGTGATTTCTCGACCCGAAAGAACGCCTTTGGTGCTTCTGTGGCGGAAACGCCTAATGGGTCCTACGGCTTGCGTTGTAATCTTATTGCTTGTGCTAACGTGGGGCATAGTGCGCAACTTGCTCTAATTTCCGACTTCTTTATTTTGGTGCTGCAATGAACCCAGAAATCGCGGTTTTCCGAGTTTGTCACTTTTCTTAAAAGCAGACTAAATCGGGTGAATTCTTTCGATGAGTTTCTTTCCATTATAATTTGTCGGTTATTTCTCTTATTTTTGCTGTCTAATATCATTCAACATCAGATAAATTATGAAACGTTTCTTTTCGTTTTTAATCAGTAAGAGTTTTCTCATTCAACTTATCATAGCCATAGTTTTGCTTATGGTGGGATTCATGATTACCCTCACAGCCATATCTAATTACACCAATCATGGAGAGTCTTATGAGGTGCCTACGTTGCGAGGTGTGAATGTGCAAGATGCAGAAATGCTGTTGGAGAAAAATAAAATGAATTTAGTGATTGCCGACTCTTTGTTTGTTGATGATGAAGCGCCGGGTGCTGTTTTAGAGCAGCAGCCCAAAGCAGGGCAGCAGGTGAAGGAAGGGCGCAAGGTTTTTGTGACCATTTGCGCTACCAATCCCGATAAAATTCTCATGCCTCAGCTTACCGATGTATCTTTCCGTCAAGCGGTGAGTATTATTCAGGCTTCGGGCTTGCGTATTGGCGACATTACCTATGAAGCTTCGGAATATGAAAACTTGGTATTGTCGCAGCGTTATAAATCGGATGAAATTGTCGCTGGCGAGCCCATTGCTAAAGGTGCTTACATCGATTTGGTGGTGGGGCGGAAAGGTCATGTGGGGAGAACAGCAGTGCCATATTTGAAGGGCATGAGCAAGGATGAAGTACAAATTGTTTTAGATAGTCTGCAACTCACCATGGGGGCTGTGATATATGATAGCTCAGTGCTTACGGCCGAAGATACTTTCATTGCACGTGTGGCACGCCAAAAGCCAATGGTTGATGGCGAGCAAGAGCTACAAGTAGATTTTGGAAGCTTGGTAGATATTTGGTTGTCAGCCGATAGCACCCAATATTTAGATCTAACCGAAGAGGTGGAAGATAGTGCAGATGTAGAAACAATAGAATTTGAAGATTTTTAGAGCATGAATGAACATTTAGAAGAAGTCAATGAGTCTGATCAAGACCAGGAAGTTTTTGAACATTTCCACCTCACGGTAGATTCAGGTCAGAAGCAATTACGCATTGACAAATATATCGTTAATAAGATAGATAAAATTTCGCGCAGTCGTATTCAGCAAGCTGTCGATGCTGGTAGTGTGTTGGTGAATGGGGTGGCGGTGAAGTCGAACTATAAGGTGAAGCCTGCCGATGAAATAAGCATCGTGATGGACTATCCACGTCATGAACTTAGAATTATTCCCGAAGATATTCCACTTGATGTGGTTTATGAAGACGACCAACTGATTGTTATCAACAAGCCTGCGGGTTTGGTGGTGCACCCCGGGCATGGCAATTACAGCGGCACTTTGGTGAATGCATTGGCTTGGCGATATAAAGATCTTCCACTTTTCAACAATGAAAATGATCTTCGTCCGGGTCTGGTGCATCGCATCGATAAAAACACGTCGGGCTTGTTGGTTGTGGCAAAAACGGAGTTGGCAAGAACTAAGTTAGCTTTGCAGTTTTTCCACAAAACGACTAAGCGCCAGTATGTAGCTTTGGTGTGGGGGCGACTAAAAGAACCAGAAGGAACTATTGAAGGAGCTATTGGTAGAAGTTTGAAAAATCGTCAGGTTTTCCGAGTGTATGAAGAAGATGAAGGCTACGGAAAAGATGCGGTAACCCACTACAAGCTGCTTGAAGAATTGGGCTATGTGAGTGTGGTGCAGTGTGTGCTTGAAACAGGACGTACGCACCAAATTAGAGTGCACATGAGACATATTGGGCATCCGCTTTTTAACGACGAAGTATATGGTGGAGATAAAATCCTTTGGGGAACAACATTCTCGAAATATAAACAGTTTGTTAATAACTGTTTCAAAACTTTACCTCGACAAGCACTTCATGCCAAGACCTTAGGTTTTGTGCACCCTACCACTGGTGAGGAAATGCTTTTCGATTCGGAAATAGCTACCGACATGGCAGAGGGCATAGAGAAGTGGCGCCAATATATTTCGAATAGAGAAATTGAGGGAAATGCGTAATTAGCTCACCTTGCACGTCAACAAAATATAATTAATATCCCGTGTTTCGGCTCTTCTTTGTAGAGGGCTGTGGGAAGCAAAGAGCATGAAAAAGAATATAGCAGTTGTTTATGGTGGCGATTCATCGGAATATGTGGTTTCGGTGAAGAGTAAAGCAAATGTAGTGGAAGCGATTGATAAATCGCTTTTCAAGGTGTGGGCGGTAGAGCTGAAAGGCGGCGAAGCTCATGTAACTAATGGCGATGAGCGTATCGCCAAAATTGATAAGGCTGATTTTAGCTTTGTAGAGTATGGCGAGAAAGTAAGGTTCGATTTCGCCTACATCACCATTCATGGCACGCCGGGAGAAAATGGGGTGTTGCAAGGTTATTTCGATTTAATAGGATTGCCTTACTCATGTTGTGGGGTACAGTCGGCAGCACTTACCTTCAATAAGTTTTTTTGCAGCAACTTTTTGCGTAGCTTTGGGGTGCCCATGGCAAAGCAAATGCGCTTCTTTAAGGGCGATACTATTGATGCCGACGAGGTGGCGAGCAAATTAGGATTGCCAGCCTTTGTGAAACCTAATTCTGGTGGTTCAAGCTTTGGTGTGACTAAAGTAAAGCGCAAGGAAGATATTGTTTCAGCCATCGAAACGGCATGGAAACAAAGTAGCGATGTGCTGATTGAAGAGTTTGTGGAAGGCACCGAGTTTACTTGTGGGCTGGTGAAAATGAAGAACTCGTCTTATGTGTTTCCCGTAACGGAAACTATTCCGAAGAACGAATTTTTCGATTACGATGCAAAATATAATGGGCAGGTAGAAGAAATAACCCCGGCTCGTATTTCGCCCGAACTAACAGCGCAAATTCAACAGCGCGCATCCGAGATTTACGATTTGTGCGAGTGCAAAGGCATTGCACGCATCGATTTTATTTTGAAAAACGGGGTGTTCCACTTCTTAGAAGTAAACACTACGCCGGGCATGACAGCCACTAGCTTTGTGCCCCAACAGATTGCAGCAATGAACAAAACGCTTACCGAGATACTCACCGAAATTATAGTAGATGGAATAGGAAACTAAGGAGTTGTTAACAGCCTCTTGTGGGTTTTCAACGGCTTGTTGATATAAAATAACAAGTTGTGAACAACTAACCACAAGTGATACTCAAAAATAAAGCTCGCTCTATTCGTTTAGGGCGAGCTTATTTATTTGCTTTGCATTTAGAAAGAAAAAAAGACGAATAATGGCACAAAGACAAACTGGAAATTGGCAAAATTCACGCGGAAATGCAGCACGAGATGCGCTAGAACAAATAAACGTAGCACAAGGAAAACTTCCCCCACAGGCAATTGATGTGGAGCAAGCGGTGCTAGGTGCGTTGATGCTTGAAAAGCATGCCTATATTTCGGTGGCCGATATTATTGACACAAAGAGCTTTTATTTGCCTGAGCATCGTGTTATCTTCGATGTCATTAAAAACCTTTCGGTGAATGAAAAGCCGGTGGATTTGCTGATGGTTACCCAAGAGCTGAAAAATAGAGAGCAGCTTGAAGAGGTAGGAGGGGCGCTTTACATTACACAGCTTACGAGCAATGTGGCTTCGGCAGCTCACATTGAGCACCATGCCCGTATTATTGCTCAAAAGTATATTCAACGCGAACTGATTCAGAAATCTTCGGAAATTCAGAAGCAAGCCTACGATATGAATATCGATATGGATGACCTGATAAACTTTGCTGAAAAGTCGATTTTTGAAGTGGCAGAAGGAAGCATTCGGAAAGAAACACAGCCCATTAAACAGGTGTTGCGCGAGGCCACACAGATGCTTGAAAAGGCTTCGCAGCGTACCGATGGATTGAGTGGCACACCCACAGGTTTCCGCGAATTGGATAAACTGACATCGGGTTGGCAAAAAACCGATTTAATTATTATTGCGGCACGTCCTGCTATGGGTAAAACTGCTTTTGTGCTTTCCATGGCTCGAAACATGGCGGTCGATCACCAGGCGGGAGTGGCGGTGTTCTCGCTTGAGATGTCGGCAGTGCAGTTGGTAAACCGTTTGATTGCCGCAGAAACAGAGTTAGGCTCTGAAAAGATTAAACGAGGAAACCTCACCGGTTGGGAGTGGGAAAACTTCCACCAAAAGGTGAATGTTTTGGATGATGCACCTTTGTTTATTGATGACACTCCGGCGTTATCGATTTTTGAATTCCGTGCTAAATGTCGCCGATTGAAGATGCAGCATAATATTGGGGTGATTATTGTGGATTACTTGCAGCTCATGACCGCGGGTAGCGATATGCGTGGTAACCGCGAGCAAGAGGTGAGTATGATTTCGCGCTCGCTCAAGGCCATTGCGAAAGAACTCGATGTGCCTATTATTGCCCTTTCGCAGTTGAGCCGTGCGGTGGAGAGTCGTGAAGGTAGAGAACCTCAGCTTTCCGATTTGAGGGAATCGGGAGCCATTGAGCAAGATGCCGATATGGTAATGTTTATTCACCGTCCGGAATATTATGGTGTGGTAACCGATGAGAATGGAAATTCGCTAGCTGGTCGTGCCAATATTATTGTGGCAAAACACCGTAACGGTTCTACCGATACGGTTCACTTGGCATTTAAGAAAGCTCAAGTTAAATTCTGCGATTTAGAGGAAAGTATGCCCGATGAAATGCTGTATAGTTCGAGCATGAATGATGATAAAAATATGCCACCTCCCATGCATCCTAATTCTGATTTTGAAAAGGAACATGATTTAAATTATGACAACGTAGGTAACGCTATCCCGTTCTAAATAAAAGTTAATTTTCCAATAAAATAGACTTCTTCTTATGGTCGGAATGCTTTTTTACGACAAAGATGGAGTTCGTCGGACGGTCTGAATACTTTTTTACGACAAAAATGGAGTTCATCGGATGGTCTGAATGCTTTTTTTGTGAAAAAAAGTACCCAATTAAAATGTCTGATAACACAAATGCCAGAGGTGCAGCAAATTTGTTTTTGCACACCTTCGGCATTTTTTTCACCTAATAATGGTTTGTAATATTTTGAAAAACAGTGTGTTTAGTTTGTTTTAAACTTAAACTTTACGGTTGCTAATTCTTCGTTTGCTTTTACAATTTTGTCTTTCAATTCTTCTTTGAAGTCCACCATTTTGTTTGCCAAATCTTCATTGCCGAGCGCCATCATTTGCACGGCAAGAATAGCGGCGTTCATAGCGCCATCAATAGCCACAGTAGCTACCGGAATTCCAGGAGGCATTTGTGCAATAGCAAGCAAAGCATCCATGCCATCGAGGGACGATTTGATAGGCACGCCAATAACAGGCAAGGTGGTCATGGCAGCAATTACTCCGGGCAAATGTGCAGCCATGCCAGCAGCAGCAATAATTACCTGAATACCGCGCTCTTTAGCACCTTTGGCAAAAACTTCTACTTCGGCAGGAGTGCGGTGAGCCGAAAGGGCGTTGATTTCAAATGGAATTTCAAATTCATCGAGAACTTTGGCAGCTTTTTCCATCACCTTAAGGTCTGATGTGCTGCCCATGATAATACTTACAACTGGTTTCATGTGTCTATAATATTATGCAATAAGCTGTAAGCCGTGGGCTTGAGGCTTTTGCTGATTTAATCATTTTCTTGGCTTGCGTTGGCGCGCTAAATTTTTTCTTTTTCAGCGCTATGCAAAAGAAACTAATATGTGGAAACTTTGCAAATGCAGTTGTAACTTTGCTTGATTGGGTGGGTTTGTTTGGTTGTTGGTGGCTGTAAATTTAACCAAAACCGCCACTCGCCGTTATATTCGCTTTTATAGTGTAACTACTCAATCCTACCTGTTCGTTAATTTAAGGTTTCCCACTACTTAGATGCTATTTAAATAAGCCTTGTAAATGTATTTTTATTTTTCGCCACGCTCAATAATCTTATTTTTGTGGAGTAGTTTTAAATGCTAAATATGAGGTGTCGTGCGCTAAGTGTTGGTGTGGCACGCAAAGCATTTGGTTGCCGAATAATGAAGCAACTTAAGCAAGCAAACAAATTAATTTTTTAATAAATAGTTATTCTTATGAGCAATTTTTGTAGCTCCTCTATTGGGAGGAAGTTCTTTATGAGTATCACAGGATTATTCCTGATGGTATTCCTGCTTATGCACATGTCAATCAACTTATTCATTATCTTCGACAAGAGCGGAGAATTGTATAATGAAGCGGTGCATTTTATGAGCACAAACCCACTGATCAAGATTATGGAACCCGTGCTAGCCCTAGGCTTTATTGTGCACATCATTTGGGGATTCATAATTGAATTGAAAAACATGAAAGCACGCCCAGCAAAATACACTGAGCGCAAAGCTGCAGGTTCTTGCATCTCGCGCAATATGTTTATTTTAGGTGCTATGGTTTTGGTGTTCATCGGTCTTCACATGTTCCAATTCTTGGTGCCTGTGAAAACAGCTCACTTTGGTGGCGATGAAACTTTCAGCGCATTCCACATGGTGGTGAGTACATTCCAACAACCTGTGTTTGCTTGTCTTTATGTGTTGGCAGCCATTTTGGTGTCATTGCACATTACACATGGTTTCTGGAGTGCATTCCAAACTATTGGTTTCAGCAACAAACAATGGGAGCGCCGTTTGAAATGTTTCGCTAGCATTTATGCCGTGATTATTGCGCTCGGATTCTGTATTATCCCAATCATGGTATTACTAACTTTCTAATCTTTATCCATAGTATATTATGAGTACATTAGATGCAAAAATTCCACAAGGGCCATTAGCCCAAAAGTGGACTAACTATAGAAATCACCAAAAATTGGTGAACCCTGCCAACAAACGTAAACTCGATGTTATCGTGGTGGGTACAGGTTTGGCAGGTGGCGCAGCCGCTGCTTCTCTTGGTGAAATGGGTTTCAATGTGAAAAACTTCACCATTCAAGATTCTCCCCGTCGTGCGCACTCTATTGCAGCACAAGGAGGTATCAACGCCGCAAAAAACTATCCTAACGATGGTGACTCGGTGTATAACCTATATTACGACACCATCAAAGGTGGTGACTACCGCGCTCGTGAAGCTAACGTTCATCGTTTGGCTGAGGTGTCAAATAGCATCATCGACCAATGTGTGGCGCAAGGTGTTCCTTTCGCTCGCGAATATGGTGGCTACCTAGACAACCGTTCATTCGGTGGTGCGCAAGTAAGCCGTACGTTCTATGCTAAAGGTCAAACCGGTCAGCAATTGTTGCTAGGTGCTTATCAGGCATTGATGCGTCAAGTGAACGCAGGAACAGTACAACTATTCACTCGCACAGAGTTGGTTGACATCGTGATTGTTGATGGCAAAGCTCGTGGTATTATCTCTCGCGACTTGGTGACAGGTAAACTAGAGCGTCATTTCGGCCATGCCGTTGTGTTGGCAACAGGTGGATACGGAAACGCTTTCTTCCTTTCAACCAACGCTATGGGTTCAAACGGTTCGGCTCTAATTAAAGCCTACAACCACGGAGCGAAATTCGCTAACCCATGTTACGCACAAATTCACCCAACTTGTATTCCAGTGCACGGAGAGTTCCAATCGAAATTGACTTTGATGTCGGAATCATTGCGTAATGATGGTCGTATTTGGGTGCCTAAAAAGAAAGAAGATGCGGAAGCAATCCGTGCAGGAAAATTGAAACCTACACAAATTGCAGAAGAAGATAGAGACTACTACTTGGAGCGTCGTTACCCTGCATTCGGTAACCTTGTGCCTCGCGACGTAGCTTCTCGTGCAGCTAAAGAACGTTGCGATGCCGGTTTCGGTGTGAACAACACAGGTTTGGCGGTTTACCTTGATTTCTCAACAGCTATCGCTCGATTGGGTAAAAACGTAATCGAAGCTCGCTATGGCAACTTGTTCCAAATGTATGAGAAAATTGTGGATGAAAATCCATATGAAACTCCAATGATGATTTATCCTGCTATTCACTATACCATGGGTGGTCTTTGGGTGGATTATGAATTGCAAACTAACATCCCCGGATTGTTCGCCGCTGGTGAAGCTAACTTCTCAGATCACGGTGCTAACCGCCTAGGTGCTTCGGCATTGATGCAGGGTTTGGCTGATGGTTACTTCGTGCTTCCTTACACTATTCAAAACTACTTGGCAAACGAAATTCGCACGCCACGTATGGATGTGAACAAAGAAAAAGCTTTCGCAGAAGCCGAAAAAACTGTGGAAGATCGTTTCAAAAGAATCTTCGCTATCCAAGGAAAACGCTCGGTTGATTCTATTCACAAAGAATTAGGATTAGTGATGTGGGATTTCGTGGGTATGGCTCGTACTAAAGCAAGCTTGGAGAAAGCTATCGTGCGCATCGAAGAAATCAGAAAAGAATTCTGGAGCAACGTGCGAGTGCCAGGTTCAATGGACGGCATGAACGTAGAGCTTGAAAAAGCTTCTCGCTTAGCCGACTTCATTGAAGTGGGTAAACTAATGGCTTACGACGCTTTGAACCGCGAAGAAAGCTGTGGTGGTCACTTCCGTGAGGAATTCCAAACAGAAGAGGGTGAAGCAATGCGTCAAGATGATAAATTTGCTTTCGTGGCAGCTTGGGGTTATGAAGGCGATGAAGCAGCGCCTAGCTTAACCAAAGAAGACCTCGTGTATGAAGAAACTGTAATGCTTCAACGTAACTACAAATAGTAGAAAAGGAGATTATTATCATGGAGAAAATATTGAAAAATCTTAAGATAAAAGTTTGGCGTCAGAATGGTCCTAAAGACAAAGGTGCTTTCCAAACATACACTTTGCCTGAGGTAACCACTGATAGCTCGTTCCTAGAGATGATGGACATCTTGAACGAACAATTGATTAACGAAGGTCAAGAGCCTATCGCATTCGACCACGACTGTCGTGAAGGCATCTGCGGTATGTGTTCGTTGTACATCAATGGTCGTCCTCACGGACCAGACGATTTGGTGACTACTTGCCAATTGCACATGCGTAAATTCAACGATGGCGAAACCATTACTATCGAGCCTTGGCGTGCTACAGGTTTCCCTGTAATCAAAGACTTGATGGTTGACCGTTCGGCATTCGATAAAATTATTGCTGCAGGTGGTTATGTGTCGGTTTCAACAGGTGGTGTGCCCGATGCTAACGCAATTCCAATTTCAAAAGTAGCAGCCGATGAAGCTATGGACGCTGCATCATGTATTGGTTGTGGAGCTTGTGTGGCAGCTTGTAAAAACGCTTCGGCGATGTTGTTTGTTTCTGCAAAAGTTTCTCAATTGGCACTCTTGCCACAAGGGAAAGTGGAAGCTAAGCGCCGTGCCATCAACATGGTTTCAAAAATGGATGAGTTGGGTTTCGGTGGCTGTACGAACACCAAAGCGTGTGAGGCAGAATGTCCAAAAGGCGTTTCAATCACCAACATCGCTCGTTTGAACCGTGAGTATTTGAAAGCAAAATTCTCTGAATAGTCGATACGACTCAGAAATTAAATAAAAAAATGCCACTCCAATCTGGGGTGGCATATTTTTTGTTCTATGTCTTTTGTAGTGGGTAATTTTCCCATCGGGCTTCAATCTTAATGATTTAGATTAATCCCCTACGAGAAATTGTGGTGTGAATATCTTTATGCTATTAAGATTGGCGAAGTATTTACACACCAAACGTTATATAGCTGTTTTTCGGCAAAAACAGTGCTGAATTTTCAGAGAAAAAACACGATTCGCGAGCCGCTGTATCAAACATGCTACCCACTATATTTGGCATAGAACCCTTTTTTTGAAAATATTTTTTGGAGTGAAAGTTGGGTTGAGGATGAGATGTAATGCTATCGAAAGTCTTTCCAAATTTCCCCTACTTACTTTCTCGGGGAGTTCCCCCAATAAATAGGGATTACATGACTTCGACAATATCATTCCTGTAGTTAAATTATTACTGCATCACCGGTTGCCTATCTGCTCCCCGACAGAAAAACCCCAACAAATGGGGATTGTAGGACTTTGTTTATGTCATTACCTTTGCGAAAAACTATAATGCGAATGTTTGCTCGCTTTTATTTATCGTTTGTTATACTCCTGCTCTGCTCCATAGCGCATGCTCAGGCATTTTTTGGTGTAATCAGAGATGCTGAAACTAAGTTGCCGGTAGAATATGCCTACATAATGACTGTCAACAAAAGCCTGTGGGCAATGACCGATGAAGATGGGAAATTCAAACTGAATTCTATCCCCAATGGAAAGACTGAGTTAGAAATTTGCTGCTTGGGATATGCCAAAAAGACGATCACCCTCATGGATGGGAAAGCTGACGCTGAAAACAATGTCTTCTTTCTGAGAAAAGATAATCTTTCCCTGAGTGAAGTGGTGATTACTGCCACCAAAAACGAAAAAGACATTGACAATTCCTTCACCATTGACCGAAATGCTATCAATCAAACGCTAGCCGTCGATTTTTCCTCGTTGCTGTCCTTAATGCCAGGCGAGCAAACATCTTCATTTCAAACGCTCAACTCGGTTCAAAGGATAGCCATCCGCAGCGGAGGAGCTGGCGAGCTTGACAATCCCGACTATGGCACAGCCATTGAAATCGACGGGGTGCGGCTTTCCAACAACTCGGCTTTCAACACCCAGTCGCAAGATGGTGTTGATGGCATCGACACGAGAAACATCGGCATATCAAATATTGAATCGGTAGAGATTATCTCGGGCTTGCCCTCGGTGGAGTATGGCGATTTAAATGCCGGACTGGTGAAAATAAACACCAAAAAGGGAAAGTCGCCTCTTCAAGTGGAGCTCACCACCAAACCGATGATTAAATCTTTTGGCATCAGCAAAGGGTTCGACTTGCCCAACAGCAAAGGACAGCTTAACCTTTCTGCCGAGCGCACCGCTTCTATTGCCAACAGAGCTTCACCATATGACACCTACCATCGAAACAATTTGGGAGTTACTTATCGCCGACAATTCAACCGCGCTTCGCCCATAGTGCTCACCAGTGGAGTATCGGGAAACTTTGGCGGCAGAAACACCGAATCTGACCCCGATGCTTTCACCGACACTTACAGCAAATACAGCGATGCCAACCTCAGAGCCTATGCCAGCATGGATTGGGCGGTGAATAAGAAGTGGCTCGCAAACCTTCAACTTTCGACATCGTTGAACTACACCAACAAAACAGCGGAGGTCAAAAGCAACAAATCATCGGCATCCGCCACAGCCTCCATACATACCACCGATGAGGGCTATCTGCTCATGAGCAATTACGATGATGACACATCGGCTCCCATCTATGCCATCCCTGCTGGCTATTGGTATGAAACAGCCATCAACGAAGAGAAGCCATTTTCAGCGAACGTCAAGCTAAAAGCCAGTTGGAATCAGCAGCACCAACAATTGTACAACCATTTCACCTTGGGAGCTGAGCTGAACCACAACAAAAACCTAGGAACCGGATTGCGCTATGCCGATGAACGCTACGCTCCCACCTATCGCCCCTTTGATTACAGCGAGCAGCCCGCCGTGAATACGTGGGCACTGTTTGCCGAAGATAAACTGTCCTTTCCGTTCCTTGGAAAAGATTTGGAAATCCGCGCAGGCATGCGTCTAGATATAAACACCATTAATGGCTCAATATATGGAAACGTTTCGGCACTATCGCCTCGTGTGAACGCCATGTATAAACTGATTGACAACAGGAATGGCACAGTGAAGAAGCTCAACCTGAATGCCAGTTTTGGCGATGCCATCAAACTGCCCTCATCGGCTGTGCTATTCCCTTCGCCTACTTATCGCAACATTCAAACCTTTGCTTCTCCCACCTATTCCGATGGAACGGTCTATTATGGCTATTACACCAGCGTTGCCACTCCCACATACAATCAAAACTTAGCGTGGCAGCGAAGCCGTAAAGGAGAAATAGGTTTGGATATGACCATCAAGAAAACGAAGGTTTCACTCACCGCCTATATCAACAGAACATTTAACCCCTATAAATATGAAACCAACTACACTCCGCTTTCCTATAAACTTACCACTCAAAGTGCGCTCAATGATTTAGATATCCCGATCAACGACAGATACTATTCCATAGATAATGAAAGCGGAATTGTTACGGCACACGACCAAACAGGCAAATTGGAAAGTCAAGACTTGGCGTACACCACCCGAAACACCTATCAAGGACGGACAAGCTATGCCAATGGCTCACCAGTGGGGCGGAGAGGTTTGGAATGGGTGGTTGACTTTGGCAAGATTGAAAGCCTGAAAACATCGGTGCGCCTAGACGGGAAATATTATCACTACAAAGGATGGGATGAAACCATTGAAGCCGACCTGGCTTCGAGTGGAAATATGGCCAATGGCGAACCTTATAAATATGTAGGCTACTATGTAGGTGGAAATGCTTATTCTAATGGAACGGAGAGCAAAAGGCTTGCTAACAATTTCACCCTAACTACTCACATTCCTGAAGTGCGCATGATTGTTTCCTTGCGTGTGGAAGCTACATTTCTCAACACAAGCCAACGACTAAGCGAATATAGCCAAGGGACACGAAGCTATGTGCTCGATTCAAACGCCGATTACTTCCCTTCGGAAACTTCAACGGGCAGCATATATGATGGCGATGTGCCCATGGCTACATATCCGCTTTATTATACTAGCTTGGACGACCCCAACGCGCAAATACCATTTATGGAAACTTTCCGTTGGGCTTATGAGAACGACAAAGAACTATACAACGAGCTAGCCAAGATGGTGAAGAAACCTACCTACACTTATTGGATGAACAAGCAAAGCTACTCCCCCTATTACTCGGCAAACATATCGGTAACCAAAGAGATTGGCGATAAGATGTCGGTGTCATTCAATGCACAGAACTTTACCAGCAGAACAGCCACGATAAAAGAATCGCAAACCGATACTGAAGAATCATTATTCAATAGTATGATTCCGCCATTCTATTACGGCTTATCATTAAGGGTGAAACTGTAAGGGTATACAAACAAGATTAATGCTGAAAAACAAATTTAGAATCCGTTTTTAAAAAAAATAAACAATGAACAGGCGATCATTTTTAAGAACAATGGGGCTAGGCTCTATTGGTTTAGCTAGCATAGGATACTTAATGGCTAACAATAACTTTTTAACACAAAGTGTTGTTAATCAGCTTCAGGCAGAAGAACTAAAGAGTGCTTTAACGAAATACATTAATCGCTATTTTAAAGGAGAATTATTTGTCCCCAATGGACCCTTATCAAGTGGTGTTATAACAGCTGTTAGTAGGTTTGAAATTGAGCCTGTAATTGAAAAAAATAACATATTTGATTTTGCAGATTTGGTAATTGAGCAATGTAAAAAAAAAGGGTTTGATGCTACAAGTCTCAGATCTGGGATAATACCCACAGGAATGACGGTTAGTTCGAATGGCTATCAAATAAGAACATCAGAGACAATGTATAGCAACAAAATAGAAGGATTAAAAGATTATGATGCCTTGATGAGGTGCCATAATCCCATTGTTATTAAAACAACATTACCGCCAAATGAATGGAATGCAATAAGTGATTTCAAAAAAACATTTGAAAATGATCTGATTACTATCTTTCGGGATAAGAAAAGTAAAATGACAATCTCAAAATCATTAAAAGAACAGCAAACACCAATGAAAATATTAGGGATCAATCCAGGTGTTGCTTTTGCTCCCAATCAAAATATCCGATTTCCAATATCTTATGATGTTATCGAGACATATCTAAAAGAATCATTTTTTAATACAATTACAAATTAAGTTATGATAAGTACAAAAGAACAAAACTGTCATCCGTATATAGATCCAGATACATGCATTTGGTGTGGAGTATGTGAGGATGTCTGTCCTGTAGAAGCAATAAAAATTCATGCAGAAGATAATTACACTATACTTTGGTACGAGTGTATTTGCTGTTGGGAATGTAAGCATGTGTGCCCTGTTGATGCCATTCGTGATATAAATGATTAGAGATAAGTTGGCATGAAGAAAGCTTTATTAGTGATTATCGCGTTAATTTCATTTAGTAACCATAGCAATAGTCAAGAACTGAGTTTTACAGGCACAGTGCGAGATAGTTTAACAGCTATCCTCCTTGCTTATGCCAATATCATAGTAACCGATAGTCTATCGCGTCAATATTTATCAGGCACCATAACCAATAATACAGGTTTTTTCTCACTGAATAAAACAAGTGTTAATCAGCTTATTCTTTCAGTGAGTAGCATAGGATACCAAAATAAAGAATTATTTATCGACCTAAATAAAGTAACTGAAAAATTCGATATCCTATTAGCACCCGGCACCATTAACTTAGAAGAAATAACAGTAAGCTGGAAACCCCTGATAGAGCACAATGAAGAAGGAGATGTAGCACTTAATATTGATCAAATGGGCAATGTAGGCGAGCTTTCGCTGAGCGATATTATTACCAGCATACCAGGTCTTAGCATAGATATTGATGGCAATGTATTGTATGGCGGTTACAACAACTTTACCACTCTTATTGATGGGCAACGCATGGGGAGTTATTATGGTGGTAAGCCTGGATTTATATTAACCGGCATTGAAGCCAGAGATATTAACCGCATTGAAGTTATTACCGAACCCAATGGGCGATTTGGTTTTTATACCCCTGTCATTAATATTATTCCCAAGGGCGATTTGCGCGATATCTATTACGCTTCTGCTGGTATCGGCACAAAAAGTAAATACTCGGCTAATATCGATTTAAGCAAGCGTTACAAGAACTTTACCTTTAATCCGGTTATTGATTATCAGAATAATTCATCATATGAAGAGCAAAACGAAGAGCGACAGTTTAATAATACACAAATCGACAGAGAAATAAGTAGCATCAATCGCAATAAACACTTTAAGCCAGAAGCTAATTTTAGGCTCGCTTCCAAACGAAACCAAAATATAAATTTAAATGTCAAATACAATAAAAACGACTTGGAACAAAACCGCCGTATCATCGATTCTTCTACCACAAATACAAACGACTTTGTAGAAAATACGACAGAAGCCTTTAGTGCCTCTGCATCCTATTATCAACGATTGACAACCGGATTTCATTCCTACTTATCCATAAATGCCAATGCGTCGTATAACACAAACAACACCAATGGTACACAACTGCAAGAGGACGATCAGATTCAAAACTATCGCAATTTGAGCGAACGTAAGAATCAAACAGTATTTATATCTTTAAACCATCATAGTCTGGTAAAAAAAATGGCGTTAGGTATTAGTGGAAGAGTTGATGGAAACTTCACCAATCAACTTGCTAATAGGCAACGTTACAGCTCTGCATCCAATACATGGGACTATCTAAATTATTATAATGACGACAGAAATACCAGTCGCATAGAAAGTAATTTGGGCATTGCTGTTTCGCGTTTAATCCATAGGAATAGAAACGCTAGCCATTATTTCAAATTACAACTAAATGGCTTTGGCAGACAGGAGAGCAATAAAGTGATTGATGAAGATAAAATAACAAGTAACTTTTACTATATACAGCAGTCTTTTAAATATCGATTGTCGCATAAGAATAACAATGAACTATTGTTAAATGTCAATAATCAGATAAAACCACCCTCGCAGGTACAGTTATTTCAGCCGCTGACTTATATTGATGATTACACGCTTAAAAAAGGTAATTCCTCCCTAGAGCAATCAACCTACACCACAGTCTTTTTAAGCTATGCTAAAAGCACCAATTATATAACATCTTCATCGGGTATTTTGAACAAGGGAAGCAATATTGAAAAAATGGGTTACGGAATTCAATTTCGAGGTAATTCACATTTAAACGAGATAATACCAGAATACGTGAGAAACGAGGATGGTTTAATCGTTCAAACTTGGAAAAATGCAAACAAAAGCATCAACACATCACTAAGTGCAAATATTGATTGGAATATAAATCCACACACAAAACTTCTGGGTGCCATTACGTATAACTACGGTTCATTTTATACCACTGCACGCGTGGAAGACAAAAATTGGAACGGTAGTATTTGTTTCTGTGCGCAATTACCTGGTCAACTTACGCTTGATGCCAAAGTTAGTTACAATTCAAAAGCCGTTAAGTATGACATGACAACCAATTCTTATTATGATTTAAGAGCTGATATACACTGCTTATTACTTAAAAAGCGTTTGCGTTTAACGCTATCTGCCACTAACCTGCTTGCATTTAATGGACTTAGCCAAATGTATGATGATGGGAATACCATTGTTTTTACAAAGCGTTTCCCTGAATCGCCAATAGTCTGGTTAAAAGCTAATTTTTTACTATTTAGTTATTATAAACAGCTTTAAATCTAGCGATTGAAAGAAAATATTCTGAAAATAAATATGTATTTTAATATCTCTAATTTTCACAACAAATGAAAAGGTTATTTTTTATGTTCGCAGTAGCTTTTACTGCCACCTTCATCTCTTCTTGCGAGAAAGATGAAGATTTTGAAACTCTTTATTCGGTAACCATCGCACTGGAATATCCCGATGATTATGAAACAGCTGCCAATGTGAGTGTTACGGTGAAGGACAGCAATTCTGGCACGTCGTATAGCAACATGACCAACGAAAACGGACAAGCCACTTTTGAGCTTCCCGCAGGAGTTTATGAAGCCAGCTCAACTGAGCAACGCACAGCCAATAGCACGCTGAGCAATCTCAACGGACAGCAAAACTTCACCGTGAGCACCGATTGGGATGCCTCGCAAATGGTAGACATGAGCCTCACAGTATCTAAAGCTTCACGAATTATCATCAAGGAGTTTTATTTTGGAGGTTGCCCCAAAGACGACGGCTCAGGAGCGTTCTACCAGGGACAATATGTAATCTTGTATAACAATTCCGATGCGGTTGCCTCGCTCGGCAGCCTTTGCTTTGCCGTTACGAATCCACTCAATGGAAATAGTCAAAGCAAGTATTACGATGAGAGCGGAAACCTCGGCTATGAAAACACAGGCGTTATTCCTGCGGCATATGGCATTTGGCATTTCCCTGAAAATGTAACGCTAGAGGCGCGCTCGCAGTTGGTGGTAGCACTGACAAGCGCCATCGACAACTCACAGACTTACTCTCAAGCCATCAACCTTGCTAACTCAGATTATTGGGCGGCATATGACATCGAGGATTACCCCAACCCATTGTATTACCCATCGCCAGCAAGTGAAATTCCTACGAACCAATATCTGAATGCCGAACGATTCGACGGAGCTTCAGGGAGTGCCTGGGTGATGAGCAATAGCTCGCCCGGCTTCTTCATCTTCGTTCCTGAGGAAGGCACTACACCGAGTGAATTTGCCAACGATGCCAACCGAAAAGACCCTGTGTATTCCGACGTTTCTGGCGGAATACTTGTCCCTACAGATTGGATTTTAGATGCCGTCGATGTATTCCGTCAGGGAGATGACAACTACAAACGCTTCTCGTCTTCCGTTGATGCAGGAAGCATCACCTTCACAAGCAAATTAGGATATAGCGTCTACCGCAATGTGGATAAAGATGCCACCGAAGCGATAGAAGAAAACGCTGGTAAATTGGTTTATAATTATGCTTACGGCACCACCGACAGCGCCGATGGCACCACCGATCCGAGCGACATTGATGCCGAAGCGTCTATGGCAAACGGTGCTATCATAATATATAAAGACACCAACAACTCTAGCAACGACTTCCATCAACGTAGCAGAGCTAGCCTCAGAGATTAAACCTCAAAAACCGATGACAACTATATTTCACAAACTGTTCTTGCTTGTTGCTGCCTTTTTGGTGGCAACAATGAGCCATGCACAAGTATTCCAAACCAACTACCAAACCGAACTTTCGGCGAGTGCTTGGCTAAACAGCGCAAACCCCACAGGACTGAGTACTTTTAGCTCTGAAAGCAAAACTTTGGTGGAACTCTACAGCGATAAGCAGCAAGGCGATTTTGTGAATTACTACGAGTCGAACAACAGTTTGAGTTTAGGCGCGCGAAGCGAATCTATCGTGCGCCTAAACCCCAAGCTGGTTTTGTCGGGGAAATTAAATTACCTCAACTTCTCGGGCAAGAACATGGGCGGAGCCACCTTCCTCAATCCGTATTACAACCCGTTCAACGTGGTGGAATATACGCTCGATGACGCTGGAACGAAGAAAAGCGAAAGCTATTCTCTGGAGGGTGGGCTGAGCGTGGCTCTCTCGGAGTACTGGCTCGTGGGTGGGCGAATCTTTTATCAAACCACGGGCTACTTCAAAACCAAAGACTTACGCCACACCAACGATTGGCTCGACTTGAAAACCGATTTAGGCATCGTGCGCCAACTAGGCAGAAATAGCCTCGGACTGAGCTACCACTATCGGCGAACTGTGGAAAGTATTTCCTATCAAGTGGTGGGCACTACCGACAAAGAATATAATTTGCTTATCGACTATGGTTTGTTCTTTGGCAAGCAAGAACGCTTTGGCGGAACAAGTGGATACACAGCAGGAGGAAGCCCCATGATAAATGATTTTCATGGCATAGGCCTACAATTTGGAACCCATTTTAAAAGCTTAGAACTATACAACGAGATCGGCATAAACCTTCGCCAAGGATATTATGGCACTAAAGCCAGCTCAACAGTACTATACACTGAACACAATGGGCGAGAATTATTTTACAAAGGAGCTTTCACCCTCCATAAAGGAAAAGCCACACATCGTTTAAATGTGCAATTTTACCAAAACAAACTTAGTAACAAAGCCAATTCCTATCGTGAAGAAACGGCTAGCAATGGCAATACTGTAGTTGTGTATTATGGCGCAAATCAGGTGCTAAACAGAAGCACCACGCAGCTATTAACTGAATATCGAGCCGAGCTCAAAAAAGAAGGTGTGAAGCGTTGGGAAATCTGGGCAAATGGCAATTTTATCAACAAAGATGAAACGGCCACCTTATACCCGGAATATCGCAAACAAGTGCTTAGTTTATTTTCGGCAAGTCTGGCAATACAACGACATTTTTTGAAAAATAAAAACCAATATTCTCCATACTTCCAAATGCAATATGGTGGTGGAAGTGGCGATAAATACAAAGAAGGGAAATACGGAAGTGGCGAATCGGAAACGAAGTCAGTACGTTTAGATGATTACCTGAATCGGGAATATGAATACCTCACATCCAACAGAACATCGGCACTATTGGGCTTTCGATATACTCGCACGCTCCACAGCGCACAGAGGTTACACTTCGACCTCTCCTATCAGCTCACCAAAGCCAGCAAGGTGGAATATATTGGCGATACCACGGGCTTGTTTTCCGTGCGATTAGGTTGTGAGTTTTAGAAGTTAAGGTAAGCCTTGTGTTTTCAATTTTGTCGGAAATTCTGCATCAATGTTAAAAGCTTGACTCCGTTGCCTTGAGGTGATTCACCACGAGGCAACGGAGTCAATTACTAATGGGGAATTACGAATTGCCCGCGGGAATGGGGCAGCCCCGTACATTTTACTTTTCACACCCCTGCTATTTTACATTTTGCATATTTGCTTGGCTATCCAGCTAAGCAAATATAGATGATGGGAATCAGAATGCCGACAATCAAAAACCACTTTCCTCTCCCCGCAATGCTGTTCTTTCCTTTCACCATGAGCAAGCCCGATAGAGCAAAAAAGATGAGTGATGCCGCAAAAAAGTCAGCCATTACATTCCAGCCTTTCACTTTGCTGTAATGCAGTCGGTTTATCCAATAGACAAACTCTCGGCGTTCGTGCTTTTCGTAGTCCACCAATCCCGTTTGGGTGCTATACACTCCGATGCCGCCTTTGAGCATCAGTCGATAATGCTCTTCATCGAGCTGCATAATCCGTTTGAGCTCGGGCAAGCTTGCCTCTTGTTTCCACGAAGCATTTAACACCTCTTCGCTCAATCCTTTTTCGAGTTGAACGGTGCTTTCTTGGGTTTTAAATGCGGGGTCTTTACCTCCCATGTGGTTGAGCAAAATGCCCGATATGGCATAAATAAGGCTCGCCCCAACTAAGAGAAAACCTAAATCTCTATGCCATATCCGCAAATATTTTCGCACCGTGCTACTCTTCAATAACCTCATAGCTTAATCCATCCATATAATAAATAGCGTAGTAGTCTTTGCCTAATTCTGTCATTTTTTCACGCATGGCGGCAATATTTTTCAACTCTGAATGACAGCTTTCAGCCGAGCCGTCCTCGGTTTGCACCTTTTCTTCCAAGTCTTTTTCGGTTTGGTCTAAATATTCTTGGGTTAATCGGCGTTCCTTAGCCACCCCTGTAATAGCCAAGAGTGAGCCTGTCAGCTCGCGATTAAATCCGCCAATTTCACCTTTAGCCTCCACTCGGAACGAGCTGTTTTTGTCGCCCCCTGTGATGAAGCATCTTTTTCCTGAATGTTTGCAGGTGTGCGTAACATAGCCTCGCACCGTGATGGTGTCTCCAATCTTTGTTTCAGCCACTTGAAGGTAATCGTTCAAATCGAATGCTTCGTACTGTTTAGCAGGTATTTCAGCTATTGTTTTCTCGGTTTGTTTGCTTGAGCTTCCACAAGAAACTAATCCTAAGGCAATGAATGCCAGTAATACTAATTGTTTCATTTTCTATGTTATTATTGTTATGATCTTATGCCTTGCTTAGGAATTTACCAGTTGGTTTTATTTTCGATGGAGCGGGGATGAGCAAGCAAGCTACAAGTCCGGCAATACCAGCTAGCAATATCCAGATACTACAAATGGTTTTATTGCATGAAGTTCTTTTCTTAGCCAGAAAGAAGAAGGCTAGGGCAAGTATCAGGTTGGTTAGCCAAGCATAATGGCTGGTGTAAATAAACTCGGGATATACCCAGTAGGTGTATGGCGATTCTAAACGAATATAAAAAGGGAATAGAATCTGCGAAATCTGATCCCAATTATCTTTTGTTTTAGGTATGAAATGTTCCGATAATCGGTTGAGACTATCTTTTTCTAAACCGTAGTATACTTTGCCTGTTTCGGTGCTTACGCTAACGGTCCAATAAAACAGGTTGCCCATAATCATGATGTCATCGGTCGCTAAATTGAGCGGAGCAATATCAAGCTTCTGGTAATGATAGGTTCCATCTTCATAGCCGATGATGTACATCGCGCCCGCAGTGTCATAGATGAAACCGTAGTAGCGCCGATTGCCCGCCTCTTGCATGTCAAACCACTGGATGTTGATGTCTTTGCCAATGCCTGTGTTCTTCACATAGGGGCGACCATTCACCATCTTCATATGAAAGAGCTGATTCTGTGCATCGAGCACGAAGTAGCCTTCATCGTAGGGTTTGCGGGTAGTCATGTTTCCGTTGCACCATTGGGCAGGAAATGCAAAGCCGTGTTTCTCTAAGGCCGCTTGAAATAGTGCCGATTTCTCGGTTTCAATGCTATTGGTTTTGATGTCGATAAACTCAATCTTATCTTTTAGTCGAAACACATCGCCGGGCGATTCCAACCCCACACGCACAGGCATCGACTCATACATGATGTATAGCGATGGTTGTGGCGACTGCCAAGCACTGGCTTTAAATAGGTAAATCACATTCTCGGCTCGTATGGTTCGTGCCGATGTTTCTTTCCCTTTAATCGAGTCGGGCAATAAGCCGTCGGACATGAGCTGGCGATACTTTAAAATTGGAAGAACCGAATCGGCTTCTTCTTGTGTGCGATAAACTTTACCCGTAACCTCAATAGCTGCTGCGGTGTCGTTTTTGTAATCAACTATGCACAGTTCCTCTGCTATGGTGCTGTAATACACAAAAGGATAGCGATTGGGCTCCACAGTGGCTTTCTTCACCAGCGAGGGAATAAAAATCAATGATACCAAGGTGGTGCAAAGTATTAGTGCAGGATAGGTATATTTCTTTAGTTGTTTCATGCTTTTTTCTTTTTCGATTTACTAATGCGCCCCTTCCTTGAATCGTGCCACCGAGAAAAACGGAAACAAAAAGCTAATTAAGCTTAGCAACACGAGGATGGGGAGGAAAAATTGATAACCTGTAGAAAACGACGGCACAAAGAAAATCGACAATATGCCCACTGCAATCAGGGTGTTTAATAGTCGTTGCCGCCAAGTTGGTTCCAGGCACACCCATGCGGTGAGTGCATAGCCTACAAAGGAAGCCAGAAACCAAGGCGCCAGTTGCCAAACCGAATTAGCAATCAATTCGGGAGCAAACCACGCATGAAAGCCAACGGCAATAATCGCCACTGTAAGCGCGAAAGACAGCAACAAAATCAGCAAACCATAACCCAGCATGGTGAGCATGATTGACATGTCGTTCATGGGAAGATGAAGCGTTAGTTTTAGTCGCCTGCTTTGCATCTCGGGCACAAATTGCGCCAAGGATAAAAGAATAGACAATAATAGGGGAAGCCATTTCAAGCTAGCCACTAGCGGCAAGTCTTGGGTGATGACTGTTTCCCACACATTGACGGCACCACTCATGCGCAGTTGTTGCGAGTTGAGTATAAAAACATAGCTAATAACTGCCATCAGAACGAGAAACAGAATGCCTACCAACCTGCCTGTTTTCACCCACTCTTTATATAGTATTGATTTGTACATCGCTTAATATTTACCTGTTAATCCAATAAACGCATCCTCCAACGACAAACTGCTCGAACCGAGGAATGATGCTCCTTGTCTTTGCAACTCTGCCTTCACGTCTTCTTCCGATGCAAAGGAATAGGTCTCCCATGTGTTTCCTAACTTCTCGGTGTTCCAGAAACGCCCGTCGGAGTTCTCCAACTCGTTATTGCCAGTGAACTCATAGCGTTTGAAATGCGCTAGAATTTCGTGCGTGGGGCGGTGTAAGAGTAGTTTACCATAGTCCATAATCATGCAGTCATCAATCAGCATCTCCATATCTTGAATGATGTGCGAGGTGAGGAAAATTGTTTTATTTTCTGCCGTTGCAAATTCGCGGAGGTATTGCACAAACAAACGGCGATAGCCGGGGTCGAGCCCCATCGAGAAGTCATCCATGATGAGCAGCTCAGGGTCTTGCGCAAAGAGTAAGCCCAATGCCACTTGCGAGCGTTGCCCACATGACATGGAACTCAGCTTCTGCGTGGGGACAACTTGTAGTTTTTGAAGCAACTCGTAATAAGCCTCTCGCTTCCATTTTTTGAAAAACCCACTGTAATACTTCTCAATCTGCTCTACGGTGAAGTAGTTGTGCTGCACATGACCTTCAAGCAATAGCCCAATGTTGCCCTTCGCTTCGGGAGTGAGTTGTTCCATCTTCTGCCCAAACAGGCTACACTCGCCCGACGTGGGCTGCAAGTAGCCATTGAGAATGTTTATGATGGTTGTTTTGCCCGTACCATTTTTACCTAAAAGCCCGAGAACTTTGCCTTGCTTTACCTCAAAATTAAGGTTCTCATATATTAATCTTGAACCATAATGGTGAGTGATGTTTTTGCACTCAATAATGTTAGTCATCTGCTGTTATCTTTGCGTCTAAATCCCTCTTAACTCTTTCGTTCTTTGGTGAAGTTGCTCCTCGCAAAATCAAAGAATCCATTCTGCAATTTTCTCTACAAAGATAAAGCCTTAAAATCCCCTGCGCATCCCCATTTATAGGGATATTATCTCGCTTAAACACTCGAACTCCCCTCTAAAACACGGATAACATCGCTACTGATAGGGGGATTGTCCCTCGGCAACCTCCAAGGAAAAAGACCGACACAAAAACAAAACTCCTCAGCTCGAAAATCAAGCTGAGGAGTTCACTTTTTCACCTTTACCTTTTACTTTTAAATACTTCGCCAATCCAAAGCACCACGGAGGTTGAAGCGATGATTATTCCCCAATCTTCCCAGAGCAGTGACACAACGTTGAACATGCTGCCTCCGAGGGTAACGATAAACCATTGACCAACTAAAATCACCGCTGCAATTAGCATGAACTGTTTCGACTCACCAAGCGATGCAAAAGCCGATTTTCCTGTCATGAATGCTTTTGCATTAAACATATTCCAGAACTGTAGAGTCACAAAGATGGTGAAGAACATTGATAGCTCATAGGCACTCAATCCACCTTCAGCTCTTGAGAAGTTGAAGAAGTTATGGCAGAAATCTGATATGCTGAATTGAGTCAATGAAGTTATATCTACATGGCGGAAATATTGAATCAAGCCCAATAAAAGCACCACAAACAGCAAGCCCACTCCCAATATCAGTTTCGCCATTGGCTTGCTGATGATGAAATCAGATGTTTGGCGAGGCTTATTGTCCATCACTCGCTCATTGGGTGGCAATGATGCCAATGCTAGTGCTGCAAAAGTGTCCATGATGAGGTTCACCCATAGCATCTGAGTGACTGTCAGCGGCGACTCCGTTCCGAGGAAAGCACCAATCAACACAATCAAACAAGCGGTTACGTTGATGGTCATTTGGAACAAGATGAATCGCTGAATATTCTGATATAGCGAGCGACCCCACATCACCGCACGAGAAATACTGCTAAATGAATTATCGAGGATCGTAATATCGCTCGCCTCTTTCGCCACCGATGTGCCATCGCCCATCGACAAACCAACCTGAGCGGCATTCAGTGCCGGAGCATCATTTGTGCCATCACCCGTCACTGCCACCACTTGATCCTTGTCTTGCAGTAATTTAACTAAGCGTTGCTTATCCATAGGCTTCGCACGCGATAAAATCTTTAAATCTAGGATGCGCTCTTTCAGCTCGTCATCCGACATGGTAGCAAATTCAGGACCAGTCAGGTGGTTTCTGTCGGAATCCTTCGGAGTCCACAAACCAACTTGACGACCAATCTCTTTTGCCGTTCCAGGCGTATCGCCCGTAACAATTTTCACCTCAATGCCCGCATTCAAACAGCTTTTCACGGCATCGGGCACTTCAGGACGAACAGGGTCGGCAATCGCCACAATCCCCAAAAACGACAAATCGACATTCACCAACTTGCCATCTCTGATATATTCCGTTGAATCGTCTACCAACTGATAGGCAAAACCTAGAGTTCGCATTGCCTGATTCTGATAAGCCAACAATTGCGCCTCAATCCGCTGCTTTTGTTCCGCTGCTGGCACGCTTATATCAACTGTCTTCACGCTATTGCTCAAACCAAGCACAATCTCGGGGGCCCCTTTCACATAAAGTATCTTCTTGCCCAATTGAGCCGAGCTCACAATGGTTGCCATGAATTTTCGTTCTGTCGAAAAGGTCAATTGCTCCACCACTTCGGCATTTTCGCGCAAAGGCAAATAGTCCTTTCCATTCTCTTGAAGCCACATTAATAGTGCCCCTTCGGTTGGATTGCCTAGTGCTTTAATCTTGTTTTTATCAGAATAATCTAAGAAAGCGGTTGAGTTGACCGCAATGCCCTCCATGATGAGTTTGCTGATATCATCATCGCCCAACTTTTGAGTGGCAAGCCCCGAAAAATATGTTTCATGAATTTTCATCTGATTTTGGGTGAGCGTTCCGGTCTTGTCGGTGCAAATGACCGTGGTTGCCCCCATTGTTTCACAAGCGTGCATCTTGCGCACCAAGTTATTGGTTGAAAGCATACGCTTCATGCTCAATGCCAAACTCAAGGTTACACTCATTGGTAAACCCTCGGGTACTGTCACTACAATCAGCGTAATGGCTATCATGACAGTTTGCAAGAGGAAACTACCAAACTCCACCCAATTGAGATCGGCGAACCCATTAGTGGTGAAATACATGAACAGACGACCAACGATGATGAGCACCGCAATGGCGTAGCTGACTTTTGTAATCAAGTCCGCCAACTTATTGAGCTGTTCGTTCAAGGGAGTTTCCACCGAATTGTCAATCCGCGACCCCTCATAGACCTTACCATATTCCGTTGCATCTCCCACTTTCGCAATCCGCACCATTCCATGCCCGTCCACCACTGTTGTGCCTCGCAACACCTGATTTGATGGATAGGTGGCACTCGAATCGAAGTCCGCAGGGTTGGTGGTTTTCTTCATTACGGGCTCCCCTGTTAGAGTTGATTCATTGACTTGCAACGAAACCGCCTCAAGCAATTCTCCATCAGCGGGCACTTCTTCGCCTGTTTCCAAGATAACGACATCACCCACGACCACCTCCTTTTTAGAAATCTCACAGATAACCTCCTCACGAATCACTTTGACCAGCGTGTCATCGTTGACTTTATTCAGCACATCGAATTTTCGGTGCGCACTCACATTAAAAAGGAATCCAACCACCGTGGCAAGCAGCACCGCAAGTAGAATGCCTAGCGGCTCGAAGATTACGCCATAGCTTACATTGTACTTCCAAATCAGAAAAGGAATCACTAGCATCGACACCAGCGCTGCAAAGAGAATGATTACAAACCAATCATACTTTTTCGATGAAGCCTTCCCATCTTCAATGGTCTTAATGTTGAAAAATCGGAGAGACAAACTCAGCACAAGAATACCCAAAGGAATGACAACTCCCACGATTTCAAAAATCTCGAAGAATGCCACTAAAATTGAAAGATATAGCGCCCCCAAGAGAATCTTGATGATGGGGTCTTCAAACATTTCCAAGAATTGCGACCATAACGACTCCTTCTCAGGAGGCGTCAGCACATTCTCCCCATGTTTCTTGCGGCTCTCTAGCACCTCGGAGCTAGTTAAGCCCAGATAGTGATGTTTACGTGTGATAGATTCCATTTTTGAATTTATTAAATGATTTTTGATTGATTAATTTGCTAATTTTGATTGGTTATTAACTCTCTGTTTCAAATATGCCATCAACAACACAACGCCAATAAATGTTATTGCAAATGAAATAAAATAACCTGCAATTCCGCAACATACAGCATGAAGAAATGGCAAGCTTGTTTTTTGTGTTGCTGTCTATTGCAGTGGTATATGCAGCATTAAAACAAATGACGAGCCAATACGAAAACGCTTAAAAGAAAATTTTTTATAGCCTGAACCCTTGTTGCCCATTTTCTCCAAATGAAGCTTTATTTGCGTAGAGGGAATAGAAAAACACATTGTAATTTTTGCATAAATATACAAAGTTGGTTTATTTCGCTTTTCTCGTTATCTTTGCATGGTTGAGGTTAATGGTGCAGTATCTTTGTATTTTGCACGTTAAAACTTCGCACGCAGCATATTGTAACTTCGCACTAAAATCATAAAGCACATGAAGGTAAATGTACATTCTGAATTTGGAAAACTAGAGGCGGTTATCACACACACACCGGGTATTGAGGTAGAGGAAATGACTCCCGAAACGGCTAAACGAGCGTTGTATAGCGACATTTTAAATCTGTCGGTGGCGCGCGATGAATATCGCCAGATGAAAGGGGTATTACAAAAAGTGGCCACTTGCTATGAGGTGGAGGAGTTGTTCGGCGATATTCTGCACGATGACGATGTAAAGTTTGATCTGGTGAGAACAATTTGTGCACAAGAGCAAGCCGAAATGATTCAAAGCGATTTGCTAAGATGCCCTCCCGAAGAGTTGGCAAAAAAGCTCATTCAAGGAGTGCCCATCAAGCGAAATAACCTTACCCGCTACCTCAGCAATGAGCGTTTCAGTCTTTTTCCGTTGCATAACTTCTTTTTTACCCGCGATGCCTCTATGTCGTTTGTGCACGAGGTGCTTATTGGGAATATGGCAAATGCCGTGCGCAATCGTGAGGCATTGATTATGGAATCTATTTTCACCCACAACCCCAAAGTGCAAACGCAAGTAATTCGCACAAGCACTGCGGAAGGTATTAACCTAGAAGGGGGCGACTTTCAGGTAGCACGCGAAGATATCTTAGTTATCGGCACAGGCGTGCGTACTTCCACCCAAGCTATCGATGGGATTATTGAGCATATTAAGCAAAAGAAGCAAGGCTTGAAGCATATTTTGGTGCAAGAGCTGCCCGAAGCACCCGAAAGTTTCATTCACCTCGACATGGTGTTCACCTTTCTAGCACCCGATGCCTGCATGGTTTATGAGCCGTTGATTCTTGATTCTACACGTTTCCACACCATACATATTGAAGTAGATAATGGCAAGGTGAAAAGAATTTATGAAGAACAAAACCTACCCAAAGCACTCGCAAAATTAGGCATGGATATGAAGCCTATCGCTTGCGGTGGAAGCAAAGATATCTGGACACAAGAGCGAGAGCAATGGCACAGCGGTGCGAACTTCTTCGCCTTTTCTCCCGGACAAATTATAGGCTACGAGCGAAATGTAAACACCATTGAGGAACTGAACAAAAACGGATTTGAAGTCATACCGGCTGTTGATGTTATCAGTGGAAAAGCGGAAATCCCAACCGATAGCAAATGTGTAGTCACCATTGCCGGTTCGGAGTTAGCGCGCGGTGGCGGTGGTGCACGATGTATGACCATGCCGGTGCGAAGAAAGGGGTGCTAATGCAACGCTCAACGAATCAACCTTCAACAAATACAACAAATGCATAAAAAATTAAGAACACACGAACTAGGGCGCGTTGATGCGCAACAATACGAACAAATAGAAAAAATCCCGATTGTGGTGGTGCTCGACAATGTGCGAAGCTGCAACAACATTGGCTCTTTCTTTCGCACATCCGATGCTATGCTCATTCAAAGCATTCATTTGTGCGGATATACAGCCACTCCACCCAATAAAGATATTCACAAAACAGCCCTTGGCGCTGAAGATACCGTGAATTGGCAGCACGTTGAAACCACCGAAGAGTCGGTAGCACAACTGAAAGCCGACGGATTCACCGTGTTTGCTATCGAGCAAGTGCAAAACAGCATCATGCTCCCCGATTTCGATGCCACGGCTTATCAAAAAATCGCGTTGGTTTTTGGCAATGAGGTGAAGGGGGTGCAGCAAACGGTGATTGATATGTGCGATGGGGCAATTGAAATCCCCCAATTTGGTACTAAACACTCTTTCAATGTGTCGGTGAGTGCAGGCATTGTGCTTTGGGATATTTTCAAGCAAATGAAATCTTCATAACAACGAACCGATGCACTCCAGTAGGTGTTTAACAATTGGTTGAGGCAGGGAAACCCTCGATCTTAGAATCAAATGGTTGAGATAATTCAACAATTTGCACAATTAGAGACATTTAAATGAAACGACTAGGGAAAGTAGGATTAGCACTTGGCGGTGGCGGAGCAAAAGGATTGGCACACATTGGGGTGCTTAAAGCATTAGAAGAATCTCATATTGAGATAACCAAGATTGCCGGCACAAGCATGGGCTCTATTATTGGGGCACTGTATTGCGAGGGTTACAAAGCCGATGAAATTCTCCATATGTTTAAAACTGAAAATATCCGCTCAAGCTTTAGTATCGATTTTTTTCATGGGGGAGTGGTAAACTTGAAAGGGGCTCGCAAATTGCTGAATAAATACATTGTTCACGATAGCTTTAAGGAATTAAAGACCCCATTATATATTACAGCAACCAATCTAAACTCGGGGCGATTGAAAGTGGTGAGCCAAGGAGACAATCTTGCCGAGTGGATCTCAGCTAGTTCCTCGGTGCCCATTGCTTTTGTGCCAACGGTTATCGAAGGCATTACCTACATTGATGGGGGATTGCTCATGAATTTGCCTGCCGAACCACTCATGCTAGATTGCGACACGATTATAGGCTCAAATGTAGTGCCATATGTGAAAAGCGATAAGGTAGAAGGGGCAAAAACCGTGGCAGAAAAAGTGTTTTTGCTCGGCATTCAGCAGAACGTGAGAAATAGCAAGATTCACTGCGAGTATTGGTTTGAGCCATCAGAGCTTTCTAATTATTCGATGTGGGATTTTGCTAAGATTGACGAAATTATACAGCTCGGATATAACCATGCAAAGCAAGTTGTAGAAGAACAAATGGTTGGAAGTTAATACCTCCAACCATTTGTTTTTATCGCAGCACAGCCTAATTATTTAATGTTGTGCATCAGCTTCAAGCTCTTTAAATCGTAAATGCGAATTTCATTTTGTTCCGATTTTCGATTATACTTATTCTCTTTACTTGCGTTGTTTGAGTAGCCAGTCACCACAATAGTGCCTGTGGTTTCATTCACCGACCATTTGCGAACAAAGAAACTATCCTCCGTAAGCTTAGTGCCACCTTCCCCACTAGTGGGCAAAATAATGAGCTGCGTGGGGTCGTTCCAATCAATGCCTGTTTTACCATCTAAATCTACCGTTTGGGCTTCTACCAATATCAGGTTGATACCAAGCTCATCAATTTTCACCTGTTCTACTTGGTTGATCTTACTCCCCAAAGGAAATTTCATCTGATTGCTTTCACCCGTAGCCGTATTAATAAAAAGCAAATATCGGTCTTTGGTTTGAATGTTCTTACTCCAATCATTCACCGATGCAATTACAAACTTCGAGCCTTTCACTTCGGTTAGTTTGTCAAACTGCGTGGTGCTATATTTTCCTTGTCCGAAGCCGCTTCCTGCCCAGAGTAAGCACACCATGAATAAAACGTGTTTCATGAGATTCAGATTTTCTTGCTAAATATTTTCGTGATTAATAACCGGTTGGGCATACATATTAATGAACATTTGCTTTTGCAGTTCAGCATTGCCTTCGCCAATCGTTTTTACCAAGTCATGGAGCAATTCGTTGAATTTCTGGCGCGAAGCCTCGTCCACCTTATCGGCATATTTTGTTTCTCCGCGAAGCATATCGGCAGCCAAATAATTGTAAGGGAAGAGCTTGTAGTTGCTGTGAATTTCCTTATCAATAGCATCGGTTAATAACTTGAGGTTTGCATTGGTATTATCAGAATCGCCAATAACCTTAGCCACCTCAATGGGTGTACCAAAAGAAAAGTGCACCCTTCCTTTAGGTCGAATCAGACCTAGAGCCATACTCATGAGGTCATCTTTTTTTGTTTTCTGGAAGCCACCATCTACCTCTTTTTTATACAGTTCTTCCACCTTCGAAATACCACAGGGTTCACGCTCATAGGAAATAGAAAGAGGCACAATGTTAAGTTCCTCAAATCCGGAAACAAAATCTTTGCTATTGCTTAGGTTGAACATCTTCAACAAAGCTTGCTGAGTTTGGTCGTTTCCATCCTTAGTTCGTCCTTCGCGTTGTGCAATCCACACTGAAATTTGCTCTTTGCTAATGCGTTCGCGAATGTAAGCCGACATCTTTTTCGAAGCTACCAAAAGTTCGCGTGCCGGCAAGTTGCGTTTTACTTCAAATGCCCCATTTAGTTTCACCAAGTGTAGAATCCAATCGTAAATGAGTAGATTGTCGCCAATGGCAATTTCAGTAGTGTCTAAACCGCTTTTTGCCATCAAATAATTCATGATAGCAGAATCTAAGATAATATCTCGGTGATTTGATATGAATAGATAACCTTTCGACTGGTCCAGTTTTTCTAGTCCGCTGCTTGTAACACCGCTTGTAGTGCGGTCGATGATCCACTGTTCAATGAGTGGACAAATAAATTTCATTTGAAATTCATAGCGTGTTTGCACTTGAGACAACATAGCAGAAGTGGCTTCTACTTTAGCTTTGTCGCCGTTAAGCACATGGTACATCACCCCAATAAATGCCTCGTCTTTTAATAATTTTTGAATGTAATCATTCACTTCTGAATCATGATAGGGGCGAATGTCATTATAAGTTCCCATGTTGATATACTTTACAAATGAAAGGGCAAAGCTACGAATAAATGCTTAGTTATCCATGCACTTAACATTTGTTCTTAAACTTGACTTCTTTTATCGAGATTAACTCAAGTCGATGCATTCTGAACCCAATTGAATAGTCCCACGGATGGGTTTGTTTTTCTTTGAGTTAGTAAAGCTTCATTCAGCCGTCCAATTCATGCCGTTTTCCCCATTTTATTTTGAACAACTGGTGTTAACAAATTGTCTTAGGGAATAAAATAGTTAGGGAATACGAGGAAATGCCCGAATTATAGATTATCTTTGTGGCATCGTTGTGGATAGATTTGGGATTGATTGCAACCACGATAAAAAATGCTAAAGCAGTCGATGCGTTCTACACTAGTAACTTCGCATATTTATATCCCTCCTTTTCCACTCTATTTTTATTATATGATTGCTGATGGTTTGCCCCATGAGCGTAAATACTTTTTAAAAATGAGTTACTTATTTACAAGTGAATCGGTGTCGGAAGGACACCCCGACAAAGTGTCGGATCAAATTTCAGACGCACTACTCGATGAATTTCTAGCTTTCGACAAAAACTCAAAAGTGGCTGCTGAAACCCTCGTTACTACAGGACAGGTGGTTATTGCTGGCGAGGTGAAATCGAATGCCTATGTTGATGTGCAAGAAACAGCCCGTAAGGTGATTAATCGCATTGGATACACCAAAGCTGAATATCGCTTCGATGGCAGTTCTTGTGGTGTGCTTTCGGCTTTGCATGAGCAAAGCGACGATATCAACCGAGGGGTTGATAAGCAAGATAGAATGGATCAAGGCGCTGGCGACCAAGGTATGATGTTTGGTTACGCTTCAAGAGAAACCGACAATTTCATGCCGCTACCTTTAGAGCTATCGCACAAAATATTGATGGTTTTGGCTGAAATCCGTCGCGAGGGAAAAGAAATGACTTACCTCCGCCCTGATTCAAAATCGCAAGTTACCATTGAATATAACGACGACAACTCGCCTAAGCGCATTGAAGCTATTGTGGTTTCAACACAGCATGATGAGTTTGATGCCGATGAACCTATGCTAGCGAAAATTAAAGACGATGTAATTCACATACTAATGCCTCGTGTAATTGCCTTATTGCCTGAGCGAGTGCAAGTGCTTTTTGGCTCCGACATTAAATATCATGTGAACCCCACCGGCAAGTTCGTAATTGGTGGTCCTCATGGCGATACTGGGCTTACAGGGCGCAAAATTATCGTAGATACTTACGGTGGTAAAGGGGCGCATGGTGGTGGTGCATTCTCCGGAAAAGACCCTTCAAAAGTTGACCGTTCGGCAGCCTACGCTTCTCGCCACATTGCGAAAAACTTGGTAGCAGCAGGAGTGGCCGACGAAGTGTTGGTGCAATTGGCCTATGCCATTGGAGTAGCAAAACCTGTGGGAGTGTATGTAAACACCTATGGCACATCGAATGTGAAAGAAGACGATGGCGCAATTGCTCGTAAAGTAGAAGAATTGTTCGACTTGCGACCAGCGGCTATCGAAGAACGTTTGAAATTGCGTAATCCTATTTATGAAGAAACAGCAGCCTATGGACACATGGGACGCGAGCCACAAGTAGTAACTAAACATTTCACATCGCCTTATCAAGATAGCGTGTCGGTAGAGGTAGAGTTGTTCACTTGGGAAAAACTCGACTACGTGGATACAATTAAAAAGAGCCTCGGCATTTAAGTCAATCTGCTAGAGCAGAAATACTAAAAAAGTAGCGATGAGTTTTCCCGTCGCTACTTTTTTATGCTGTAAATTGGGCTGCTGAACTCATGGCAAACCTCAAATATTATTGGTTTTTAGAAGAAAGCTTGGCGCAGGTTGTCGCGCTTGAAGAAGTCATATTCAAACACGATGCGTATTTCGTGACTTTGTAGCTGTGCACCCAAATCGGTGCCTAGCGGAAGTTCAAGCGCATAGCCAATAGTAGTGTTTTTTATAATCATGAACTGCGTAATAAAGGCGCAGGTGCCATCGGTTCTGTACATTCCACCTAGCCAAAACTTATTCCAGAACATCCAGTTCACCCCCATATCGAGAGCTGTGGTAACATTCTCTTCACCGAATCCTATGCGCAGTTTCATGGTGGGTTTAAATCGCACTTGCCTTTGTTTGCCAAAGAAATAACCACCCATGAGGTAAATGTCGCGTGTGTCGGCAATGGAAGAGAAGTTGGCCACATCGGCACGGTAGTTATTATTCACAATTTGAGGAATAGATAAGCCGATGTAGTATTCGGGGGTGTACCAAATAATGCCCACTCCCCATTTTAGCATGAAATTCTGGTTGATGTCAACCATTAGAGCTTCGTCGGGCACTTGTATCCCCAAGTCAGTAATGTATTTGCTGAGGTAGTTGTCGTAGTTCACAAAGCCCACTTTTAGCCCCAAGCGCAGATATGTTTTCCAGTTGATTTTAGCTTCATAAGCATAGTCGCCCGTTACGGTGAGTTTATTCTCATAGCCCACACGCTCGTAAGAAATGTTTAGCCCAGCCCCATTCTTTTTGTTCACCACAGGTTTATATCCGCTGAAGTAGAGCATCATGGGAGCACCATTTTGCCCGGCATAATCTTGCCTGGTGAAGAACTGCACACCTACCCGATCCCACATACCCACATAAGCCGGGTTGATTAATTGCATACCGCTCATGTATTGGGTAAATATTGGCTCGGTGTAGTATCGTCCCACTTGGCTCACATTAATTTGCGCCCGAGCACTCCAAGCACTAACAAGTAATAAGCACATTAGCGTGAGCCTTGTGTTTATTGCTGTAAATGTGTGTTGAATTTTTGGAGTCTGCATGAGCCTATCAGCTGTGAATTTTGTTTTCGAAAAGCAAAAATAGTTAAAAATCAGCTGAGAGTCAATCTTAGGGACTCCATTAACATTAGTTTCCAATTTGTCCCTCGCCGTAAGACACCATTACGAAGCCTCTAATGAGCGATTTTCCGGTGTCGTAGGTGTAGAGGTAAACTCCAGCCACTACCGGTTTGCCGCTGGCATCGGTACCATTCCACCAGCGGTTGGTTTGTCCCCAGTGCTCAATGCTACCGTAGTTTTTGCGTTCAAACACTTTGGCACCACTGCGAGTGTAAACAGTCATAGTTGCAGTTGGGTTAAGCTCTGCGCCATCAATCACCCAAGTGTCGTGCACACCATCGCCGTTAGGGGTGAATGCCTCAGGGATGAACAAGGTCATGGTTGTGTCGCTCTCGTTGCAGTTTAAGTTATCGGGGATAATCAATGTAGCTTCTGCACGGTCGTAACGTTCAGAATACTCTTTGTAGTATATTTCGTATTTGAAATAGTCGGTACCATAGGTATTACTATCGGGCACGTAAGTTACTTGAGTGTCGCTGATGTATTCTAATGTACCTTTGCTAGGCCATTCAATGATTTCAATTTGAATTTCGAAATCGCTATCGAACACATCATTTTCGGTCACATCAATAGTGTTTGTGCCACAATCTATGGTGTAGTAATCATCTTTTGCTTCAGGAATAGCAGGAGCCTTACAGTTCACATCGCCCACATAGATTCTCACCATGGCTCTTCTTTCCACAGGCTCACGGTCGGCATACATACTTTGCAGTACGTATTGAATAGAATCTACAGAGTTAGGCAGAGGGTCTTCGCAAGTGTATTCAAATACGCCTTGCTGATTAATCTTAAATTCTCCTTGTACATCCCAGCTAGGTTCAAGTAAGGTGATGTTGGTTCGAATAGCATCGGGATCGGTGAGATCGTTAGCCAAGAGGTTACCTTGAAGTGGCATACACTCAAATTGATACTCATCGTTGACAGCCAATGGAGGGTTCACCGAGTTTGAACTCACAATCATTTGCCCAACTTTGATGTTGTTGGTGCGGCCGTCGGTATAAGTGGCAGTTACCTTAAAGAAGTATGTACCTGCTTTAAGCCATTGCACCGTTACAGCTGCACCTTTGTTGTAGTTGTTTAGAAAGAAAGCACTACTTGTGGGTAAGTTGCCCGTACTGTGGGCAAATTCTCTAGTGTCGCTTGAATACAAATCCCAAGTGTAAACCACATTTATCTCTTTACTCACGCTCAAGATGGTACTTGAGTTTTGTGCCACAGTGGTTTGTGCAAACGTTGCCAAAGGCATCGCTGCAAACATCACCATGAGGGCAACAAGTGAGATAATATGTGAAGCAAATGTTTTCACCGCAGGGAGATCTGGGGGTGGGAAAAGGGTAGGGTCTTTAGCTAGGAATTCCCCGCTGCATCGCGTGCAGCGGGGATTCACTAATTATGAAAACCTATTACCTTATTTTTTTAATTCGTAAGTGAATTATTTAGAGTTTGAATCAGTAAATAACTCCAGAAGTTGCTGTGATAGTAGGACGTTTAGTCAATGTTTGCGTCGCGTTGTTATCAGTATAACCACCATCGCCACCTGTTGCCAATTGGTCGTTATCTTTAGCACCATTCACAGTACCTTTCACGCTTAGCACGATGTCGTCATCTGTAAGACCTTCGTAAGTATTGTTGCTCACCGTTACTTTCACATAGATTGAAACACCCTCAGAAGTATTGGTTGCACTAGCCACCTTAACAGCAGCAGTTTCCAGTTCAGGAGAAATTGCAGCAGCTGCATAATCGCTTGTGCCGGTAGCTCCATTGTAAGCAGTATATGACCATTCCAAAGTAGCTGTTTGATCACCTTTCAACCCTTCAATTTTGAAAGTAGGTACCCAAGAATCAGAGAAGTTAGTTGCCACCACTTCGTAATAGAGAATGTTTGTACCATAGTTATAATCCATATCTGAGCCATTCCAAGTTGCTGAAGCAATTTTAGAGAAACATTGGTCGTCTACGGTGTTGTAATCTAATGATGTGTACGCATCATTTTCCACGTTTTTGATGTCCACCATGAAACCATTCACCGGAGTAATGCTATACACTTTCAAGTTGTTTGAACAGTCTTCCACTTTGGCTGCCACCAAGATTGGATTTGCAGCTAGGTCAGTGATTGCAGTTGTAATTTTAGAATTCCACTTGATGTCGATTGCATTGTTATCAGCAGTAGCAGTAGCAGCAGCATTATACGCATCGCTTGCATTTACAATCAACTCTGTGTTATTAGCAGGAATGATGTTTGCACCGGCAAAAACATTCAAAAGATTCACATTTTGCGTTGCAATCCAGTGAATGGTTGACCCTGTTCCGAAGTTTTCCACATTCACCGAGTAAGTATACGTTTTACCTGCAATTGGGTTAAGGGCATTAGTTAATGTTCCAGCTTCATCGAAGACTGCTTTAGGCTTGGAGCCGTGTGTTGCACCGGTAGTTTCGGGAGTTTCTTGCGCGAATGCAGCAGATGCCAGCCCTAATGTAAGAGCCAGCCCTAAAGAAAAGATTTTTGTTTTCATAATTTCTAATTTTTCAATATAAAATAAAAGGTAATTGTTTTAATCTGTTTTAACCGCCACTCAGAATAAGCATCTTAATAAAGCTTTTCTTTGTTTTGTATGTACAAATGAATAACAGTTTTCTTAATATATATCAATCGGTAGAATAAAAAACTTTTATATTATCATTAACAGCTTGAGAATCCACCTGATAGATTTCAAAAGACGGCAATAAAAGACCTTTATTTAGATTTGTTCAAAATAATTGTGTTATACAGTCTTGATAATTTCGGCAATTATAATTGATATAGCCTGACGAGAGGAGGTTTAAGTATCGTAGGTAAACAATGTTTATTCCATATTGTTCGGACACTTTTAATAACCTGAGTTCTGGATAAGCTTTTGAACTTCCTATTTTAAGGTGCGTTTTTTTTACTTTGTTTGGGATAGCGATAAACGCAAGCACAATTTGCACTTAATGTGGGGCATATACCGACAAAAAGCCCTGAAGAGGCGACCGCTTTGTCGCTTCCTCAGGGCTTTTCTTGTTTTTCGATAGGCTTGAGCTTATATCTTTTGAAATCTAGCAGTCGATAATGGTGTTCCATTGGTGAATATCTTCCACCTCAGCTAGTTGAATGGCACGTAGTTGGTTGTAGAGTTTAGTACTCCATTTCCCAGCTTCTTCGCCATTGCCATAAAGATATTCTTTGTTTAAGTCGTGGTCGTAAATGCGCTTAATAGGCGAAATTACGGCTGCTGTTCCGCAGGCTCCCACTTCATCGAACTCTGCCAACTCTTCCACAGGCACTTTTCGGCGCTCTACATTTAAGCCCAAATCTTGCGCCAACTGAATAATACTTTTGTTGGTGATAGAAGGCAAAATAGAACTTGATTGTGGGGTAACATAAGTGTCGCCCTTAATGCCAAACAAGTTCGCTGCGCCACACTCGTCGATATATTTCTTTTCAGCAGCATCAAGATAAAGCACTGCCGAGAAGTTTTCTTCATGTGCATGATGACCAGCAACCAAGCTAGCGGCATAGTTTCCACCCACTTTATATTTTCCCATACCTAGAGGAGCCGAGCGGTCGTATTCGCGCATGATAACAAACTGAGTGGGCTTGAAGCCTTCGGAGAAGTAAGGACCAACAGGCATTACGAACACCACAAAAAGGTATTCATCGGCTGGTTTTACCCCAATTTGTACGCCTGTGCCAATGAGCAAAGGACGGATATATAATGATGCGCCTGAACCGTAAGGAGGAATGAATTCGGCATTTTCTTGCACGGCTTTAGTTACTGCTTCGCAGAACAGATCCATAGGCACTTGAGGCATCATAATACCATCGGCAGAATCCTGCAATCGCTTGGCGTTTTCTTCCATGCGAAATACGCGCACTTTGTTGTCTTTGCCACGGAAAGCTTTTAGTCCTTCGAAAGCTTCCTGACCATAATGCAGACAAGTAGCAGCCATGTGTAAGTTTAGAAACTCAGAATCGGAGATTTCCAACTCACTCCATTTCCCATTCTTATAATAAGCACGAACGTTTACATTGGTTTTGCGATAGCCAAAGCCAATTTTTTGCCAATCGGTATTTTCCATCATATTGATATTTCTCTAAATGGTTATAAATAGTTTCAACAAAAGTAATTGAATATTATTCAAAATAAAGCAATTGCAGCCGAAATTATGTGCAAACAACCGCACTTTTGCCATTATGCAGACTTCGATTTTGCAATAAGCTGTAGGCTAGAGGATTAAAGCTTTAACTGATTTAATCACTCTTTGGTGCGCTGCTTGGCTCAAAGTTTACAATATGGCTGATTTCTAGAAGCTAAGTTGTACATAATATCCGCTGTGGCGACGAATGTTTATCACCTCGTGCGTATTAAAATAAAGGTATTGCCCTTTAATGCCTGTGAGTGTGCCCTCAATGCAAGCCTGTTTGTCGAAACTCAGGCTGTTTAGTTTGTTTGGGTAGCTTTCCACAGGGTAGTGCAGTGTTGTTATGCTGTTGTCGTTGCTAGCATATTGCTGAAGTTCGGCGGGAAGTAGGGTAATGGCTTTTTGTTTTTCTTCTACTAGGTTGATGCCTTCGTTCACTTCGTTTTTCAGCATGGCTTGCCAATGCGTTTTGTCGCTGAAATATTGTTTGAGGAAGTTTTCAATAATTCCGGCAATATGTCGGTTTGGAGTTTGAGCTAGCACAATGGCAGCGCTTGCGCCTTGGTCGATCCAGCGTGTGGGTACCTGGTGAATGCGTGTAACGCCCACTTTCAAGCCGCTCGAAATGGCTAGGTAAACCACGTGGTCTATCAAGTCATGCGCTTGGGCATAATCTTTATCGCGATAAATGCCATATTGCGATCTCGACAGCTCGGGGTGAAACACGCTCTCATCGGCTTGAGGTGCTGTTTGCGTGCAGTTGTAGCAAAATCCGGTGCCATATGATTTTTTCATGTTCGCTCCGCAGATTGTGCAGTTAATTTGCCCCGAAAATAGCAGTTTGATGTGCTTGCCAATCAGCTCATTCATCGGGATGAGTGTTTCGCCTAAGCGAAAAAAATAGTTAATGGGTTCGCCAATTTGGCTTTCCATTTTAAGTATATTTCCTTCGTGTATCATGATTACGAATTTAGAGTTGCAGCTTGCTTTTTAGCTCAGGAAGCTATTGCCCCTCAGAGTTTTCCCTTTTCGAGTTAGCAAGTCCACTAGAATTTCCAACAGAACAATAATACATTAATTGCTCGACTTAAGCAAATACAGGAGTTCGCCAATGTTTTCTAAGCTGTGGTAGTGGTGGCGGTTTATTCCTTCTTTGTCGAGTTGCTCGTAGGCCCAAGTAGTGTGATAAGGAATGTGAACGGCTGTGCCCCCAAGCTCCACAATTGGAATAATATCCGATTTAAGTGAGTTGCCCACCATCATGAATTGTTCGGGGCGAATGTGGAAAAGTCGGAAGAGTATTTCATAATCCGATTGTTTCTTGTCGCTCATGACCTCCATGTGGTCGAAATAATGTGCCACGCCCGATGCTTTGAGTTTGCGCTGTTGGTCGAGCAAATCGCCTTTAGTGAGCACCACCAATTTATATTTTCTGTGAAGTGCTTGCAGTGTTTCTTTCACGCCACCGAGCAGTTCAACGGGCGATTTAAGCATTTCTTTCCCAATGTTTAATATGGCTTCGGTTTGCCCATTGGTGAGCTGATAGTTGCTAATTTTCATTGCCGCTTCAAGGCTAGATAGCACAAAGGCTTTCACCCCGAACCCATAGATAGGCATATTTTGCAAGATGGTGGCAAAGTGTAATTCCATTAACTCCTCGTGGGTGCCATAGTCTTGCAAGATTCTGCTAAATTGTTGCTCTGCCAGACGAAAATAGTCTTCCGTAGCCCAAAGCGTATCATCGGCATCGAAGGCAATGATGCGTATGTTTTGAAATGTCATGCTGTCGTGATTAAAGTATTGATAAATTAAATGCGAATGTAATGTTATTTCTGCAAGGCTAGACTTTAGCGTAAGGCTATTTTGCTTAATTTCGGATTTTAATTTGGAGTCAAAATATAGCACATAGAATGTCTGAAAACAAAAGCATAAAACTCGTTCCGGGGAGTAAATTTTTCATTGCACAAATCACCTTTTTACTGGCCCTACTTTCGGCAGTGTCGCCCATTGCAACCGATAGCTATATTCCGGCTTTGGGGTACATGGCAGCGCATTTTGGGGTGAATTTCCACCAGATGGAAATTTCGGTTACCATTTATTTTATTGGCGTGGCTGTGGGGCAATTTTTTGGAGGTCCGGCAAGCGATGCTTTCGGTAGGAAAACCATTGCTTTGTTTGGCACCGGATTGTTTGCCTTGTCGAGCTTGATGGCGGTTTTCACCCAAGATGTGCATATGCTGTGGACATGGCGTTTCTTTCAAGCCATTGGCGGAGGTTGTGCTTCGGTGGTGAACATGGCATTTATCCGCGATTGGTTTGAGGGTAGAGAAGTGGCGCGTTTATCGTCGCTGATAAGCATGGTGATGATGCTTGCCCCTCTTTGTGCGCCTGTTATTGGCACGGCGTTACTCACGAGTTTCGGTTGGAAAACGATTTTTATTTTTATGATGGGCATGGCACTCACAGCCTTTGTGTTGTTCTTTGTTTTTATGCCCGAGTCGCACCCTCGGGAGTTGCAAAGCCGACGACTTTCGTTTAAAGCAGTGTTTAAATCGTATCGGAAGATATTTAGCTCGAAACCCACAAGTTTATTGGTTTTTACCAACACCTTTGCAGTGGCGGGAATGTTTACCTACATTTCTTCCGCGTCTTTCATGTATTTAGAATATTTTCAGGTGCCTGTTACACAATTTCCCCTATTTTTCGGTGGTAATATTGCATTGAATATTCTTTTCACGTTCATCAATTTCCGATTGGTGAAAAAGTATAGTCCCGAGCGGATGCTTAAAATTGGTTTGGCCGGGCAGTTAGTGTTTGGTTTAGTAGCTGTGGTTGTGGTGTTGCTTGGCAATCCGAATTTGTGGGTGACTTTTGGCTTGATGTCGTTCTTTGTGGGCAGCATGGGATTTATTTTCTCGAATATCACCTCGATCATTCTGAATAGTTTCCCCGAAGTAGCGGGCTCTGCCAATGCTGTAATTGGGGTGCTTCGTTTTGCTTTGAGTGGCGTGGTGGGTTCGCTGCCTGCCTTGTTTCACACGGGCGATTTGTTGCCCACCATGATTATCATGGCGTGCTGCACCGTTGTTGCATCGGTGCTTTATCAGTTTGCAAGGCGAGCTAATGTATAAATGAGATATTCCGCATCAATCCTTGGTATTTGGCTCTTTTTATGGGGCTGTGGCGGAAGAGTTCACGAAATTGTTCTTCGGTGAGCGATTGCCAATCGGTGGTGCTGAGGTTTAGCAATTCGGGTTTGGGCGTGAATTCGGGCTCCTCATGCGTCATGGCTTTGCTGTTCCATGGGCAAACATCTTGACAAATGTCGCAACCGAACACCCGATTTTGAAATTTTCCTTGAAAACGAGCATCGATTTCTTTGCTTTTGTTGGCTGTGGTGTGATAAGAAATGCAGCGAGCCACATCGAGCTTTCCTGGAGCTAGCAGGGCTTGTGTGGGGCAAGCATCTATGCACTTAGTGCAAGTGCCGCAATGGTTTGCAGTGTAGGGGGCATCGGGTGTGAGCTGAAGGTCGAGTAGTAGTTCGCCAATGAACACGAAGCTGCCATGCGATGGGGTAATGAGCAGCGAGTTTTTGCCAATCCACCCCAATCCTGCGCGTTGCGCCCATTGTTTATCGCCTACGGGGGCCGAATCAACAAAGGCACGGCCCGAGCAAGGCGCAATTTCTTCATTGATGAAGTGCATCAGTTCGTGCAGCTTATCTTTCATCACTACATGATAATCTTTGCCGTAGGCATATTTTGAAAGAATGGGGGCATCTGTGTGCGTGGAGAGTTGAGGATTGAAATAATTCAATGTTACCGACACTACCGATTGACAGCCTTCTACCAACAACCGAGGATCGCAGCGTTTCTCTTGGTTTTGTGCCATGTAGTGCAAATCGGCATACCGATTGGTGTTGATGTAATCGTGCAGCCGCTCTTCGAAATCGCTGAGGTGGTCGGCACGGGCTATCCCACACGACAAAAAGCCCAGTTCGTGGGCTTTTGCTTTAATTTTATCTTCAGTGCAGCGTGGCATGGTTTAAAAGAAACCAAGTTCCAGTCGAGCTTCTTCGCTCATCATCGATTTATCCCAAGGTGGGTCGAAGGTGAGTTCTACATAGGCATCGTTCACCCCTTCGGCAGCCAATGCCGCTTGGCGCACATTTTCTACGAGCATATCTGCCACAGGGCATCCCGGAGCGGTGAGGGTCATTATAATGCTTGCGGTGTTGTTTTCATCCACATTCACGTTGTATATCAATCCCAAGTCGTAGATGTTTACGGGGATTTCAGGGTCGTAAACCGTACGTAGGTTTTCGATGATTAAATCTATTTTATCGCTCATGTTTATTTATTCTGATATTTTTTGATATGCAACAGCATACAATCGAATTTGTTTCACCATGGCCACCAAACCGTTAGAACGAGTGGGCGAAAGATGTTGTTTTAGCCCGATTTCGTCGATAAAGTGCAAATCGGTATCTAAAATTTCAGTTGGGGTGTGCCCCGATACTACGCGTAGCAGCAGTGCCACAATGCCTTTTACAATAACGGCATCGCTTTCGCCTTGGAAATAGATTTTACCATTTTTAAATTCGGGCACTAACCACACTCGGCTTTGGCAGCCCTTAATGATGTGTTGGTCGTTTTTGTCTTCGGGCTTCAAGTCTGCTAGTTCGTTGCCTAGCTCAATCAAGTAGCCGTATTTATCCATCCAGTCCTCATAAATTGAGAATTCCTCGATAATTTCTGCTTGTATTTTTTCGATTGTCATTTAAAACCTCCATTAAGTGAATCCCCTCGTGGGGAAAATGAGCTGCAAATTTATCGTTTTTGACCGACTTCTGAAAAATATGGGCTGATTTTTATACTTTTGTGTGAAACTGAAATGAAAAAGCCGTGAAGTAGCTTGTTAGCGTTATTGTCAAGTAGGGCTAGATTATGGAGTCAGCGTATTAGCTCCAGGTTATACATTGGCTGTTTGTGGCTTAGTGTTGGCATTGGTGAATTCAAGTCCTCACCCTTATGCCACCCAGCGGTGAATCTCGGCGTGTGTTTTTAGATGAGAACGGAAATCTTAACACCCTGTTTCATGCGGTTGAGCAGGAATATCTATTTTAGAATGTCAAGCAGCGAATAGGTGTTTATCATTCAAAATGAAATTACAAACAGATGAAGCAATCAAAAAAAAACATAGCCGGAAATATTGTTGATATACCTAGCCGAAAGATAATTCAAGGGTCGATTGAAGTAGAAAATGGTGTAATTGTAGCTGTTAATCAGCACTCAACAACCGAAAAGGGCTATATCATTCCGGTTTTTGTTGATGCACATATGCATATTGAAAGTTCTATGCTAACGCCTCAAAATTTTGGCGAATTGGTTATTCGTTCGGGCACTTTGTCCGTAGTAACCGATCCGCATGAAATAGCCAATGTTATGGGAGTAAATGGGGTGGAGTTTATGCTATCGAATAGTAAAAAGTCACCCATTAAAACATTTTTCACTATACCATCGTGTGTTCCGGCAACGCCTTTCGATGTTTCTGGCGGAATATTAACGGCTGACGATGTGGAAAACTTAGCATCAACAGGTCACTTTGTAGGGCTTTCAGAAATGATGAATGTGCCCGGTGTGCTTTTGAAAGATGACGAGGTAATGGCAAAGTTAGCATCGGCCAAAAAATATGGTTTACCAGTGGATGGGCACGCCCCTTTGCTAAGAGGAGATGAGTTGGCAGTCTATGCCAACAGTGGCATTAGCACCGATCATGAGTGCGTTTCGGCAGAAGAAGCGCAAGAGAAAATACAGTTGGGCATGAAAATCTTGCTGCGTGAGGGAAGTGCCGCACGCAACTACGAGGCATTAAAATCGTTGATTAAAACCAATCCTAACGATGTGATGTTTTGCACCGACGACTCACACCCCGACGAAATTATATCGGTGGGGCATATTAGTAAATTGGTGGTGCGCGCCATTGCCGATAAATTCGATTTGTTCGATGTGCTAAAAATAGCATCTATCAACCCTATTAATCATTATAAACTCGATATGGGACAGCTTCGAGTGGGAGATAAAGCCGACTTTTTGGTGGTGGAAGATTTAGAGGCATTTAATGTGGCTCAGGTGTATGTAGATGGCGTGGAGAAGCTTGCAACAGCCGAAACGGAACCTTTGGTAATAGAGGGGATGAACAACTTCGACCACAGCGGAATAGAAGTAAGTTCGTTAAGAAAAGCCGTGTTGGGTTCTATTGAAACCATATTGTTGATTAAAGGGGAGTTAATAACAACAGTGGGTAGTTATTCGCCCAAACAAGCTACAGAAAATTTGGAGAGCGATCCTAATGAAGATTTGATGAAGATTGTATATATCAATCGCTATCATAATGCTGCGCCACAAGTGGCATTTTGCCAAGGTTTCAACTTGAAAAAAGGGGCGGTGGCAAGTTCCATATCGCACGATTCGCACAATATCATTGCAGTGGGTTGTTCCGACAAGGAATTGGCTCGGGCAATCAATGCGGTTATTGCACAAAAGGGTGGACTTTCGGCCTGTATTGATGAAAGAACGGAGATTTTGCCATTGCCTGTTGGCGGAATTATAAGCGACAGAAAGGGGCACGAGGTTGCCGCCAGTTACATCGACCTGTGCGAGATGACTCACCAGATGGGGTGCGATATAGATTCTCCATTTATGACCCTTGCATTTCTATCTTTAGTGGTAATCCCTGAAATTAAAATTGGCGAAAAAGGTTTGTTTAGCTACTCGCTATTCGATTGGATGAAGTAATTCCTGATTTCGAAAATTTAAATACGCTGTCAAAGCGTGGCATTTGGCAACTATTTAGTTAAAATTTATTCACCAGTCACTACCTCGCCTTTTTATTTTATTCTGCGTGATGTTATACGAATAGAAAATTCTCAAATTACACACACACACACACACACACACACACACACACAATCTTTGAGTTTCTGCATAAACAAACAAGTTAGATAGTTTTGGAAACCATATGCAAGTAATTTCTGCTTATATGTGGTTTTTCGTTTCGGGCTTGTGGGAAAGCGAAACGAAAATTTAGGAAACGCACTAACGCCGAAGGTGTGCAAGATTAATTTGCTACTCCTTCGGCGTTTGGGTTTTATTTTAAAGCTAAGTGCTAGTTTCCTAAGTCGGAAATGAATTTAATTCGCATAAGTCGGATATCCTCTTCTGTTAAATCATCCTCGGCAAATTCATTTAGGGCTTCATCGATAGATCCTTTGGTCGATTCGCGGAAGAAATCGAAGATATAGCCTTGTAGCTCTTCATCTACAAAATCGTTTACACAATAGTCGATGTTAATGCGAGTACCGGCATTTACAATAGCTTCTACTTCTGTAATTACATCGGGCACTTCAATGTTTAGTGAGTTGGCAATATCTTCAATTGATGTTTTGCGGTCTATCATTTGAATGATAGAAACTTTATTCTTTGATTTATTTGCTACCTGACGTACTACCAAATCTTGCGCGCGCTCAATGTCATTCTCATCAACATATTCTTTAATGAGTTTTACAAAATCGCCACCAAATCGTTTGGCTTTACCTTCGCCCACACCCTGAATTTTTGTCAATTCATCGATGGTAATCGGATATTGAATCGACATATCGGCTAGTGAGGGGTCTTGAAAGATAACATAAGGAGGCAAATTATGCTTTTTAGCCACTTTTTTGCGTAAATCTTTCAACAAGCTAAATAGCTCAGGATCGCCAGCATCTGCACTCGATTGAGGTGCTTTACGATCTTCAGCCTCTTCTCCTTTATAGTCGTGATTGCGCACGAGCATAAATGTTGTGGGATTTGCAATGAAGTTTTCGCCTGCTTCAGTGAGTTTAAGGATACCGTAGTTTTCAATATCTTTCAATATTAACCCCGACAATATCGTTTGGCGGAATACCGCATTCCAATAGTGGTGGTCGTGGTCTTTCCCGATGCCAAAGCTTTGAAGTTCGTCGTGTTTGAAAGACTTCACAGCAGCCGAAGATTTCCCGGTAAGGATGTCGGTAATGTGTTCGGCTTTATATTTACTTCTTACTTCAGCCACGGTGCGAAGCATTTTTTCTACATCGGCAGTGGCATCTATTTCTTCTTTGGGGTTAAGGCAGTTGTCGCAATTGCCACAAGGTTCGTCTAAATTTTCGCCAAAATAATTGAGCAATACAATACGGCGACAAATGGCAGATTCGGCAAAAGAAGCAGTGTCGAACAACAATTGGTGACCAATTTCTTGTTCTGCCACGGGCTTGCCGTGCATGAATTTCTCTAGTTTTTGAATGTCTTTGTAGGAATAAAACGTAATACATTCCCCTTCGCCACCATCGCGCCCAGCCCGTCCGGTTTCTTGGTAGTATCCTTCCAAACTTTTGGGAATGTCGTAGTGAATAACAAAGCGCACATCGGGCTTATCAATACCCATACCAAAGGCGATGGTTGCTACAATCACATCTACTTCTTCCATCAAGAATTTGTCTTGATTTCCGCTTCGAGTGGCTGCATCAATACCTGCATGATAAGGAAGTGCAGAAATACCATTCACCACAAGTAACTCGGCAAGTTCTTCCACACGCTTTCTGCTCAAACAATAAATAATGCCGCTTTTTCCTTCGCGTTGCTTGATGTATTTAATGATTTGATTATCGGGTTTTACTTTAGCTCGAATTTCATAGTAAAGGTTGGGGCGGTTGAACGATGCCTTAAAAACTTTAGCTTGAAGCATGTCGAGTGTTTTCTGAATATCGTGTTGCACCTTAGCTGTTGCAGTAGCTGTTAGGGCAATGATAGGGGCTTTGCCTATTTCTTCAACAATAGGACGAATGCGACGGTACTCTGGACGGAAGTCGTGCCCCCATTCTGAGATACAGTGAGCCTCGTCGATTGCATAAAATGAAATGTTGGCTTGGCGCAAGAAATCAATATTTTCCTCTTTGGTTAAAGATTCCGGAGCTACATAAAGCAGCTTGGTTTTGCCACTCAACACATCTTCTTTTACTTGGTTGATAGCCTGCTTGTTCAGTGATGAGTTTAAGAAATGTGCCACACTGTCGTCGGCACCTGTATTGCGAATTGAATCTACTTGGTTCTTCATTAGTGCAATGAGAGGCGATACCACAATGGCTGTGCCTTCCATGATTAACGCCGGAAGTTGGTAGCAAAGCGACTTGCCACCTCCTGTGGGCATTAACACGAAAGTGTCTTGACCACTCAGTAAGCTAGTAATAACTTCTTCTTGCTGTCCCTTGAAGCGATTGAATCCGAAATGTTTCTCTAGTTGTTCAACTAATGATTGTTTATCCCACATAAAGCCTAATATTTTAATGAAACTATGCTTTCTTCATACCGAAGATACGGATTTATACTTATCAATCGCAAATAAAAAGACACATTTCCGTATAAAAAGGTATTTTTCTTAGCAAAAATGACTAGGATAGGGGACATATAGGGACAAGCTCATAGGGTATTAGTCTAGTGTTTCCACCAGAGGACACCTTATGCTATTATTTTGCCTTCCTCCACCTTGAACTTGCCACTTTGCATAAACCAAAAAGGGCAATCAAAACGATAATGATAGTAGCTCCCGATGGAATGTCTGCATAAAACGAAAGAAGCAGTCCGCCAAAAGAGCCAATGAATGCCACCAAAACAGAAAGCCACATCATTTTTGAAAAGTTCTGGGTGAAGAGGTTGGCGGTGGCTTGCGGAATGGTGAGCAAAGACATGATAAGGATAATGCCTACCACACGAATGTTGAGCACAATGGTGATGGCAATGAGGCACATCATGAAATAACTAATGCTTTGCACCGGCAGCCCTGTGGTTTTCGCAAATGATTCGTCGAAAGCTACCGATAGAATTGCACGGTGCATGAGGGTGAACACGACAATGAGCACAAGGCTGAGTGCAGCCATAAAGTATATTTCGGAATTAGAGACCGTTAAGATGCTACCAAACAAATAGCTCATGAGGTTTGGGGCATAGCCTGGGGTGAGGTAAATGAAAATAATGCCAATGGCCATGCCTAACGACCACCAAATGGCAATAGATGAATCTTCGCGTAGTTTGGCAGAACGCGTAAAGTACTCCATGCCTAAAGCTGAGAATAATGCAAATATAGCAGCACCAAAGATGGGGTTTAAACCCAGAAAATAACCAATGCCAATGCCACCAAATGAAGCATGAGTAATACCGCCACTAATGAACACAATGCGACGAGACACAATGTAGGTGCCAATAATGCCACAGCTGATAGCTGCAAAAAGCGATGCCAAAGCTGCATGGTTGAAGAAACTATATTCAAACAAGGTGTAAATTGTTAGTTATTAATTATTAGTTATTAATCCATTTCCGCAGGCAACTAATCCCAGCCCTCTAATCTCTGTTATTGTGTTTGCAAAGCACGGTGTGGGGAATATCGCCATGCGAAACAATTTGCAAGGGGCAATTGTAGCCTGCCAATTGCTCGGAACTAATCACATTACTTTGGTGATAATGCAAATCTTTGTTCACACACGCAATAGTTTTCACATAGCTTGAAATAGTGCCAATGTCATGAGAAATCAGCACAATAGCCATATGCTGATTTAGCTCGCGAAGCTTCTCGTAGAGACTCGCTTCAAACTGACTGTCAACATAAGTGTCGGGTTCATCGAGAATGAGCAGTTGGGGGGCATTCATGAGCGCCCGACATAGAAACACTCGCTGCATTTGTCCACCCGATAGTTCGCCAATCGCTTTATGCTTTAGGTGTAGCGCATCAACCTCGGCAAGCAAGCTTTCGGCACGTGCAATGCTTTTCTGCTGCTTTTTGCCAAAACGATTGAGCACCCCACGGGCTTGCCCCGAGCGCACCACATCGAGCACCGTAATCGGAAATTGTTTGTCAACTTGGTTCACCTGAGGTAAATAGCCCACCCGTTTTTTGCTTAGGTGAAATAGCACTTGACCTTCGCTAGGCTTCACCAACCCCAAGATGGCTTTTATAAGGCTCGTCTTTCCGCCACCATTTGGACCAATAATTCCGATGAAATCATGTGCATTGATGGTAAGATTGGCGTGCTGAAGAGCCACAGTATCATCATATCGAACGGTCAGGTTTTTAATCTCTATGAGTTTTTCCATGCGTCTAGTTCTTTTGAGCGATGGTTCTTGCTATTTGGCGTATTTCGTCGCACCAGTTTTCACCGAGAGGATTAATTTCCACCAGTTTGCCATTAATTTCTTTGGCAAGTTGCGCTGCGGTGGTTTTGCTAAATTCCTTTTGAATGAGAATGCGAGTTAATTCCAAACTGCGCGCTTGCTGCATAAAAGATTGCAGATATTTGGGCGAAGGTTCTTTGCCTTCAATTTCAATAGGCACTTGATTTAACCCATAGTCGCGCGCTAAATAGCTCAACGAAGGATGGAAAATAAGGAAACTTTTGGTGGTGCTAGCATCAAAAATAGCTTGAATTTCAGCATCAAGAGCTTCAATTTTACGCACCAATTGCTGATAGTTTGCCGTTAGCTGCTTCTCTTGTTGGGGCAGCAGTTGGCATAATGCACGATAGGTTTCATGGGCAATCTTCAACCCTTCTTTGGGGCTTGACCAAATGTGAGGATCTACACCATGCAAATGTTGATGGTCGCCATGCACACGCACCTCTTCGGCAATAAAATCGGCTTGCGCCGAAGTGTCGAAGAACTGCAAATCAGGATTACTTGTAAGAATTTTTTGTTTCCACCCCTGCTCAAAATCGATTTTCCCAATGCCAAACCAAGCCGAAGCTTTGGCAAGAGCCGCCATTTGTGCAGGACGAAGCTCGTAAAGCTCTGGGCTAGCACCCGGTTCTACCAACACAAGCACGTCAACTAAAGTGTCGGCAATGCTTTTCACAAAATATTGTTGAGGTACAATGCTCACCGCCACCAATGGCTTTTTATTTTGCGTTGTTTGGGAGCAGGCCGAAAGCGCAATGAGTAATATAAATAATATTCGTTTCATCTGTTTAAAATTTTGTTCTTCCAATTCCTTAAGAAGGAGTGAGCTGAAAATGGTAACATTCATTTTTCAAGGGAAGCAAATATATAAAAAAACTACAATGAGATAACAAATAACTTGCCCGATGATCTTAAAGCAGGCTAGTCTTTCTTTTTGGAAACTGAAGGAGATTCTTTTTTCGGAGGCACAGGATCATGCCCGTGACCACCCCACGGATTGCAGCTCAAGATGCGCTTCGTGGCAAGCCACAAACCCACTAACGGACCATGCACTTTCAGCGCATCCATAGCATATTGCGAGCACGTGGGCGTGTATCGGCACACTGGCGGAAATAAAGGAGATATGGCAGCCCGATAAAATTTAATGGGTAGCAAGAGTAACCAAACTAAAACTTGATTCATGGTAAAGAAGATTTAAGGTTTGGGAGTTAGCATGACCTTTCCCTCCTCTTCTGCTAAGGCATATTTTTCACCAAACACAATTGGGTAATTATTGTCGTCATGCCCAGCAGGAAAGCCAAAATACACGGGGAAATCATAATCTTCCACCGCATTACGAATAATTTCTTCCACCGATTGACGCATATTTCCCGTGTCTTTCATTTCGATAAATTCGCCAACAAGCAAAGCTTTTATATGCTTCAACTTCCCCGATTGCCTCAAAGCATACATCATGCGATCGAGGTGATAAAGTTGCTCGCCCAAATCCTCAATGAAAAGAATCTTACCGTCGCTATTCAGCATACTGCTATCGCCAAGCAAACTATATATAATAGATAAATTTCCGCCAATGATTTCCCCTTTAGCATCGCCCGAGCGGTTGAGCAAGTGGGCGTTGAAGGTGTAAGAAGGAATTTCGCCTTGCAATAGTTGAAGAAGATATTCAAAGCTTTCGCTGGCTTTGCCATCTACCAACGACGAAGCAATCATCGGACCATGTATGCTCATGAACCCTTGCTTCTGAAACTCTTCATGAAGCACCGTAATGTCGGAAAATCCCACAAGCCATTTAGGATGCTTTTTAAATTTACTGAAATCAAGTTGGTTGATTAAATGTATCGAGCCATAGCCACCACGCACGCACACGATAGCTTTGCATGACGGGTCGTCCATGGCTTCCTGTAAATCGTTTAAGCGATTGCTATCGCTTCCTGCAAAACGATTGTTCACATCATAAACATGACTGCCCACCACAAGATGAAATCCCCGACTTTCCCACAGTGCCAATCCTGCTTTGGTTTTAGCGGTGTCCACCACACCTGCAGGAGCAATAACCCGAATAGTGTCGCCGGGTTGAAGAAAATCAGGTTGAATCATAGGTCGAGCTTGACAAGCTGAAAACATCAATAGATGTGTACAGCATAAAGATAATACGTAAAATAAAAATTTCAACATCGCAAACTGAAGTTAGGATGCAAAGATAAACAATTCCAAATTACCTTGATGAAGTTAAAGCTAATAGTGATAACTCCACTGGAAAAGCAAAAAGACAAGAATCAGTATCTTGTCTTTTTGCTTTTGAATCATAACCTATAGGGTAGGATAAACCTCTTTTATCGTGCCATCTTCATTAAATTCGAGCTTGTCGATACACACTTCACGATGATACCCCCCTGAACGTCCCATCTTCACCGAGTTGGGGCGACGGAAACGATGATAGACAATGCGCCATTCATCGGCTGTGCCATTTACTTTAATGACTGAGTGATGACCAGCACCAAAGATACCATCTTCCAATCGTTTTTGAATTACAATGTTGTGTCGAGGTATCGTCAGTGTGCCCGTGGGCGAGTCGCTGTAAGCATAGCGCACTTTATAGTTTTCGCTGCGCGTGTCGTCTTCCGACCATAGAAAATAGTATTTACCATCTCGATAAAACACGTCTAATCCTTCGCGGTAAGTGCCATCGGGTCGCATATCGCGCTGTAAGCTTGAGCGGTCGAAGGAAATCATGTCGTCATTCAGTTCTACACAACCCACAAAACCATTTCCCCAATAGAGATAATATTTATCCGACACAGGGTCGTGAAAAACATCGGGGTCAATCACAGCACCACGATTCACTCCATCGGGTTTAAAGTCGATAAGTGCTTTGCCTAGAGGGTCTTTAAATGGACCCGCAGGGCTATCGCTTACAGCCACACCAATATTGCCATCGGCAGTGAAATAGTAGAAATATTTATACTTACCGTTGATTTTTCGCTCAATGGCTGTTGGTGCCCACGGACGCTCATCAGCCCACGAAACATCGCGTGGCAAGTCGAGAATCACCCCCTCGTTTGTCCAGTTCTTCAAGTCGGTTGAAGAGAATGTTTCGAAATAAGTGCCACGCCAATTGTAGAAACCATCGGATGTGGGGTAGATGTAGTATTTCTGTTCTTTTTCAGAAAAAATAATCTCGGGATCGGCATAATAGCCCTGAATCACAGGATTATTTACATTGTCGTAAGGCTGATAGTCGAGGTCTGCACCCTCGGTACTCATTTGAATGCGTTCGATTTGTCCGTTCTTTTTGTGGTGCAAAAACTCCGAACACACCGAGCGACTATAGCTCGACCCGCCATTTTGCAAAGCGCCTGTGTGGTAGATGAAATACCAATCGCCTTTGAAATTCACAATCGATTGGTGATTGGTGTTGGAGTTGCCGGCCACCTCATTGAGCAAACCTCCATATTCCCAAGGTCCTTCCAGGCTTTTCGATGTGGCATAGACAATCGTTTCAGGGAAACCACTGGCATAAGTGAGGTAATAAATATCGCCATTCTTGTGGATCCATGGGGCTTCGGTGAGATTGGGCACACCGCTCTCATCGGTCAATTTAATTTGCTTGATTTCGCTATCTAACTCAATCATGTTGTCTTTCAATTTGGCATAGTAGCACTCGCGATTTCCCCAGAAAATCCAAGGCGTACCATCATCGTCGGTGAAAATGGCAGGGTCGATGCAGCACCAACCATGAGTAGAGGCGAAACAATCGGCTTTTGTCACCAATGGTTTCCCCAAAGCATCTTTGAAAGGACCTGTAGGGTGGTCTGCTACTGCCACGCCAATGCCCGGTTTCTCGGTGCTCACATAAAAATAGAATTTGCCATTTCGCTCTGCCACATGACCAGCATAAGCCTTTCCGCCAGTGGTTCTTGCCCATTTAAAATCGGCAATGCGAAGTGGCACAGGGTGTTCTGTCCAATTCATCATGTCGGTGGTTGAAAACAAAAGCCAATCATACATGCGATACTTGTTTTGATTGCCCTCATGGTCGTGCCCAGTGTAGAGCCAAAGGGTATCTTGATGCACCATGGCGGCAGGGTCGGCAGTGAAATGATGGCGAATAATTGGATTGCCATTGTTGTTGAACGTGTAGGTTTCGCCTGCTTGAGGTTGGAGTAACTTGGTAGGCACACCTCCCCATTTGTTGTTTAGTCGGCGCGCTTCATCTTTCGTGATGCCCACGACTGTGCCATGGCGAGGCATGAAATCTTTGGTGAACGATTCAGAAGTGCTGGTGAAGTTCACCAAATCAGAACTGCGCTGAAATTCATATCTTCTCGAAGAATATACATCATACATTAAGATGTATTCCTCCTTGTTGTTGATTTTGAATATGCCCGAGCCTTCCACCTTGGTGTTTCGGTCATCGGCATACTCATCAATGAGTTTGGAATCATCAACATACGGACCTGTTAGTTTCTTGCTAGTGGCTTGCATGATGCCATTTTTCACCACCTTGCCTTCAGCGTTGGTAATGTGTCCTTTATAGAACAAGTGAAACAAACCATCTTTGCAGATAATATCGGCATCTAGGGCTTCATTCTTGGGGGCAAAAAGCACCTTAGGCTCACCCTCTAGCCCAGTGAAATCTTTGTTTGCATAGGTGTAGTAGATGGCAAGCTGACTGCCTTCATCGTGAAACTTCACGCTGAAATAAATCATATATTTTTTCTTCTTCGCATCGTAGATGGTCTGTGGAGCCCACACATATTTTACATTGGCGAATGTTTTTGGGAAAAGCGTGGGGAAATCGAGGATGGAATGTGTCCAATTGATGAGGTCATTTGATTTCATCAAAACCATGCCGGGGTTAGATCCCCAACCGTTTTTGTGCGTAGCCATGTCGGTTGCCACCATATAAAAGCAGCCATCTTCTCCACGTAGAATGTGCGGGTCGCGCACGCCGCCAGTTTGCGAAATGCTTTTCGAGTCGATGACGGGCCGGTTGTTGTTGAGGGCTGTCCAATGGACAGCATCTTCGCTCACCGCAAAACGAATTGCCTCGGAATCTTTGCCAGAGGCTTCGAAATAGCTAAAGAGATAGCCAGAAAGTTTGTGGTCTTGAGCGAAGCTTCCTAAGCTGACAGTTAATAAAAAAAGGATTGAGGTCAGTTTTTTTCTCATGGTTTAAACTTTTAAGAGGTCGAGTATTAAAATACCCGATTTATTTTGTTCTAATTTCAAGTCGCAAGATAATAATAGCCCCTTTGTTAAATAGGGTAAAATCGTACAAAGCATGGAAAATTTCACTCTGTTTTGTTCTTTTATGCAGTTTGGGGAATAAAAAACGGAACATCCGCACATTGGATGTTCCGTTTTTTATGAACCTGAATTTAACACGAAGCTTTCAACAGGTTATTTTGATGCTTGATTAGACTAGAGCTTTGCTTTCACACTTTCGTCGTTTGCAACAAGCCATTCTGCAATTTGCACTGCATTGAGCGCAGCACCTTTTTTAATTTGGTCGCCTACACACCAGAATGTTAATCCGTTGGGGTTAGTCAAATCTTTACGCAAACGTCCTACATATACATCGTCTTTGCCCGCTACGAATAGAGGCATAGGATATTCTTTATTGGCAGGTTTATCAATCACAGTCAATCCTTCAAAACCATCGAAAGCTTCGCGCACTTGCTCAATAGAAAGCGCACTTTCTGTTTCTAGCCAAATAGCTTCAGAGTGAGAGCGAGCCACTGGCACACGCACACAAGTTGCGCTTACTTCGCAGTTGGGACTCAAAATCTTTTTGGTTTCCCAGTTCATTTTCATTTCCTCTTTAGTGTAGTCATTATCGAGGAATACATCGATGTGAGGAATAACATTCATTGCCAATTGATAGGCAAATTTTTCAACTTTCACATCGCTACCTTTAGCCACAGATTTGGTTTGTTCTTCTAGCTCAGTCATGCCTTGAGCACCAGCACCACTAGCAGCCTGATAAGTGGCTACTTGCACTTTGGTAATAGGCGATAAATCGTGAATAGGCTTCAGCGCTACCATCATTTGAATGGTTGAACAGTTTGGATTGGCAATAATGTTGCGAGGACGAGTTAATGCGTCGGTTGGGTTTACCTCAGGAACAACCAAAGGTACATCGTTGTCGTAGCGGAATGCACTAGAGTTATCAATCATGATAGCGCCATGCTTGGTGATAGTTTCAGCGAAGTTCTTTGAAATGTCGCCACCGGCAGAGGTCAGCGCAATGTCAATATCTTTGAAGTCATCGTTGTGCTTCAATTCTTTCACCACGAGTTTTTGACCTTTAAATTCATACACACTTCCTGCACTTCGTGCTGAACCAAACAAGACGAGTTCGGTGAGCGGGAAATTGCGCTCAGCCAAGACCTTTAAGAACTCTTGCCCTACAGCCCCACTAGCACCTACAATTGCAACTTTCATATTCAAATAATTTTTTTGTGCCTTTTATAGCTTAGTTAATTCTGGATTTCTGTAAATTAGGACAAAATTAATTGATTACTTTCAATTACATAACGATTACTGATGAATATGATGTTTTTTCTGTGTTTTTTTAGCATTATCCTCATGAATATAGCTAGAGTAGATGCACAACATTTGCCCAACTATAATAATAAGACTGACTTAACCGAGGTGAGTTCTTTACCTCAGTCTCGAGAATTGCTTATTAATGAGTTGTTGTTTAATCCTTATCCGTCTGCGCCCAATTTTATTGAGTTAATCAACGTTTCTGATCGGGAGTTAAATATGAAGAATGTGTTGGTTGGCACCCGAAAGCCCGATGGAAGTCTATGGCAAGTACTGCCCATTGCAAAGCAAAACGTATTTTTAGAGCCTAATGGCATTATTGTGTTGTGTGAGAATCCCGATACGCTTGCGTGCATTTATTTCCAATCATGTGTGCATAATTTTTGGTTGTTCGATACGCCCCGCATGAATAATGATGAAGGTTGTGTGGTGGTAATGAATGCTGACTCTGTAATTCTAGATGAGCTAACTTACACCGAATCGACACACCATTTCTTGTTTAAAGATTTGAACGGGGTATCACTCGAACGAATCTCGGTAGATTTGCCAACGCAAGATAAACAGAACTGGGCATCGGCAACTTCCAATGTGGGCTTTGCTACTCCCGGTTGTGCAAATTCAGCATCGCAGTTAAGGGACGAGTCTTTGCCAGAACTGACTTTCTCCACCGCAATGGTTTCACCCAACGGCGATGGTTATCAGGATGCACTGACGATAAGCTTGAATTCTTCGTCGGATTGGATTGTTACCATGCGTGTGTTTGCATCGTCGGGGCAATTGGTTGATGTAGAATCAAACGTTATCTCCCCAAGCTTCGTTCGAATGGGACGGTCGTTTCAGTCATGGAGCTTCTCTTCCCACAGGGATGTATGTGCTTTATTTGGAGTTGTGGAATGAATCGGCAGATCACAAACTATATAAGAAGGCAATTGCTGTGGCGAATTAATTTGTGGTTCGTTATGTAAAGTGTCTTTTTTGGGTGCTGTCGATTAATTTCTTCGGAAAAGTTTTTTGAAAAACTCATCTACTCGTGAAACAGGCTCAATTTGTATGTTGAACTTTTTAAAGTTGATGGCTTTGCCATTAGCAGGTACAAATATTTTGCTCATACCAAGCTTTTCAGCTTCGGCTATACGCTGTTCTAATCGATTTACCGATCGGATTTCTCCTGAAAGCCCCACTTCGCCGGCAAAGCAAATAGATTTGTCGATTGCTAAATCGAAATTTGAGGAAAGTACAGCACTAATTACCGCTAGGTCGATGGCGGGATCGTCAATTTTTATACCCCCAGCGATGTTGAGGAATACATCTTTGGTGGCAAGTTTGAATCCTGCACGTTTTTCGAGCACGGCAAGTAGCATATTCATACGGCGGAGATCGTAGCCCGTGGCAGAACGTTGAGGTGTGCCATAGGCAGCAGTGCTCACGAGCGATTGCACTTCTAGTAAAAGAGGCCGATTGCCCTCAATAGCGCAACCGATAGCTGTGCCGCTCAAGCCTTCGTCGGTATCATTGATGAGCAATTCCGACGGGTTGCTTACCTCGCGCATACCGCTGTTGTTCATTTCGAAGATGCCTAGTTCAGAGGTTGAGCCAAAGCGATTTTTAATAGCTCGCATAATACGATACATATATTTATTCTCGCCCTCAAATTGCAACACCGTATCTACCATGTGTTCTAAAACTTTGGGTCCGGCAAGGCTTCCTTCTTTGGTGATATGTCCGATAAGAATTACCGGAACGCGTCGTTCTTTGGCGTATTTCAATATGCCATTGGTACATTCTCGAATTTGGCTCACACTACCCGGCGACGACTCAATGTAGCTTGTAGCAATGGTTTGAATTGAATCGATAACAAGCACTTGGGGTTCCATATGCTCGCAATGGGTGAGGATATTCTCGAGTGAGGTTTCGCTTAGAAAGTAGCAATTGTCATTTTCGCGTTTCAAACGGTTGGCGCGAATTTTTATCTGCTGAATACTTTCTTCGCCCGATACGTAGAGCACTTTCTGCTGTATTAAATCGAGTGCCACTTGCAAGACTAAGGTTGATTTCCCAATGCCAGGTTCTCCGCCCACAAGCACCAACGAGCCGGGCACTAATCCGCCACCTAAAGTTCGATTGAGTTCGGTATTGCAGGTGTCAATACGCAAGATGGAATCTTCGGTTACCTCCGATAGCTTCTGAGGCTGAACACCACTACTTAGGCGCGAAGGAAGTACGGTGTTGGGTTTGCTGCTTGTTACTTGTACTTCCTCAATGAGCGTGTTCCACTCACCACAGCTTGTGCATCGTCCTACCCATTTGGGTGCAGTTACGCCACAACTTTGGCACACATATTGGGTTTTTACTTTCGCCATGCGGTGTTTATTTTTCCTCTTCTTTTGGGAACTCAAGGGAGTAAATCATAGCTTCCAGCTGACGCACATAGTTTCGTTTATCTTTTTTAGGGGCGTAAACCCAACCGTCAGCCACTACCACGCGTTTATGGTCGGGAGATAATACCGCAATTAGCACATATGGGCCACCCATCCAATCGCCTTCTAGTCGCCATAAGCCTCTCACTTCGGCGGCATAATTTCCTTTAAACTTGAAAACCTGAAAGGCTGTTGGTACACGATGTTCCGATACCATGAAACTACTATCGGCAGGACCTTCAACGTAGGCTTTGAGCAATGAGTCGCGTTTGTTTACGATGTAGCTGGAAGTGAATGTGCTGTCGGATGTGTAGGGGAATGAATAGACCATGACATTTTGTGTAATTTCGGGGGTATCATATCTAGCCCAATAGAAATCGGGTTTGTCGCTAGCTTTAATGTATCCCACAGGCAGAATGATTTTCACACCAAACTTTTCTCTGATGTCAGCCACTACCTCATGTTTTTGATAATTGGCGTAGTTGCCCATCAATCGGTTACGCTCGCCTTGTAGCATGAATGCGGTAATCTTTTCTCCTTTTTCGTGATAGAGTTGGAGGAAGTCGGCTTTGGTTTTGGCATAGATTTCCACTACCGATTGAGGCTGTGCCCACACATCATACTTATAAACTACACGAGTAGAATCGACCGAAGGTGAGATATTCACTTGAATGATGCTGCGGTTGGCTTTGAATATATCGGCGAAAGCAGCGGGAGGCACAGGAAGTACATCGAATAATGGTTCCGCTTGAGGCAATGATACTTGCTCTTGCGTAAGCTGTGCTCTAATGGCACCACCTACTGTGTCTTTCCAAAGGCTTTCAGGAATGACCACCACAAGCTCTCCAATTTTTCCTGACACTTTGCGCTGCATGTTGTGAGTTTTTTCTCCCTTGCAACCAATAGCAGCTATGGCGAGTAATGTCAAAAGTATTTTGCTAAATGCATTCATGGTATGAGATGTTGGATGATAAATTATTAGACTGCTAGATGATGAATTATTAGGCTTTTGGATGATGTATTAGCTAGGGAAGCATCCCTCCCCGAAAGGGAGGAGGGAAGATCCATTGCCTCATTATTTTTCATCATCTTCTTTAGATGCGTCTTTGAATTCTTTCACGCCTTTGCCTAGTCCTTTCATCAATTCAGGGATTTTTTTTCCTCCAAAAAGAATCAAAACAATAACAACAATGGCGATGAGTTCGGTAGTTCCGATAAATAGTAGTTCCATAGCCTTATTATTTAAATAGTCTAAGAATGTCGTTTCCGTTGGCGTAAACCACCAAGATAAGTAAAAGAATCATGCCCACAGTTTGAGCATATTCTAAGAACTTATCGCTAGGTTTTCTGCCTGTAATAATTTCCCAAAGCAAGAACATAACGTGACCGCCATCGAGTGCAGGAATGGGAAGTAGGTTCATTACTCCCAAAATGATAGAGAGGAATGCTGTCATGTTCCAGAATTTGTACCAATCCCAAGAAGAGGGGAAAATGTTGCCAATGGCGATGAACCCACCCAATGATTCATAGGCTTTGGTTTCGGGTTTGAAGAACAGTTTTAGTTGGTTCAAATAGCTTTTAATCGTAGTGAAACCAAGTTTAAAACCGGCTGGAATAGCTTCGAAGAAACCATAGTCGATAGTTTTATATTCAAGATAGTTGTAGGCTTCGGCAGCAAACTGCGGTTGAAATCCAACTGTGCCCGATTCGCTTACTGTTACAGGAATGTTTAAGGTGTTTTCTCCACGGATAATTTGGAAAGTTACGCTGCGATTGGCGTGGCTTCTGATGTAGCTTGTCATTTGGTCGTAGAACTGGAAGCTATGGCTGTCGATGCTAGCTACTTTGTCGCCTGCTTGCAAACCGGCTTGTTGCGCAGGACCATCTTCGGAAAGAACCGCGATGTTGAATTTGCTGAACAAACGAGGTTCGAAGCTCATTTCTCCTTTAAGAAGGCTAGGTAGGAATTCGGTGGTAATAGGCACTTCCACCATGCTGCCATTTCGTTGCACTTCTACTTGTTTTGCGCCATCAATAGCAATGGTAGGTAAGAATTTAGCGAAATTAGTTATTTCTCGACCATCAACAGAAATGATTTTATCGCCATTTTCAAAACCCATGGCTTGTGCGGCAGCATTCACGCTGATACCTTCGGTGAGGCTTGTTGTGGGCAAATAGGAAGTGCCCCATGTAAATAGAATCCCGATGTAAATGATAAATGCCAAGATGAAGTTGAACAGCACGCCACCAATCATGATGAGTAGGCGTTGCCATTTGTTTTTCGAGCGGAATTCCCAAGGTTTGGGTTCTTCTTTGAGCGCTTCGGTGTTCATCGACTCATCTACCATGCCCGATATGGCCACGTAGCCACCAAGTGGAACCCAGCCGATACCATATTCAGTTTCGCCAATTTTCTTTTTCCACAAAGAGAACCAAGGGTTGAAGAATAAGTAGAATTTTTCTACGCGGGTTTTGAAGAGGCGTGCAAATAGGAAGTGTCCAAATTCATGGATGATTACTAATAATGATAAACTCAATACGAGTTGAGCAGCTTTTATTAAGATCTCTTGCATAATTATCGGTTGTAAATTTTTAATGTTTTACTATTGAGGATTAACAGCCCATGGGCTATTTCCTATAATTTATATTTTTGATTGATTAATGATTGCGTGAATAATCGCGTTTCGTTGTCGCACGCCACATAGTCATTAATTGTTGGTTGCGCAATATAGCTTAATTTTTGCATACAGTCGCCAATGATGCTTGGCATATCAACAAAACGAGTTTCTTCTTTTAAGAAAGCTGCCACAGCTACTTCGTTGGCAGCATTGATAATACAAGGCATATTTCCGCCTTGTTTCATGGCTTCAAAAGCTAGGGCAAGGTTCGGGAATTTCTCTAAATTGGGTTGTTCGAAGTTCAGTTGAGGGTAGTTCATGAAGTTAAATCGTTCGAATGAAGATTTCAAACGTTTGGGAAATTTCAGGGCGTATTGAATAGGCAATTTCATGTCGGGTAATCCCATTTGGGCTTTCATCGAGCCATCGGTGAATTGCACCAAGGAGTGCACAATACTTTGAGGGTGTATAATTACCTCAATTTGTTCGGGCTTAAGACCGAATAGCCATTTGGCTTCAATTACTTCGAATCCTTTATTCATCATGCTTGCCGAGTCGATGGTAATTTTTGAGCCCATTTCCCAGTTGGGGTGCTTTAGGGCATCGGCTTTCGTTACTTTTTCAAGCTCTTTCAAGCTGTGATTTCGGAAAGGACCGCCAGAGGCTGTGAGAATAATTTTCTCAATTTCATTCATGTGCTCGCCCACAAGACATTGAAAGATCGCTGAATGTTCGGAGTCAACGGGGTAAATGTTTACGCCTTTGCGCAGCGCAGCTTCCGTAATGATTTCGCCAGCCACAACAAGCGTTTCTTTATTGGCAAGCGCTATGTTTCTGCCGGCTTCAATGGCGCTTAGTGTGGGAAGTAGCCCGGCATAGCCCACCATGGCAGTTACCACCGTGTCGATGGAATCCATTTGCACTACTTGAGCGAGCGCATCGTTTCCAGCATAGCATTTGATGTCTTCGTTTGCCAGCGCATCGCAAAGTTTGTTGTAATGCGCTTCGTTGGCAATAACAGCCACATTTGGTTTATGTTTTAAGGCTTGCTGAATGAGTAAGTCGATATTGTTGTTTGCCGAAAGCACCTCTACTTCAAAGTGGGCGCTTTGTTCCTCGATAACTTCAAGGGTTTGAGTTCCAATGGAGCCGGTAGAACCGAGTATGGCTATTTTCTTTTTCATTTGTTTTAAGATTGCAATTCAAGCTCATACCTCATCAATTGCGCTGATGGTTGGTAAAAGCAAAATAAAGCTCCAAATTTAATAAGATTAGTATTAATATTCACCTTGAGGGCACAAAATAGTTGGTGAATAGCATATAAAATCAAGTGCTTGTTAGTTAATATTTGAGTTGAAGTTAATGTAGTTGGCGGGATTAATGGGCTGTCCTTTGTACCACAATTCGAAGTGAAGGTGTGGTCCTGTGGTTAGCTTCCCGGTGTTACCCATGATAGCGATAGCTTCGCCGGCTTTCACGGTTTCGCCTGTTTTCTTCAGTAGGTTGAGGTTGTGCTTGTACACCGACACCAGATTGTGGTTGTGCTGAATGTACATGATATATCCTGTTTCGATGGTGTATCCGGCAAAAATGACGGTGCCATCGAGCGTGGCATTAATGGTGGCTTCGGGCGAACTGGTTAGGTCGATGCCAAAGTGTTGTATTGAAGCGTCGTATTGGTCGGTTATAATGCCTTCGATGGGCCTGAAGAAAGCCAAATCGTTGATGTTTTGCTGCTCGTCGTTGGCGGTGTTTACTTCCTTTGGCAGCTGCTGATTGCCCAGTAGGTGCAATTGAAAAATAGAGTCGTGGTCGAAATTGTATTCCGAAAGCTCATTCCCAACGAGTAGAGTAGAATCGATGTCTAGCATTGCTTTTTCTTCGGGCACATCGCCGTGAATGATTGCTTGTATTGATTCTAGGAAGTTTTTTTGTAGCTCGAGTTCATAGCGCAACGAGTCAACTAGTGCTGCGTTTTGAATCAGGTTTTTTCGCATTCCAGCTTCGGGATATCCGGGTACTAATTGGCGAATGGGGGTGAAGAAAATGAGAAAAGTGGTAATGCCTATCAGTGGGATGATGGCAAGTAGCACCCATTGCAGCACTTTAACACGAGTCATGCGCATACTCCAAACGGCTTGGAATGTGTTGTCGTCGTATATCATTAAGCGATAACGGTTGCTAAGCTTTCTTATTATCTTTTCTCTGTTTTGTCCTTTTCCCTTTTTCTTCATAATACAAAACTACAAAAATATGGAAGTAAATTAGGGGTGTTTAATCTTATTTTGGTTTTTAGTAAGCAAAGGAATTGTATTTGCGACTAAAATGGTGTGGGCACATGAAATGTTATGCGCTCGCCCGTATTAGGGTGTGTAATTTCCAAGCTTTCAGCGTGCAAGTGTAATCGCTGGGCTGCTTTCCCGTAGAGTGAATCGCCCACAATAGGGCAGTTTAGTCCTTGAATATGGGTGGCATGAACACGCAGTTGGTGGGTTCTACCTGTTATGGGGTGAAAGCGCACACGGGTTTGATTGGCTTGTCGTTCGATCACCTCCCAATGCGTGCGCGCTGACTTGCCGTGTTGGTGGCACACCAATTGCTGCGGACGATTGTGTATATCTACACGAAGAGGCAGGTTGATGATGCCGCTATTGGCAGTAATTACACCATCGAGCACGGCAATGTAGCATTTGTGTGTGGTTCGGTTGATGAACTGTGCTTGCAGTGCCTTGTAAGTGTTTTCGTCTTTGGCTGCAAGTAGCACGCCCGAAGTGCCCATATCGAGCCGATGAACTAGTAAGGGGGCAGGTGTGTATGCTTCTTTAAGTTGCTGAAGAACAGAGTTAAGTTGAGACTTTCCCGGTACAGAAAGGAAGTTTTCGGGCTTGTTTATAACTACCATCCATTCATCTTCATAGCAGATATCAAGCTTTCGGGGCGATGCTGCTTGCGTGACTATGGGGTTATCTTCTAGGGGCACACCGTATAGCATATGCTTTAATAAAGGGGCGCATTTGTTTTGGCAAGGCGGATAAAACAGTTTATGCTTCCGAATTTCAGATTTTGGTGAAGCTCCCCACCAAAATTCGGCAAGAGCAAGGGGGCGAAGTTTTTGCTGAAAGGCATGTTGGAGTAGCTTGGGTGCAGCGCAATCGCCTGTGCCTGCCGGGGGGGTGTCTAGGGCCTGTTCGTGGAAGATTTGTAGTACGTCTTTTTGTTCTTGCTTGCTGTTGACTAATTGAAAGTTTCGAAAGATTTCTTCTTGTAGATTTGCCGATTGTATTTTACGCTTTTCTTTTAGCTTGTTAATGATAACTTGTGTTTTTTCGACAATTTGCTGCGAGGTGATTATTTTCTCTTTTATATTGACTAATAGTTGTTTGAGTGATGATTTTGATCTAGCACTTTCGTTGTTTAATTCAGAAAGTCGATTTTGTAAAAACTCTCCGCTGAGAGTTTCAGTTGCTATTTGGCGAAGTTTTTGTCGCTCAATTTTATCAGCTTTGAGCTTTGCTTTTCCTTCTTGATGATATTTTTCAAACTCCTCTTTGGTGGCTTTTAGGGCTTGTTTTTCATGCTGAAAGTTGGTGCTTTCTTCAAGTAGTTTAATTTCTTCATTTAGCTTAGATAGTTCCCGTTCGCCATGTTTAAAGAATCCTTTTTTGTCGAGCAAGTTATAGACAGGAGGTACAAAATGGGGGTGATTGTTGCATTCGCCAATAGCGCCAGAAAATCCAGCTAAATAGCCCAAGTTGCCCGATGGCAGTTCAACGACGAGCACGCCAAACATTTTACCGATGGTGTTTTCGTTGCCAGACGTGCCTAGTAATTCATTCCATTCGTCTTGTTGAGCTAAGAAATCTTGCAATTCTTGGGCAGCCATAAGACACAACGGATGAGGCTTGTTACTATATAAGTAAGGAAAACGAGTTGGAACTTTTATCGAGCTGATGTCATGTTGAAAGTTATGAACACGTGCGGGGTTATTGAGCATGGTATTGTATATATATAATTATAGCCTAAGTTTTGATCGAGCTTTCTCGTTGGGTTTATTGAGCGAACAAAATTAGCGCTTTTTTGTCTTGGTTTGGTCAATATGCTCATCTTTCCCACATGGAATATTTGGTTTCGGAGTGGCAAAAATGCGATGATTATAAAATTGCTATTTGTTGCGTGTTGAAAAAAGGGTTCGTCGGATGGTCTGACTTGTATTTTTGTTGTAGAAAGTATCGGGCGGTACAATTATATTCTATTTTTCTGCCAAAAGCAATGAAAAACTATCAAATAAGTGCAAGTAATCTTCTTTTTATTTTGTAAATGATAGATAGACAGAACGATGTGAAAAAATACAAGAGTAGCCCCCATCAACTTAGTTGGAAGTTGCATTAGTAACCAATTGTGTTGATAGAGGTATAATATCACCCTACAATTAGCTATAATACCCCCTGTTTTTTCGCTTAACATAGCATGGAAAAATTGGTATGCAAATGCCGAAAATGATAGATTTTTGGGTGAAATGTCCTATAATGATATGTTAAAACGAAATATTTACACTTTTTTACAAAGGCAAATACTTTCTTGTATTTCAAAGAGTTCTTAAATGATATTTCGAAATGAAAACGTTCACATTGAAATGTTAAAATTTTGTCAAATATATATTATTCTTATCTTGGCACCTAGAAAAAAGTGGCTTATTCACTAAGATAAGCTAAATAAAAGCAAAATTATGTTATTATTCATTCGGAATCTTTTAGTATTTATAACCGTACTTCTATCTTCTTTAGATACTTTGAGTGCTGAGCAGTTGCCCGCTTTTCCAACGGCAGAAGGAGGCGGTATGTACACCTCGGGAGGTCGTGGAGGTAAGGTGCTTTATGTAACCGATCTTTCAGATTCAGGCAAAAAAGGTTCTTTCCGTTGGGCCGTTACGCGTAAATATCCACGCACAGTGGTTTTTGCGGTGTCGGGCACCATTGAGCTAGAAAAGAAGCTAAACATTCGCGCCGATAGCCTTACTATTGCAGGACAAACAGCACCCGGCGATGGTATTACAATTAAAGGATATCCGGTGTTGCTTCAAGCAAACAACATTATAGTGCGTTACATTCGTTTCCGCATGGGCGATGAGACGATGCAACAAAACGATGCCTTCGAGGGGCAATTTCAAGAGAATATCATGATCGACCATTGCAGCGTGAGCTGGGGAACCGATGAGCAAGCCTCTTTCTATGGCAATAAAAATTTCACCATGCAGTGGTGTATTATCGCCGAAAGCTTGAACTACTCGGTGCACAAAAAAGGGAATCATGGCTATGGCGCGATTTGGGGGGGTAAGAATGCTACATTTCACCACAATTTGCTAGCTAATAATAATAGTAGAAACCCACGATTCGACCACCCCGGTATTTATGATTCAGAAGAACAAATGGCCGAATATCGTGGAAATGTAGAGTTTGTGAATAACGTAATCTACAACTGGTACAACCACGCAAGCTATGGTGGCGAGCTGGGAGCGTTCAATATGATCAATAACTATTACAAGCCCGGTGCCGACTCGAAGCGTAAAGATGTTTTCTTCAGAGCTTATAAGGAAGAATATGGCTATGGTAAGTTCTTTGTAAGTGGAAATGTTTTGGAAGGTAGCAAAACTGTTACAAAAGATAACACCGCAGGTTTAGATTTAGACGAAGATGGAAATCTGAATAATATCTTGCTTGCGCAATCGATTGCTGTGGATGGCAATCTGAAGATTGACAAAGCAAATAAAGCCTATGGAAGGGTGTTGGCTAGTGCCGGAGCTTCTTATGCTCGCGATGCGGTAGATGCTCGTTTGGTGCAAGAAGTAAAAACAGGGGTATCTACCTATAAAGGAAGTGTGGGCGGTCATGCCGGGATTATTGATTCGCAAAACGATGTGGGTGGATGGCCAGAGCTGAAATCGACAGCCGCACCGCTCGATACCGACCAAGACGGTATGCCCGATGAATGGGAGCGCAAGCAAAAGCTTGATGCCAGCGATGCTGCCGATGCCAATAAGGTAGGCAAATCAGGCTATACGATGCTAGAGGTTTACTTGAATGAAATAACTGGAAGCTAAAGCCGAAGCCCCCTAGCTCCCCCGAGGGGGAGAACCCGAACAGGGGTGGAAATAATTAGAAATAATCTCACAACTATATAATCAATTTAAACGAGAGAATTTTATGAATAGAAATTTAAACAAAAAAGCGGGCGGACTGAAAAGTTTGTTGAAATTCGGTGTTACCACTGGGTTTATGCTTTTGACTCTCTTCTGTGGCGTACAAAGAGCCTACGCAGATGTGGTGCAAGAGCAGTTTGCACAAGGAGCTTCTAAAGTAACAGGAAAAGTTACGGATGATACGGGCGCTAGCCTTCCTGGTGTAACAATTATTGAGCAAGGCACTACTAATGGTGCAATTACTGACATTGACGGTAACTACACCATCAGTGTAAAACCGGGAGCTACTTTGGTATTCTCATTTGTGGGAATGAAAAACAAAGAAGTGAAAGTAACTTCAGGATCTCACAATGTATCTTTAGCTCCCGATGCTATTGGACTTGACGAGGTAGTAGCTGTGGGTTACGGTACCGTGAAAAAACGCGACCTCACAGGTTCTGTAGCTTCAGTAGGTGGCGAAACATTGGCATCGGTGCCTGTAGCATCGGCTACAGAAGCTCTTTCTGGTCGTTTGGCTGGGGTGCAAATTACTTCAACAGAAGGTTCTCCAGATGCTGAAATGACTATCCGTGTGCGTGGTGGTGGTTCAATCACCCAAGATAGCTCTCCACTTATTATTGTTGACGGTTTCCCAGTGAACAGCATGAATGACATTGCTGCTGCCGACATTGAATCAATCGATGTGTTGAAAGATGCTTCTTCAACAGCCATTTATGGTTCTCGTGGTGCTAACGGGGTAATCATCATTACCACTAAAGGTGGTGAAGAGGGCAAAGTGCAAGTGAGCTACAATGCTTTCACTGGTGTGAAAACAATGGCTAGCCAATACGATGTAATGGATACTGAAAACTATGTAGATTGGATGTATGAATACACCATGTTTCGTAACGGTCCAAGCAACATGTCATCTTACACTAACTTGTTTGGTAACTATTCAGACATCGACCTATATGCTGGTCAGGCTGGAAACAACTGGCAAGAGCAAGTTTATGGCAAAACAGGAACTGTTTTCAGCCATGACTTGAGTGTGCGTGGTGGTACTAAAAAAATCAAGTATGCCTTCACTTATGCAGGTTACAATGAAGACGCTATCATGTTAGGTTCGGGTTTTAACCGCGACAACTTAACATTGAAATTGAATGCTAATCCACATGAAAAAGTAGATCTTTCATTCTCTGTACGTTATTCTGATGCTACTACTGAGGGTGGTGGTGCTAGTGATATGGGTGATGGTGGTACAGCTCGCGATGCGCGTTACAAGCAAACCATTATCTATTCTCCAATTCCATTGGGCGACATTTCAACTTCAGCAACCGATGAAGACCTTTCAAGCTACTTGATCAACCCTATTACTTCGGTGTGGGATAACAACCGTCTTCGTGAAAGAAAAACATTGAATATGTATGGTAGCTTTGGTTGGGAAATTTTCAAAAACTTCAAGTTCAAATCTGATCTTGGTGTAGAAACTTACGACAACGACGATAAACGTTTCTACGGTAAAACTACTTACTATGTGCAAAACAACGCCGCTGCAGAAAACCAAAACTTGCCAGCAGTTCGCTTTGTAAATACTAGCAGAGAAAGCTTCCGTAATGCCAACACGATAAACTACGATTTCTCACAAGTAATTAAAAACGACAACCACGACTTGAACGTATTGGCAGGTATGGAAATCGTTTCTACTACAAAAAATGTATTAACTACAGAGGTTCAAGGTTTCCCAGAAGATTTCTCTTTTGAAGATGCCTACAAACTTTCTACTCAAGGTACTGCCACAACAGTAGATAACAGCTTGAGCCCCGACGATAAACTATTGTCTTTCTTCGGTCGTTTGAACTACAACTACATGAGCAAATATTTGCTTTCAGCTACATTCCGTGCCGATGGTTCTAGCCGTTTTGCCGAAGGTAATCGTTGGGGATTCTTCCCATCGGCTGCATTTGCTTGGCGTATGTCGAGTGAAGATTTCATGGCGAACACTTCAAATTGGTTAGACGATTTGAAACTACGTGCTTCTTATGGTACTGCGGGTAACAACAACATTCCTGGAGGACAAATGAGCCAATACTACAACTCAAGCAACACGCTTTGGTTGAACGGTATAAACAGTGTGTGGAACCCTTCAAAAACAATGGCAAACCCCGACCTAGTTTGGGAAACAACGCACACTCGTAACCTTGGTTTAGACTGGACTATGTTTGGTACTAAATTAAGCGGTACTATTGATGCTTATTGGAATACAACAAAAGACCTATTGATGCTTTTCCCTGTAATTGGTACAGGTTACGACAACCAATACCGCAATATGGGCGAAACAGAAAATAAAGGTATCGAATTCTCTTTCAACTGGAACGCTGTACAGAAAAAAGATTGGGGTATCAGCACAAGCTTCAACATTGGTTTCAACAAAAACAAAATTATTTCTTTGGGTCAAATGGAAGACTTTAGCCAAGGTACAAACTGGGCATCAACTGCAATTCCCGATGAATTCCTAGTTCGCACAGGTGGTACAATGGGTGAAATGTATGGATACCGCCATGCTGGTATGTACGCAATTTCAGATTTTGAAGGCTATGATGAGACTGCCGGAAAATGGATTTTGAAAGAAGGTATTGCAGCTCCTAGCTCAACTTTAGGCGATGTTCGTCCGGGTATGCAAAAATTCCAAGATCTTACCTCTGATGGTACGGTTGATTCTTCAGACCGCGAAATCATTGGAGATGCTAACCCATTGGCAACAGGTGGTTTCACACTAAATGCTTATGCTTATGGTTTCGACTTTGCAGCTATTTTCAACTACCGTATTGGTGGCGATGTTTATAATGCCAACAAAATCGAGTATGAAACATCGGCTTACAGCTATCCATATCGCAACTTGTTAGACAGTCAATCTGCTGGAAAACGTTTCACCATGATTGATGGTGAAGGAAATTATGTAACCGATTTAGCTACACTTGATCAAATCAACGCCAATGCTACAACTTGGTCGCCATATTTGCAAAACTATGTATTCTCAGATTGGGCTGTAGAAGATGGTTCATTCCTTCGTTTAGCCACTTTAACTGTGGGTTACACCCTTCCAAAAACAGTGCTTAACAGAATGAAAATTTCTAACCTACGTTTCTACGTTTCTGGTTACAACCTATTCTGTATTACCGGTTATTCAGGTCTTGATCCTGAGGTTTCTACCATTAGAAACACACCGCTTACTCCGGGAGTTGACTATTCAGCTTATCCACGTTCGCGTCAGTGGGTTTTTGGTGTAAATCTTAATTTCTAGTTGAAACAAAATTTTATAAAGAGAATAAAATGAAGAAAAGAATATATACAGCTCTCGCACTTGTTGGCGCATTGTCGCTTATATCGTGTGAAGACTTCCTAGATGCACCTGCACAGTCAACGATGGATGAATCAATCATCTACTCAAGCTACGACTTAGCTGCTAGTGCTGTTGATGGCATTAAGCTGTCATTTGCTGAAACCAACTCACACCGTGGTCGTTTCGTCCCATATTATGGCATGAACACCGATGCGGAAATTTTGAGCGGTGTAAACAACGAAGATACAAAGTCGGATTTGGTTTGCTACAGCGCCACACCAAGCAACGACCAAATGAACCGTACAAACGACGCTTGGGCTAAAATGTATGAAGGTATTGAGCGTGCCAATATGTCGGTTCAAGGCTTACGCAACTATGCCGATTTAGAAGACTACAAAATGGCACACCTATTGGGTGAAGCGCTCACTTTGCGTGCTATTTACTATCATGACCTATTGAAAGCTTGGGGTGATGTAGTGTTCCGTTTTGAGCCAATTTCTTCGGAAACTACTTATTTGCCTCGTACCGATCGCGATGAAATTTACAAGCAATTACTTGCCGACTTAGACGAAGCTGCCGATTTAGTAGCTTGGCCTAATGGCGACGACCTAACAGCAACTACTGAAAATGTGAACAAAGCCTATGTGAAAGGTTTGCGCGCAAAATTAGCGTTGATGGCTTGTGGTTATGGTCAGCGTTTAGCCGATAGCGATTACCTATCGCGCACCGATGACGAAGAATTGTCGGAAGACAAAATGATGGCGTTGGTGAAAGAAGAATGTTTATCAATCATCAATAGCGGTACTTGTGCTTTGCTTGACTATGAAACCATCTTCCGTCGCAACATGGAAGAAAATATTGCTGCTGGGGCAGAGTCGCTTTGGGAAATCCCATTTGCAGAAGGTCGTGGTCGTGTGAACTATACATTTGCTGTTCGTCACCGTGGTATCGACCAATACACCGGTCAAGCTAGAGGTGGTGGTGCATTTATTGCACCAACATTGTTCTACGATTTCGCCCAAGGCGATGTTCGTCGTGATGTAACTTGTGTGCCTTACGAATGGGGTAACCCGGTAGATGGTATTGCTCAACAACAATTGACAAATATTCGCTCATGGAATATCGGTAAATACCGCTATGAGTGGATGAACCGCTATGTAACGTCAACCAACGATGATGGTATCAACAAGATTTATATGCGCTATGCCGAAGTAATCTTAATGGCTGCCGAGGCTGTGAACTACATTGACGGTGCTGGTGCTGCAAAAACTTACTTGCGCATGGTGCGTGAGCGAGCTTTCGATTCCGCAAACCAAGCTACTCAAGTAGATGCTTACCTTGATGCTATTTCATCGAAAGAAGATATGCTTGCTGCTATTCAAGAAGAACACAAATTCGAATTTGCTGGAGAGTGTGTACGTAAAGAAGCGTTAATCCGTTGGGGATTGCTGGGTGATAAATTGAAAGAAACACAAGCTCGTATGACTGCTTTGCTCGAACAAACAACAGGTTTTTATGGCGATGTTTCATTCAACTACACCGACGTGCCAGCCACAGTGTACTACCAAATTGCTGACGATGGTGAATCATTGGAATACTATGGTTTTGAAAGAGGGCAAACAGCAAATATGTCGTCGGTGTATGAAGGAAGTACAGACTGGATTCCTACCGATGCAACAACAGAAAGCTATGCTACATACCTAGAGATAGTAGATAACCTATTCCGTAACGATCCAAACACCTATATGTATTGGCCAATTTGGAATGAGTTGCTTGAAAGTAGTAATGGTCAGTTGAAAAACTACGACTTCTACGAACAATTCTTTAACTAGACAAAATAAAGCCAATGACTTCAAGCTTTATTAAAGCAAAGAAGCATTGGAGTTTAAATTATTAGATATATGAAAAGATATTTAAAAAATATAGCCCTACTATGTTGCGCGGCATCTTTATCATTCACTGCTTGTGAAGATGATATCGACCCTATAGTAGAAGGTCTTGGAAATACAGCACGCGTATTCTCTCCGAGCGATGTAGAAGTGCGTGTGTTCAACAACGTAAATGCACGAGTGTATTGGGACGATGTGAAAAATGCAGAACGCTTCAATGTAGCATTCTTTATTGATAGCCTAGGTCAAGACCTCGCAAACCTCGATTTTGAATCGGACGCTTTCGTAAAAATAGAATACAACGTAGGTTCTACTACTAGCGCCGACCCTTATGTAGCTTATAGTTTACCACAAGACACAGCGTTGACTGTTTATGTGCAAGCCGTGAGCTTACTAGAAGGAACAGCCAACTCAAAATGGACACCTGTTTATTTTGAAACAAAAGCAGAGAACATTATCTCAAGCATTGAAACAACAAACAGCGTTATTCGTGTAACTTGGGAAGCAGGTGCTGCTGCCACAGTAGTGAAAATGCTAGCTGACGATGTGGAAACAGAACACCTGCTTACAGCCGATGAAATTGCTGCAGGTGCTGTGGAACTAGAAGCTGCTCCAGGTACAACATACACTATTTCAATTTGGAATGGCGATGCTGTGCGTGGTGAAACTACAGCAACAACTAAACCAGACGGTACTGTAGTATCGGAAGGCGCTGATTTAGCTACTGCAATTGCGGAAGCTGCCGATGGAGCGGTATTATTGCTTGAAGGTGGCGTGTATGCATTTGAGGCAGAAACAAACATCAAAATAGAGAAATCAATTACCATTGTAAATGCTGATGATGCAACTCGTCCTACGATTAAAAATGTGTTGTTCACAATTAGTGCTACCGATATTGACGTAACACTTCAAGGTTTGAACATCGACGGATTGAACGGAGGCGACAGTCACGTAATTACAGTGGGAGATGTAGCTACTTTAGGCAATATTCATGTAGAAGATTGTGAAATTTCAAACTATGCCAAAGGGATAATTTATGCGAATTATGCAGTAGAGATTGCAACGATTACTTTCTACAATAACGTGTTCGAAAACATTGCTTGTAACGGTGCTGATTGTATTGATATTCGTAAGTCGTACACCCCAGCATTGACTGTAACACACAATACATTCAACAACATCGGTTATGACTCAAAACGTCAAGTTATTCGTTTCGACGGAAACATTGGAGGAAATCGTAACTCATTTGATGGAACAGGTGCTAACGATGGAAAACAAGTAGAAATTATCTTCTCAAACAATACGTGCTACTATGCGCCGGGTAACGAGTTATTGTATACCACATTCTCAGGAGCAAGTGTTACTGCCAATGCAAACCTTTTTGTTACTCCGGAAGACGACAGAGGTCGTTGGTGTGGTAGAGGTACACTAGCAGATGAAATACCGTTCGCTTGTGCCGATAACCACTATTTCGGAACAGCAGGTATGTATGACAAAGAATCAGGAATTTCAGCCGATACTTACGACACCGCAGGAGTTGTGCTAGAAGCAAACCCATACAAACGTCCAGATCGTGGCGATTTCTCTGTGAGTGCAGATTTAAGTGGTGATGAAATTGGTTCTTCTCGTTGGTGGTAATCAATTAATAAAAGAATATTAGATAGCCCTGCTTTGGGCAGGGCTATCATAAATATAAAATTTAAACAGAATGAAAAGATATTTCAAATATTTTACCCTGTTTGCTGCGGCACTTACCACGCTAGTATCGTGTGAAGAAGATGTAGTAACAGGAGGAGATTTAACGCCAGAGCGTTTAACAGCTCCTACAGCTTTTCAAGCAAAATTTAGTGCAACCGACCCTATCGATGGTAATGTAACACTTTCTTGGGGTGGTTCTGAAGGCGCAGAATCATACACCGTGGCATTGTATAGCGGTAATGTGGATATTAACAGCATTACACCTGTTGTGGGCGAGAATAACTGTGTGCGTATAGATGCAGATTTAGAAGAACCTACATTGTGCTACACCGGTCTTTCTACAGAAGTAGTAACCTATTATGCCTATGTGCAAGCCATTTCTACAAAAGCAAATGTAATTAACTCATCATGGACTACCGTTTATTTTAGTCCAAAATACAGTGCATCTGTTATTCCTCAAGCAACATTTGCAACCGTGGTTGCCGGTCAAACAGTAACGGTGCAATGGACACTCGACGAATCGGTAACTCCAACAGAGATTGTAGCTACTGCAGGCGACTTAGAGTTTAGCGCCACACTTTCTGCCGAAGATGTAGAAAATGCAGAATACGTTTTCGAAGATCTAGATCCTTACACTACCTACACTTTCGAGTTGGTGGGTGAAGATTCTTATGGTTTAACTACAGCCTTGACTTACCCAATCTTTGAGTTGACAGCCGAGCAAGAATCAGAAGATAAAGGTCAGAACATGGTGGTGAGCTGGGTGAACGAAACAACAGAGTTTGTCACTTCATACATCACCGCACTTCCTGTAGGTGGTGAAGATAGTAACTTGACTAAAATTACACTTGAAGGCACAGAAACAAGCGTAACTTTCACCAAGCTAGAACAACCAAATTGGAGCTACGTGTTCACACTCTATGTAGATGACATTGCTTGTGGTACGCAAACAGCTAAAACAGGCGAAAATGCACCTGAGGTGCCTGTGGCAGGAACTGCAGTTGGTTTAGGTGATGATTTAGCTGCGTTAGTTGCTGCAGCGGAAGTTGATGAGGTATTTGTTTTGGCAGATGGTGTGAATACAGCAACAGTTGGTGAAATTGTAGTGGACAAAAATATTACAATTGAAGCAGCCGATGGAGCTACTCCGGTCTTAGAGGGTGTGTACTTCACCATTACGAATGCGACATTAGAAATGGATGGCGTAGTTTGTCAAAATACGACTGGTGTAAATGCATTCATGACTGTGGGTGGTGATGCAGCAAGTTTGGTCATTAAAAATTCAAAATTATTAGATTTAACTCTTGACGAGAGACTTATTGAATTTACTGCAATTACAGTGAAAGAGTTTACATTGAATAATTGCGTGGTTTCTAATATTGCAGCTCCATCAGAAGTAATAGACATTGCTGAGGCCGTAGAGGTATTAAATATCAAAAATTCTACAATCGCAAATTGCAATGCAGGAACTACTTATTTCATTGATATTAACGGTACAGCTGGTGACGTGACATTTGATGCCAATACATTTGTTAATCAAACTAACCGCGGTATAAGATCACGTAATAAAGCATATAAAAGCTTTGTGCTTACCAACAATATTTATGCTGATTTCTCTGGAAGTGGTAACCGTATTATTTATAGTACATCAAGCGATGCACCTTCAACTTCTACCGATAATTTTGCGTATGGTTATGAAGATAATCGCTTAGTAAAGGAAGGCATGACAAAACTAGAAGCAGCTCCTTTTAGTGAAACTCCAAATGCCGATGGTATTTATGTAGTAACCGATGGAACAGCAGTAGGCGACCCTGATGGCTTATAATCAGTAACGACAAATGCGATTAAGCAAAAAACAATGGAAAGGATAATCTTCGGATTGTCCTTTCTTTTTTGAATGAATTGACGATATACATAGTCCAATTCGTAACTGATTATTCCTAATTATTTTTATATCTTTGTGATTGAAAGCTATCTAGTATGGCGATTAATTATTATAAATAGTAAAGTTCTTTGGCACCAAAGTGCTAAAACAATTAAAATAAGAAAACATGAATTTTAAAAGATTTGGAACCTATCTCCTTGCCTTGCTAGTCATGACAGCCTGCTCGAAAGAGGACACCACAGGAGATGATGGTGGAGACAGCGTGGGAGATGCAGAAACACAGGTAACTTTTGCTGCTGGTGCGAAACTGCAAGTGCAAGTGGGCACCGATGCCCCAACACCTTCACCTATTACGGGCACGATTACAAACACCGATGGATTGGCAAGCTACACGGCTTACTATACCCACAATGGCGGAACACGCACACAAGTGGGCACGCCAGTAGATTTAGCGGGCAAAACAACTTATGATTTCAGCATCGAGGCTCCTTATCCAAGCACGGCTGCCGATGGCGAAACTGGAGAAATCTTGCTTAAAGTAACTCCGGCTCATGGCACGATAAAAAATGCTACTTTACCCATTTCATTCACTGGTGAGGAAGTAACCGAACCCGGCGATTACACCGATGACACGGAAGACTACGCCAAGCTGCCAGAAGATTTAACCATTACAGAAGCTAAAGCTTTCCCCACAGCCGAAGGCTATGGAAAAGCTGTAACCGGTGGTCGTGGCGGAACAGTTTACGTGGTAACAAGTCTTTCAGATGCTAACGTAGCAGGAACATTGCGCTATGCCGTTCAAAAATCGGGTGCGCGCATTGTAGTTTTCCAAGTGGGCGGTACCATTGAGTTAAACACAACCTTGAAAATTAGCAATGGCGATATCACCATCATGGGGCAAACAGCACCGGGCGATGGCATTTGTCTTGCAGGAGCATCTCTTCAAGTGGATGCTAGCAATGTGATTATCCGTTACATTCGTTCACGCCCCGGAAGAGGTGCTGGCGATGGTGTAGATGCTGCATGGGGACGAAAAAGAAAGAATGTCATTCTCGACCACTGTTCGTTCACATGGAGCACCGATGAGGCGGCAAGCTTCTATGCCAATGAAAACTTCACAATGCAATATTGCATTGTAGGTCAAAGTTTGTATGATGGTGGACACTCGAAAGGAAATCATGGTTATGGCGGTATTTGGGGTGGTGCTCCTGCTACCTTCCACCACAACCTGATTGTGAGCAACGACAGCCGTAACCCTCGTTTCGATGGAAACCGTGCCGGTACAGATATGAATGGTCGAGATCAAGTAGATTTCATCAATAACGTAATCTTCAACTGGGGAGGAAACAGTGCTTATGGTGGTGAAGGTTCAGACTACAACATTGTGAATAATTACTACAAACCGGGTCCTGCAACTAACGACGGTGTAAGTGCTCGTATCATGGAGATATACGACCCCACACGTGCTGCTAGCGATGGCGCAACAACAGCGGAAGAAGGTAGGTACTATGTTTCGGGTAATTATGTGCACGGAAGCGAGTCGGTAACTGCCGACAATAGCACTGGCATGACTACCAACAAATCGTATGATATTTCAAAACTATTGGAGTCATCGCCTATTGCAGATTATAGCTTCACCCCAGAAACAGCCGAAACAGCCTACGAAAGCGTTTTAGCAGGCGTGGGAGCTAGCAAGGTGTATGATTCGGTAGATGCAGAACTGGTGAACTTCCTAGAAACAGGGAAAACAACCTTGGGCGACTCTTGGGGAGCTAATTCGGGAATCATCGACTATACTACCATTGAATTGAATGGATACCCAGAGCTCGCTTCGGGCGTGGTAACCGATGCCGACGGTGATGGTATGGCTGATGCATGGGAAGTGCTCAACGGACTAGACCCTGCCGATAAAAGCGATGCCAATACGAAGACCTTGAATGAATATTACACCAACATTGAAATGTTTGCCAACAGCTTGGTAGATTTTTAATCCATTTCGAATGTAGAGACAAGGCGTTTATTCATTCGAACCTTTGATGCGAATGGTGCGAGTTTAGTATTTTGCTTCTCAAATTTCGCCCAAAACGATAAACAAGATAGTTTGACCTCTTTGTTTGATAAACAAAACGGCTTGCTTCTCACATTTTGTCCAAAACGATAAACAAAACCATTTGTTTATCGTTTTGTTGTTATATTTGCAGAAACTTTAAAGGCTAAGAGATGAAAAACTTCGACTTGGAGAATGCCGTAAGCTACCATTACGACCAATTTCCGCCTCAGCATATTAACTATGGGAATCTAATTGCAGAAATAATCAAGGCAACAGAGTCTTTGGCTCGATTCGACCAAATGCTAAAGAATTTGCACAATAGCGAAATTCTGCTAGCTCCATTGAGAAATCAAGAGGCCGTTATTTCATCACGCATTGAGGGTACAATAAGTACGATGGATGAAATTATGCGGTATCAAGCTGATGAAGAAGATAAAGATGTAACATTAAGAACAAGAACTGATGTTATCGAAACTATTTTATACGAAAGAACGCTAAAGAATGCGCAACAAGCTTTGTTAGATGGCTACCAAATGTCAGGTAGTTTTATTCGACAAATGCACCAGCAACTACTCTCTTTTGGTCGAGGAGCAGATAAGTCGCCAGGGTTGTTTAAAAAAGAACAAAACTACCTAGCTGATAAGCTAAATAGAAAAATACAGTTCATTCCGATTAGCCCAGAAAAGTTAGATGAAGGAATAGATAAGCTTTTTGAATATATCCAAAATAGTACGGATCCAGCTTTAATAAAGACAGCATTTATGCATTTGGAGTTTGAATCGCTGCATCCATTTCAAGATGGGAATGGGAGAATTGGACGTATGTTGATAACATTATTGCTGTGGAAAGAAGGGATTTTATCTCAACCCCATTTTTATGTAAGTGGTTATCTGGAAGAACATAAAGATCAGTATATTTCAACTATGCGGATTGTTTCAAGCGATGGCGATTGGGAGGCTTGGTTGAGTTTTTTTCTCATAGCAGTGGAGCAGCAAGCCGTTCGCAATTTGCAGGTGGCAGAACAGATAAAAGAGTTGTATGAGGAAATGAAACTACAGTTTGCTGAGATTCTGTCATCAAAATGGAGTATTAATACATTAGATTTTGTATTTACTTATCCTGTTTTTCGGAATAATAAGTTTGCTTCAAAAGCGGGTATTCCAGCTCCAACGGCAGCAAATTTAACGAAAAAGTTGTTGGAGAACGGTTATTTACTAGAAAAAGAGCCAGCTTCGGGCAGGCGTTCCGCACTTTATTCATTCGAGCCGTTGATGCAAATTGTGCGAGTTTAGTATTCTGCTTCTCAAATTTCGCCCAAAACGATAAACAAGATAGTTTGACTTCTGTGTTTGATAAACAAAACGGTTTGCTTCTCACATTTCGCACAAAACGATAAACAAAGCATTTGTAGAGACGAGGTATCCCTCGTCTCTACTTTTTTTAAAAAAAATGCAGGCTGAAAGCAGAAATCTGCCTAATATTTATTTCCTTTGTACGCTTTTAAAAGCTGATATTTCGACGGATAATTTATCCCAAGATTAAATCACCACATAAAAGTATAACCAGATGGAAAAGATAAAAATCCACGACAAAGAGTTTGAACTCTTTATACCTTACGAAAAAATTCGCGCAAACATTGAGCGCATCGCAGAGCAAATGAACAATGATTTAGAGGACAAGCAGCCACTCTTTATTTGCATTTTGAATGGTTCATTTCTTTTTGCTACCGAAATTTTCAAGCGCATCAATTCGCTAGAAGCAGAAATCACCTTTGTGAAGTTTGCATCTTATGAAGGCACTTCCACCACGGGTAATGTGAAACAACTTATTGGGTTGAATGAAAACATTGACGGGCGCACTGTTGTAGTGTTGGAAGATATTGTAGATACAGGTATCACCATTCAAAATGTAATTGAACAATTGCAAGCATTGAACCCTGCAGAAATTAGAGTGGCTACACTTTTATTGAAACCCGATGCACTTCAACGCGATGTGGAGGTAGGTTATGTAGGGCTTGAAATTCCTACTAAATTCATCGTGGGCTTTGGCTTAGACTATGATGGTCGCGGACGAAACTTGATTGATATTTACAAAATTGTAGAATAGGCATTTTAGTTGTTAGTTATTAATGGCGACGCTACTTAGGTACTTACTCAACAATTCAAAAAAAGCACATATATGTTGAACTTAATTCTTTTTGGCCCTCCGGGGGCTGGTAAGGGAACTCAAGCAGAGTTCCTTATTGAAAACTTTGGCTTAATTCACCTTTCAACAGGCGATTTGCTTCGTGGTGAAATTGCTGCGGGCACCGAACTTGGCTTGAAAGCTAAAAGCATCATGGATAAAGGCGAATTAGTGTCGGATGACATTGTAATTGGCATGATTAAAAATAAATTTGCTGAAAACGCCGATGCCAAAGGTTTCATCTTCGATGGTTTCCCACGCACCGTGGCACAAGCCGAAGCTTTAGATGTGTTGTTGAACGAAAACGGCACTCCAGTTTCAGGCATGTTGAGCTTGGAAGTAGAAAAAGAAGAGTTGGTAGCTCGTTTGCTTAACCGTGGTAAAACTTCAGGACGCTCTGACGACCAAGACCAAAGCATCATCGAGAACCGTATTAACGAGTATAACAACAAAACTCTTCCATTGAAAAACTACTACGCAGCACAAAATAAGCACGTAGGTATTCGAGGAATGGGCACAATTGAAGAAATTGCAGGTCGTTTGACTGATGCAATTAAATCATTGTAGTACTTTAATAAATTCAGTTATGACAGCAAAAGAATGGTTTGATAAAGGCGAGTGGGCAGAAGGACTAAACTTGCAATTGCACCCATCGGTTGATGTGGAAGAATTTTACAAACAATATCAGGCAAAACCTGAATTGTGGAAGAAAACCTTTCAGTTCATGCAAACCGATTTGGCAGCTTTAGAGGTAGGTAAATATCCTTTGGTGGAAGGCGAACTAATAGCTAACATCCAAGAGTATAACTCAAAAGAACCTGAAAACGCACGTTGGGAAGCACACCGCAAATTTATCGACTTGCAATTTGTCATTTCAGGAAATGAACAAATGGGTGTAATGCCATTGGCAGAAGCTCAGAATGCAGGCGAATACAACGCAGAAAAAGATGTCATCTTCTATGGTGAAAACGATGGCGCAATTTACCCTGCCGATAATCAAGTGTATTTCTTGTTTTTCACGAGCGACTTGCACCGCCCTTGTATTAAAGATGGCGAGTCATCACCAGTGAAAAAACTTGTAATGAAGATTGCAACAGTGCTATAAATCTATAGTAGGAAGCATAAACACAAAAGCTCAGCTATCATGGTAGTTGAGCTTTTTCTTTATCCTAAAAGAAGAACGAAAATTTGGCAGTCAGCTCCACATCTGGGGCAGGCGATTTTTTTTAAGACTGCGAATAACAACCCGCTACGCTCTATTTCTTTGCCAAAAACCATTTTTCAACCAAACGGTGAGGAGAAAAAAACATCAAATACATCTTATATCGATAGAAATCTATATTTTTACACCAATGATAAAGTATCTGCTATATCCTTTTTCTGTAGTCTATGCCCTAATCACCGAGATTAGAAATTGGCTCTACCATGTGGGTTTCTTTAAGTCCACTAGGTTCGATGTGCCTGTTATTGGCGTGGGAAACATTACGGTGGGAGGAACGGGCAAAACACCACACACCGAATATTTGGTTCGCTTGCTTCAAAAGAACTATAATGTGGCGGTGTTGAGCCGAGGATATGGGCGAAAAACAACCGGTTTTCATTGGGTGAAGAAGTCGTGCACTTCCGAGCAAGTGGGAGACGAGCCATTGCAAATGAAACGCAAATTTGGCAAGGTGCTTTTTGCCGTGTGTGAAAGTCGCGTGGCTGGCGTAAAGCAAATTCTAGCCAAACACCCCGATGTAGATTTAATCCTTTTAGATGATTCATTTCAACATCGAGCTATCGATCCGAGTTTGAAAATCTTACTTATCGACTACAACCGATTAATCATGAACGACATAGTTTTCCCTTCTGGGCGAATGCGCGAATTAGCTTATCAGCATAAACGAGCCGATATTGTTATTTTCACCAAATGTCCTTTCAGCTTAAGTGGTCCCGATCGGGCAAAATTGCGTATCCAATTGCATAAACGCCCCCATCAGCAGATTTTCTTTTCGTGCATGGACTACGGAATGCCCCGAAAGCTCGATGGAAAGCATACCCAAACCATTGCACTTTTCTCTCAGGCTATCATGCTTACCGGAATTGCTCGCCCCGAACCATTCCAAAAGTATTTAGAAGAACACTTATTTGTGGTTGATGTGTTGAAATTTCCCGACCATCACAACTACACCGAGGAAGATGTCAAACTCATCGAGAAAGTGGCGAATAAGCATCCTAAAACGGCAATTATCACGACAGAGAAAGATGCAGCTCGGTTGAAATCGATTAACTTCGATCCTGCCATAAAAGAGCGTATTTTTTACGTACCCATTGTTGTTAAATTCTTGGCTCAAGAGCCTGGATATCACGATATCAATACTAATATTTTAAATCATGTTGAAACATATTCAAGAAACAGCACAGTTCATTCAGTCGAAAATTAAGAACCAACCAGAAGTAGCTATTATTTTAGGTTCTGGATTAGGTGGACTAGCCAAAGAAATTGAGGTAGAAACTTGCCTTCCTTATACCGAAATTCCAAACTTCCCAGTGTCAACAGTGGAAGGGCATAGCGGTCAGTTTATTTTCGGGCTATTAGGTGGAAAACACGTAATGGCAATGCAAGGGCGATTCCATTATTATGAAGGATACGACATGAAAGAGGTAACACTTCCTGTGCGTGTAATGAAAGCCATGGGCATTGAAAGCCTGTTTGTGTCGAATGCTTCGGGAGGCTTGAACCCCGACTATAAAGTGGGCGATTTGATGTTGATTACCGATCATATCAACTTTTTTCCAGAGCATCCGCTTCACGGTAAAAATGACGACCGCTTAGGACCACGATTCCCCGATATGAGCGAGTGTTATATTAAAAGCTATGTGAGCAAAGCATTAGATATTGCCAAAGAAAAAGGTATCGATGTAAAAAGTGGCGTGTATGTAGGCGTTCAAGGTCCAACTTTCGAAACACCTGCCGAATATAAAATGTTCCGCATATTGGGAGCCGATGTAGTGGGTATGTCAACCGTGCCGGAAGTGATTGTAGCTCGCCATTCGGGCATGAAAGTGTTTGGTATTTCTATCATTACCGACAGTGGTGTGCCGGGCGAAATAGTGGAAGTGTCGCACGAAGAAGTGCAAGTGGTAGCGGCAGCAGCCGAACCTAAAATGACTTACATCATGAAAACATTGATTGAGAAGCTTTAAGCTCAAAATCAACAACCAAAGAGAAAGGATTTTGCACACCATGCAAAATCCTTTCTCTTTTTCTGCTAGGGGGTTAGTTCCCCCAATTATCACGGTCTAAACTTCGATATTGAATAGCTTCAGAGATATGTTCGCTTGTTACATCTTCACTTTCCGACAAATCGGCTATGGTGCGGGCTACACGCAAGATACGGTCGTAGGCACGTGCCGAAAGTCCGAGCATTTCCATGGCTTGCTTTAGTAGCTGATTGCTGGCATCGTCGAGCTTTACATATTCACGTATCTGACGACTGCTCATTTGAGCATTGCAGAATACCGCTTGTTCGTTGGCATATCGCTCCGATTGTATTTGTCGAGCCACAATTACACGCTTGCGAATCTGTTCGCTACTTTCCGATTCGTGCAGTTCGGCTAACTCTTTAAATGGCACAGGCACTACTTCAAGATGAATGTCGATGCGGTCGAGCAGTGGACCCGAAATTTTATTTAAGTACTTCGTTACCATGCCTGGGGCGCACACACACTCCTTCGATGGGTGATTGTAGTAGCCACAAGGACATGGATTCATCGATGCTACTAGCATTAAGCTAGCCGGGTAGTCAACAGTGAGCTTGGCGCGCGATATGGTTATTTTTCGGTCTTCTAAAGGTTGGCGCATGACTTCGAGTACCGAGCGTTTAAATTCGGGTAATTCATCGAGAAAAAGCACTCCGTTGTGTGCCAACGATATTTCCCCGGGCTTTGGGTAACTTCCCCCACCAATGAGTGCTACGTCGGAAATAGTATGGTGGGGTGCGCGAAATGGGCGAACGGTCATGAGCGATGTGTCTTTGCCAATTTGTCCTACCACCGAATGTATTTTTGTTGTTTCTAGCGCTTCATGTAAGGTAAAAGGGGGCAATATGGAAGGCACACGCTTAGCAATCATGGTTTTGCCCGACCCCGGCGCACCAATCATGATGATGTTATGTCCGCCTGCTGCTGCTACTTCCATTGCTCGTTTTACATTTTCTTGTCCTTTCACATCGGAGAAATCGAAATCGGATTTTTGCGAGGCATTGAAAAATTCAGATCGCGTGTCAACTATTGTTTCGTCCAATACCGTTTCTTCATTGAAGAAGCCAATCACTTCGTTAATGTTTTCTACCCCATAAATCTTTAGGTTATCAACCACAGCCGCTTCGCGTGCATTTTGTTTAGGAAGGATAAAGCCTTCGAAGCCTTCTTCGCGCGCTTTAATGGCTATGGGTAAAGCTCCTTTAATGGGTTGTAGTGTGCCATCGAGCGACAATTCGCCCATGAGCAAGTAGCGTTCTAGTTTATCAGATTTTATTTGTTCGGAAGCAGCTAGCACAGCAATGGCTAGCGGCAAGTCGTAAGCCGATCCTTCTTTACGCAAATCGGCAGGTGCCATATTAATGACAATCTGCTGTCGAGGCCATTTAAGTCCGTTAAGTTGAATGGCCGACATCATGCGCTGCTGGCTTTCCTTAATGGCGCTATCGGGCAGCCCAACAAGAAAGAAGCGTATTCCCTTTGATACATTGGTTTCTATGGTGATGGTAGTTGCATCGATGCCTTGCACTGCCGAAGCACAGGTTTTTATAAGCATAGGTAAGTTTAGGTTTCGACCAAGATACAGAAAAAGAAAAAGGTAAGAGCTGAAAAACAAAGAAATCTTTGCTTTTCGGCTCTTACCTTGAGTTTGTATCAGCCATGACCTAGTAGCCAGAGCTGCAAATGCAATTTTATTTCAGCTTAATAAATGCTTACTAATGTACCTCGGTTTTTGTCGCGCATTTTTTCGGGTACTACATCCACAATAGCTTTAGCCAATCGTTTGATTTGGCTCATTTTGGCATAATGTTTAGAGTAGATTAAACTCACCTCACGTACCGGGGTAACATCGGAAAATTCTTTCACTTGCGAGCTGCGAGCCTCATTTATTTCGAGTGTAGCAAGTTCGGGAATAAGGGTTATTCCTCCTTCTTTATCAATAATATTCATGAGAGTTTCCAACGATCCAGCTTCAAAAGAAAATGGTAACGCTTTGTTTCTTCTGGTGCTTTCAGAACACAAGTTAATTACCTGATTGCGGAAACAATGTCCATCGCTCAATAGCCACAAGTCTGGCACTGTCACATCTTCCACCTTCAAATCTTTAGCCTCATGTAGTGGGTGTTGCTTGTTGCAATAAATCATCATCTTTTCATAGAACAATGGTTTTTCATCGAATTTATCATTGTGCAACGGCGTAACTAAAATACCCACATCAATGAGTTCTTTGCCTAGGCGAGTGATGATTTCTTGCGTGGTGAGCTCTTCAATCTTGATGGAAATATCGGGATAAGTGCGCTTGAAATCGCCCACAAACATGGGAATAATGTAGGGGGCTAGGGTTGGAATAACTCCAATCTTTAATGTGCCTTCTACTTGGCTTTTGTGCTCTCTGATGATTTCGTTCACTACTTCTTTTTGTTGCAATACAATGCGGGCTTGCTCTAGAATTTTCACCCCAATTTTGGTAGGTATCAAAGGTTGTCGGCTTCGGTCGAAGATAATTACTTCCAAATCTTCTTCCAACTTTTTAATTTGCATACTCAACGTGGGCTGCGTGATGAAGCACGCTTGAGCCGCTTTGCCAAAATGTCGATAAGTATCGACCGCTACAATGTATTCTAACTGGGTTAATGTGATCATATGAATTACGAGTTGAAAATTACGAATTATGATTTATTAAGTTTGGGCAATCATGCAATCATGCATTGTTGTATTAAATAGTTGCTGGCGTTGCCATTCGAACAGGCTAACAGCCAAGGCTTGCGAAATATTCATCGATTTGCATTTGCCAGTCATTGGAATATACACTGCCATGTGTGTTTGTTTTAAAAGTTCTTCGGGCAAACCTTTCGATTCACTTCCGAGTAAAAAAATGACCTTGTCGGGCAGTTCCGTGCGGAAAATGTTTGTGGCTCCTGTTGATGTTTCAATAGCGCAAACCGTGTATTCGGCAGGGATATTCGCAAAGAAATCTGTCGATAACTGATATTCTAAACCCACATTCTTATAGCTCAAACCAGCCGTTTTTTTAATCGATGCTTCCCGTTTGTCATTTTCATCGTCAAGCAAGATTAGCCGATCGCCTCCCACATTGTCGGTTAGGCGCATTAAGCTCCCTACGTTTTGCGGGTTCTTCACTTGCCATGCCACCACAATGGGCGGATGAGCCGGACTTTGCAGCTCTTGTTCTTTAAAAAACTTTACGGAGTTTGTTTCCATCATTACTCTTAATACTTACAAAATTGAATCGATAAGCTCTGGCGGACTAGCCACCACAGCTTGATGTCCGTTTACCACAATGGGACGTTTCAGCAGCATGGGGTTTTTCACCAAAGCTTCTAGCCATTCCTCATCAGAGAGCGTTTGATTGGCGTAGTTTTCCTTGTAGAAATTATCGGAGGTACGCACCAATTCAGTCGCTGAGCAATCGAGTTTCAACATTAATTCGTTTAGCTCTGCTCGGGTGAGTCCGTCCTTCAAATAATTCACCATTTCGGGCACATAGCCATTCTCCTCTAAGAATTGCAGTGCCATTCTAGATTTCGAGCATCGAGGATTGTGGTATATTTTTAATGTAACAGCGTGCAAATCTTTAATATAATCGTGAATATCTTCTTGCGAACGACAGGTAGGCTCATTGTCGTCTCGATGATAATCGTTGGTTAAGCTATTGTCGAGCACTCGAGCTTTGGCGTTGTCTTGCAGCTGATAATTCAGAATGGTGAGCAGCTCTTCCTGCAAGCCTTTGTCGTAGATAGGGCAAGCCACTTCTACTCGTCGGTTCAGGTTTCGAGGCATCCAATCGGCCGATGAAATATAGTAACGAGCTTCGCCACCATTGCCAAATACAAACACTCGAGAGTGCTCTAAATATTTATCAACAATGCTAATAGCCTCAATGTTTTTCGCTACCTTAGGGTCTGATATTTTTAGTCCGAATATACCACGCACCACCAGCTGCACTTTCACGCCAGCACTAGCCGCTTCCGTAATCTTGTCAATCATGTCGGGGTCGATTAGGCTATTCATTTTCAGAATCATGTAGGCCTTTTGTCCCGATTTTGCCAATTTAATTTCGTGTTCCACCATTTGGGTGAAGAAATCGCGCATATTAAAAGGGCTCACCACAATGTGTTTGTAATTGTGGTTTTTATAGTTGTGTTTGTAAAATTCGAATAGGCTTTCAATTTCATTTGCAATGCGCGGATCGGCAGTGAGCAAACCATCATCGCCATATATGCGGGCTGTTCCTTCGTGGAAGTTCCCCGTGCCTATATAGGCATAGTTTCTATAGCCTCGTCCCTCATTTCTTTTCACCCAAGCCACTTTTGAGTGCACCTTCAAACCGGGTACACCATTGATAACATGGGCACCCTCTTCTTGCAATTTGTTCGACCAATAGATGTTGGGCTCTTCGTCGAATCGAGCTTTAAGTTCGATAACTACGGTTACTCGTTTGCCGTTTCTTATGGCATTGAGCAAGGCATTTACTACGCGCGATTCGCTAGCTACCCGATAGATGGTAATGCCTATTTCCTCTACCTTGGGGTCGATAGCTGCTTCGCGCAAGAAATCGATAAAGTGCCCAAAGCTTTGGTAGGGATAATGCAGCATTACATCGCGTTGGCGCAGCTTTTTCAAGATGCTACCATGCGGTGGAAGTGCCATGTGGCGAACAGGAGTTTGCGACTTGTAGTAATGATGAGGTTCGCCAATTTCGGGGAAATCGGTGAAGTCTTTATGGTTGTGATAACGCCCACCCGCCACGGTATCTTCCGATTTAATGTTCATGCTGTCGGTAATGAACTGCAAGAAATCGTAGGGAATTTCGCTATCATAAAGCATACGAACCGGCTCGCCTAACTTGCGTTTCTTCAAGCTGAGTTCCATCTTTTCGATGAAACTTTTTGAAATATCTTCATCAATATCGAGCTCAGCATCGCGGGTAACCTTTATGGTGTAGGCCTCGAATTTGTCGTATTTAAACAGAGGGAACAAATCGGCAAAACAATAGCGAATGATATCGTCAAGCAAAATAACGTATTTCTTGTTTCCACGAGCAGGTAGCACCAAAAAACGCCCCACCGTTTTGTTCGGAATACGCACCAAGGCATAAGAAAACTTATCGGGCTTGTCAGATCGCGAAAGTTTCACGGCTAGGTAAACCGAGCGGTCGCGCAGATAAGGAAATTTGCGTTTGTTGTCGAGCATTAAGGGCACCAAGTTAGGCAGAACCTTACTGTGGAAGTATCGTTTCACAAAAACGCCTTGTTCGCGTGTGAGTGTACGCTCATTAAGCACATGAATGTTCTCTTGTGCCATTTCTTTCATGAGCTGATTGTAAATTTCGCGCGATTTCTTTTGGTGCACCGACACCGTTTGATATATCTCGTTGTAGAGTTGTTCGGCGGTGTAATTGCCTAATATGTCGGCTTTCATGCCATAGTTCACCACCCGGCGAACCCATGCTACCCGCACCCGGAAAAACTCATCGAGGTTGTTTGAAAAGATACCAATGAAACGCAAACGCTCAAACAAGGGTACACTAGGATCGGTGGCCTCTTGCAATACCCGCTCATTGAACGCTAACCAGCTAATTTCACGGTTGATATATGATTTAAAATCTGACATAAAATTGTGTTGTAAGCCACCCTCAAAAGCTTTAGGCTTTTAGTCTTAGGCAATAAAGGTCGAAATTACAGATTAAATTACGGCTTTGCAATCAAGAACGATTAATTATCTATAACATCGAGCAAAAAAGTGGAGAGTTGTTTATGGGAACGTAAATATAGACACATTTTGAAACCCCATTTTTTTGGAAGAGAACATTTTCATAACGAAAATTCGTAAATAATAACAGGCTAAAATAGGGCTCCGATGACGAGAACTGCTGCAAAATGTCTATATTTGAGTTTTGTAAACTAATCGCTTAGCGCATTGGTAATGTAACATAAAGAAGATATGCAAGTAAAAATCGTAAATAAATCGTCGAACGAACTGCCAGCTTATGGCACTGCGCAATCGGCAGGGCTCGACCTAAGAGCCAACCTAGAAGAAGCTGTAGTATTGAAACCATTGCAGCGTGCACTCATTCCCACAGGCTTACACCTAGAGTTGCCAGTGGGCTATGAAGCACAAATTCGCCCCAGAAGCGGATTGGCGGCAAAACATGGTATTGGTGTGCTTAATTCGCCAGGCACTATTGATGCCGATTATAGAGGTGAAATTAAAGTGATTTTGGTGAATTTATCGAATGAAGATTTCACGGTTGAGCATGGTGAACGCATTTGCCAAATGGTGATTGCAAAGCATGAAACTGTAAGTTGGGAAGAAGTAGAAATTTTGTCGGACTCAGAGCGTGGAGCAGGTGGTTTTGGTCACACAGGTAAAAAATAGACTATGAAATTAAAACGAATAGCAATAGTTCCCATAGTGGCTTTGGCTTTGAGCTCATGTGCTTCGAAACAAGCGGTAGTGAAGTCAAACACAAGTGAATCGGAATATAAAGAAACAGCCATTTCAGAAACTCCACTTTCGCAAGAGCAAAAAAGCGAGTTTGAATATGTGTTTATCGAAGCACTGAAGAAAAAGCAAACGGGCAATGTTGATGCAGCGCAACAACTATTTGCACGCTGTTTAGAAATCGATCCTTTGTCGGCAGTGAGTATGTATGAAATGGGGAAGTTGCACTACCAAAAGAAAGATTTAACAAGTGCAGCCTTACTTTTTGAGCGTACGGTAGATATTAACCCCAACAACAGGTGGTATAAAATTACCTTAGCTCAAACGTATCAGCAAGCAGGAAAGTATGATAATGCAGCACAGTTATATTCAGAACTTTACCTGCAAAATAAAGAAGAGCAACAATATCTCTATACCGAAGCGGTGCTTTGGTCGATGGCTAAGAACTATAAAGAATCATTGAAAACCTACGATCAGTTTGCCAAGGTTACGGGGAAATATGAAGCTGTGGCTCTTGCCAAACAAAGCGTTTATCAGCAAAGCGGCGATTTAACTACCGCCATAAAAGAGATGGAAAAGCTCATTAAACAGCATCCGAAAAATACAACTTACTATGGCTTAGTGGCGGAGTTGTATAACAAGCAAGGCAACGACGAGAAAGCGTTGGAGTACTACAATAAAATCTTCGACATTAGTCCAGATAATGGGCTTGCAAATGTTTCATTGGCAAGCTTCTATCTTGAAAAAGACGATAAAGAAAAAGCTTTCAACTATGTGAAGAAAGCATTTCAGAGCGAGAACCTAGATGTAGATACCAAAATTCAGTTTTATTTGGCAGATGTAGATAAAGGCGATGACTCGGCGTGGACATCGGAGCAGATAGACGAATTGTTGACCATTTTGCATGACATGTATCCCGACGATGAGCGAATGTTTGCCGTGTATGCCGACCGCTTTATGCGTCAGGGAAAAATAGAGGAAGCCCGCGAAAATATCCAAAAGTATTTAGCAAAGAACTCCAATACTTACGAAATGTGGTGGCAGTATCTCATGTTGTCGAACCAGTTGCAAGATTGGCAACGCCTGTTAACCGATAGCGAGGAAGCATTGGGTTACTTCCCCGAAGAAGCCACAGTTTATATGTGGAAAGCAATGGCAGAATTGCAAATGGAATCTTATGAGTCGGCCATTGAAACAGCAAAAAAAGGATTGGAATATGCTGGCGATAATGCCTATTTAAATGAGCAATTGCAAGTGTTTATTGCCGATGCAAACTATGAGCTAGGCAACATTGATGAAGCAATTTCTGCCTATGCCGAAGTGGTGAAAAACAACCCAACCAATTATGGGGCGTTGAATAATTATGCCTATTATTTGTCGGAAGTAGGGCGCGATTTAGACAAAGCAGAAGCTTGTGCCAACAAAGTTGTGCAGGCTAACCCTGCCAATGCAACATATTTAGATACCTACGCTTGGGTGCTTTTCAAGAAAGGCGACTATGCGCTAGCTAAATTCTATCAAGAAACTGCCATCGAAAAAGACGAATCGGGTAGTGGGGTGTTCTATGAGCACTATGGCGATATCTTGTCGAAATTGGGCGATGAAGCAGGTGCTTTAAAGCAATGGAAAAAGGCAAAAGAAGCAGGCGATGCTAGCGAGTTGCTAGATGAAAAAATAGAACAAAAAACTTACTTAGAGGAATAGAACCGTGGGAGATATAACGAAAATGCGATTTTCACTTCTCTCGCTCATTTTGTTGGTAGTATTGAGCTCGTGTAAATCGAATAAAGCTATTAGCGATGCCGGAAAAGAGTCGGTGCAAATGAATTGGCGCCGAGTGTTGCAAGAAGTGAGCGAGCAAAATTATACCTATGAAGGTTTAGAAGTGGGGCGCCTAAGCTGCACTGTTGAACTTGGCGGTAAGAACGTAACAGCAAAAGGGATTATACGTGCAAAACACGATGAATTTATAGACCTTTCGGTAAGCAAAATCATACCGCTCCTTCGTGCGCACTTCACACCAGATGAGGTAAAAGTAATAAGCTATCTGCAAAAAGGATATTACGAAGGCGATTATATGCTAGTGGCCGATCAGTTCGGTTTTCTAGTTGATTTCACCTTTGTACAGACGGTGCTCACCGGCTCTTTCCATGAATTGAAAGAGGGAAAACTTCGACCTTCAACCTTTAATTGCTATGTGGAAAATGAACGATATGTGCTAAAAAGAAAGCAGGCTAAAGTTTTTGGCGATGGCTTGGCATTTTGGCAATATATGGTGATAAATCCGAAAACCTATTTGGTGGAAGCCTTGCGCTTAGAATCGGTTGTTGACGATGTGAAGTTAGAAGTGCATTATGTCAATTATCAGCAGGTGCAAGGGCAGCAAGTGCCCACCGAAATAAGCCTAGAAGGATATTCGCATAATCAAGAGGTGAAAGCATTGCTACAATGGGGCAAAGTAGAGCTGAAAGAAGATGTGAAAAACAGTTTTACTATTGCAGAGAAATATCAGAAATTGAATTAGCATTGATTTTTTTGTATGAAGCACGGGCTGTTTTTATTGTTTTTTGTTTTGATAGGGTTGACCAGTGCTTCGGCGCAGTCAATTGAGGAGCTTCGAGCAAAGAAATTAGCACTTACAAAGCAAATCAACCTCATAAACAACATGATGGATGAGGCGATAAATCATCGTGCGAAATCGTTGAAAACATTGGAGCTTTTGGAACTGCAAGTGCGAACACGTAGGCAGCTAGTAGCCGACATGAACGCCGAACTAGCTGTAATCAATCAGCGAGTGGAAAACAATGCACTCATTGTAGATATGCTTCAATCGGATTTGGTGCAGATGAAAGAAGAATATGCCGCCATGATTCGCCTAGCTCAGGTGAATAGTAATGCCTATGATGCCCTCGTCTTTTTATTTTCTGCTGACAATGTCACGCAGGCTTATCGTCGCTGGTTGTATCTCCGGCAGTATGCGCAATATCGCAGCAAACAACTCGTTACTATTAATGCCGTTAGCGCAAAAATGCAGCTCAATTTAAGTCAACTTCAAGAGCAGCAGCAAGCCAAAGAGACTTTGTTGCAAGAGAAGCAACAAGAGCTAGAGTCGCTATCGAAACAAGAGCAGCAGCTAGATGCTGTGCTGAAATCGTTTGGTTTGCGCCAGAGTGAATTGCGTCAGAAAGTAGCACTTCAGCAACAAGAGGAAGCCGCATTGAGTGAGCAAATAGGGCAGCTTCTAGCTGGGCAAGCCAAGAAGAACTTGGCCGGTAATGCTCAAGCTTATGCTAGTTTCGATAAACTTTCACAATCGTTTTTGGCACAGAAAGGCAATTTGCCTTCACCGCTGAAAACTGCCGTTATTTCAGAAAAATTTGGAGCTCATGCTCACCCCGTGTTGCCTAATGTGCGAGTGTACAGCAACGGTATTGCCATGACCACCAGTGCAGGAGCCCATCCTATTGCTATTTTCAATGGCATTGTAACTAAAGTGTTTGAGGTGTCGCCGGGTGTACGCGCAGTTATTTTGCGCCATGGTACCTATCTTTCGGTTTACATTAACCTGTCGGAGGTGTATGTGCACATCGACGATGAAGTGAAGTCAGGGCAAGAGCTTGGCGAGTTATCTGCTCAAAGTGGTTTCTCGGTGCTGAAATTTCAGGTGTGGAAAGAAAACACGAAGCTCGATCCCGAGCAATGGATTACACCATTAATGAGGTGAGTGAAAACCTGTCAGAGCTTTTTGCTGACAGAAATAAGCTCTATTGGAACCGCCTAAATGTTTATTTGCCCTCCTGATAATCGGTAGATAGCACGCGGAACTCGGTGCGTCTATTTAGCGATTTGGCAATTTCTTGATCTTCCTCGCTCAGCTTGTTGATAAAACTTTCCGTAAGTACATCGCCTTTCTTGAGGAAAGGATATTGCTGTGCTATTTCACTGGTAACTTGTTTGGGCGAGCTTTCGCCATAGCCTTTTGCTACCAATCGTTTGCCATCTACTCCTCGGGTAATGAGATAATCTACTACCGATTGTGCACGTTGCTGCGAGAGTATTGAGTTGGCTTGGTTAGAGCCCACATGATCGGAGTGTGACATGAGCTCGATAGTAATGTTCGGATTGGTATTTAAAATGTCAATAACGGTGTCGAGTGCTATTTTTGAACCTTCGGTTAGACTAGCAGAACCAAATTCATAATTGATGTTTTCCACCGCAATAGGCTTGTCGATTGGGGTGAGAAACAAGTCGCTAGAGAACACCTCGCTATATGATAATCCAATGGTACTTAGTCTAATTTTATCGCTTAAGAAGTCGTCTTTATAAGCTGCAAACACATATTCGTTGTCGGGTTTAAGCATAACCTTAAATAGTCCATCGTTAGCTCTAATTCTAAGGTCGGTACCATCGGTGGCAATAACGCGCACACGTGCACCGTCTAGTGCTTCTTTTGTATTTTTATCGTAAATCATGCCACGCAGTTCAAACTCCATGGGGGGAAGCTTGAAGCTGTATATGTCATCGCTTTTCGAGCCCTTTCTATTTGAAATAAACAAGCCCTGAGGGTAAGAGCTTCCGGCAAGGAAAGTCAAACTCATGTCATCGCCGTGCGAGTTGATGGGCGAGGGCATATGGCTTACTTGCCATTCGCCTGATTCATCAATAGAGGCTTTGAAAATGTCGTATCCGCCGAAACCAGTCCATGTGTCCGATGAAAAATAAAGATTTCCTTCATAGTCAGTAGTTGGGAAGGTTTCGTTGCCCGCACTGTTTATCTTTTCGCCTAAGTTAATGGGTGCTTCAAAAGCGCCATCTACACGTCGGCTCATCCAAATGTCGGTTCCGCCATATCCGCCATCGAGGTTAGAGCAGAAGAAAACCGTGTCGCCAGTCATCGAGAAAAAAGGGTGAGCAGCAATCAGGCTATCGGGAGCTAAATCGAGTTTTTCAGGGTTTGCAAATTGTCCGCGATTAATATTCGACTGATACACCGCAGAGCCCATGTCGTGTTCCATGTTTGTTTCGCAGCGCGTGAAAAGTAGCATATCGCCAGTAGGCGACATGGCAGCCGCACCATTGTCATGAAAGGTATTGATTGTTTCTTCTGCACCAACAAGTTCGGGAGTTTCCCATCGTTTGCGTTGCAGGTCGTAGGTGCTTCGATAAATTTGCGATAAATTTTGTCCGGTTATTTGGCTCAGCAATTTCTTGTGGAGCTCATTTTCGCGCATGGAACTAAAAATAATTTCATTTCCACGCACAGAACTATAAAATGCTGCGTAATCGCTGTCGCGCGAGTTAATACGCTTCAAAAGTTCTACCTCATATCGGCTAGGTTCTTTTTGCCATATGGCAATAGAATCGCAATAGCGGAGTTTTGTGGCAGCATAAGTGTCCGTAGGATATACTGCCAAGTGAGCCTCGTAATATTCTTTGGCTTCGTTATACTTCTGTGCAGCACTTAACGCTTCTGCAGTTAGCAGGTTCAAATTCGGATTAGGGTGTTCTCGTCGAATGGCGTTTTTATACCATATGGCAGCACGACTATATTCACCAAGCTTGCTGTAAGCCTCACCCAAATTGAAAGCCATTTGCATTCGAAGCTCAGGCTCTTTAATCTTACGATAAGATTTGCGCAGCTTGTCGGTGGTTTTGTGGTATTCCCCAATTTCCACGGCATCCATTCCCTTTCTATACGTTCGCTGACCGCTACAAGCCCCCAACAAGAGGAGTAGCGCAAACGAAATAAGCAGTAGGTATGGACGTTGTGTTTTCATAGTTTTAAACTAGGGTTGTTAACAAGGTGTGCACCTCGATTAGAAGAAATCTTCAAAATCAGATGCATTATTGTTATCGCTTTGCTTTTTAATGTTTGGTTCATCGCAATCTAGGCTAATGTTGAACCTTTTGGGTTTTTCAAAAGAACAATCGTCTTTATACTCTAGCGTAGGATCGTCGTAAACCTTGCGCAAGAATCGACCAAAAACAGGCATAGCCATCCGAGCACCCTGACCATAAGTTAAGCTTGGGAATCTAATGCTTCGCACTTCGCCTCCAGTCCAAATGCCCGTTACCAATTGAGGAGTTTCCCCCATGAACCAACCATCCGACTGATTTTGAGTAGTACCTGTTTTTCCTCCAATTTCACCTGTGAATGGTTTATATTCGCTCAGGTTGGTCACACTTCGAGTTTTGGGGTCGTAAGTTTGCGCATATTTGCCAATTTTTAAACGGATACCAGACCCCTCATTTACCACATTTTGCAGTAGGCTAATCATGAGATAGGCGGTGTTTTCGTCAATCGCATCTTTTCTTTCGGGTTGGAAGCTCGCAATGGTGTTACCGTATCGATCGGCAATTTTAGTTACGAAGTAAGGTTTGGTGTACACCCCTTGATTACCAAACACCCCATAGGCACCCACCATTTCGTAAATAGAAATATCGTCGGTTCCTAAGAACATAGACGGGACAGCCACAATGGGGCTAGTAATGCCTAATTTCTCCATGATGTTTTTCATAGCTTGAGGGTTGTATTGTTTCATAACCCATGCCGATATGTAGTTCACAGAGTGAGCCAATCCCCAACGAAGCGACACCATTTTGCCGTCGTATTCCGAAGCGCCCGCATTTTTAGGAGTCCACACTCTTCCATCGGGCAACAAAAATTGTTGTGCCACGTTAGGCACCATGGTGCAAGGCGAGTAGCCGTTTTGCATGGCCAAAGTGTAGAGGAATGGTTTAACGGTAGAACCTACTTGTCGTTTCCCTTTAGTTACCATATCATACATGAAATGACGATAGTCGGGACCTCCTACATAGGCGCGCACTTGTCCTGATTTAACATCCATACTCATCATGGCAGAACGAAGCACGCCAAGTGTGTAGCGTATAGAGTCCATTGGAGTCATGATGGTGTCGAGACTGTGGCTAGATTTAGTACTTGCCCAATTGAAAACCGACATCTTAGTTGGCGTGTTGAAATTAGCTTCAATTTCTTTGTCGCTCACTTTCATTACACGTTTCAACACGCGGTATCTTTCGCTTTGGCGCATAACATTGTGCAGCAGGTTGTTCACTTCCTCAGTGCTCATATCGTTAGAGAACGGAGGGTTGCGCAAGTTCTTTTTGTGGTTTTCAAAAGCGGGTTGCAAATAAGTTTGCAAGTGCTCGGTTACCGCCTCTTCTGCATATTGCTGCATTCGCGAATCGATGGTGGTGTAAATACGCAAACCATCGGTGTAGAGGTTGTAATGAGAGCCGTCTTCTTTTATGTTTTTATTGCACCAGCCATAGAGTGGGTTGCTAATCCAAGCGATAGAATCTTGGTGAAACTCTTCGGTTTGCCATGAGCCATAATTGCTTCGTTCGGGTTTTTTAGCGCCAAGTGTTAGGCGAAGATATTCCCGGAAATAAGGGGCTAATCCTTCTTTGAAATCCTCTCTGCTGAAATTAAGTTCTAGAGGCAGTTGCTGTAATGAGTCGCGCTCTTGGGTGCATAGGTAGTTGTATTTTGTCATTTGCGCCAACACCACATTACGGCGCTCTTTGGTGAGTTCTTCGCGACGTAGCGGATTGAAAAGGGCTGAGTTCTTAGCCATTCCCACAAGCATGGCTGATTGTTCGGTGGTTAAATCTTTGGGCTCGCAGCTAAAGTAAATGCGCGATGCTGAATTAATACCCACAGCAAGGTTCAAGAAATCATATTTGTTGAGGTACATGGTAATGATTTCTTCTTTGGTATAGCTTTTTTCCAATCGAACAGCAATAACCCATTCTTTGAACTTACGCAAAACGAGGTCTAAGGTTGAAGCATTAGGTTCGCGAGGGAAAAGCATTTTTGCCAGCTGCTGCGAAATAGTACTACCACCACCCGAGCTAGAATCGCCCGTAACAATACCTTTCACCACGCGGAACAAACCACGCAAGTCAATGCCTGAATGATCGTAGTAACGTGCATCTTCAGTAGCAACAAGCGCATCAATAAGCGATTGAGGAAGGTCGTCGTAATCTGCCACTATTCGGTTTTCGCGGAAGTAGCGACCAAGCACAACACCATCGCGCGAAATAACTTGCGATGCAACGAGGTTTCGTGGGTTCTCTAGTTCTTCAAAAGAAGGCATATAGCCAAGTTTACCTTTGGCAATGAGCGAGAAGAAGAGAATAACGAAAAACACTCCGATAGCAAAAAGGCTCCAGAATGCAATGATGTATTTCGTATAACGAGGTTTGCTTTTAGTTTTTGTCATGAGGTGAAGTCAAATATAAAAGATTCAAACATTGAACTTGAATATGCAAATATAGTGTAAATCTGTACAGTCTTGAAACTAAGCTTAAAACTTTTTGGAAAGGTAGATTCTATTTTTGCTCGAAAAAGAGGGGTGTGGAAATTTAAAAGCTACTACTCGCGTAGCAATTCATCGTAGGTTCGGAAGATGAGTTCGGGTTCAAAGCCTCGTCCTTGGGCATAACGCACCACTTTCATTTTGAGGTCGTAATCGTCTTTACCCTTTGTTTTGCGATATTTTTCTTGAAGCAAATCGCGCAGGTTTTCCAAATAGCTTTCGTCGTCGATTTCTTCTAGGGCTTGGGTAATACATGGTGCCGATATGCCTTCATTCTTCAGCTGATAAGCAATCTTTATTCGTCCCCAGCGATTGAAACGGTATTTGTCGCGCACATAAAAGCAGGCGAAGCGCTGCTCATTCAGAAAATTATGTTCGAATAATCGCTGAAGAACTGCTTCGCCTTCTTCGGGAGATAACCCCCACTGTGTTGTTTTCTTTTGAATAGAAAGCGGACTTTTCTCGGCACGGCTACACAAGGCTGCTGCCTTCGAGAATGCCGAGTTGATGTGTTCAGAGCTTTCTGTCATGAATTATTCCATTTTTGGTCCGAATGCTAAATCGCCAGCATCGCCAAGTCCGGGCACGATATACATCTTTTCGGTAGTTTCGGGGTCGATAGCACCCACCCAAAGTGTTACATTGTCGGCTTTAATGTGCTCACGAATGTAGTCCACGCCTTTCTGGCTAGCTAGTACCGATACTAAGTGCACGTGTTTAGGAGTTCCTTTTTTAAGCATCGTTTCATAGGCCACCGCCATTGAAGCACCCGAAGCCAGCATGGGGTCATTAATAATGAGCACTTTGTCGGTTGGGTTTGGCGTAGATAAATAGCCTAGTTCAATGTGGAATTCGGTTTTTGAATCGTACTTGCGTGAAGCTGAAATGTAGGCGTTTCCTGCTTGGTCAAGCATATTAAGCATTCCTTGGTGCAAGGGAAGTCCGGCACGCAAGATCGTAGCTAGCACAGGTTGTTGAGCCAACACTGGCTGATGGGCTACCCCAAGAGGAGTTTGCACATCGCGCATTTCATAGTCGAGTTCTTTACTAATTTCATAGGCAAACAATTCACCAAAGCGCTCTAAGTTTCGGCGGAATCGAAGTCTGTCTTTTTGAATTTTTTCATCGCGGATTTCAGCTAAGAACTGACTGAAAAGTGAATTTCTTTCGCTGAGGTTATGTATCTGTATCATATTTGAAAATTTTGTCACAAAAAAAAGAAAAATTATCGAGTTAGCCAATAAATGTTGCGAGCTTATTAACCTGAGTTTTTAATCGTTTTCACCTCTGCTTATTAAGCTCACCACGAGATGTAGTTAAAAATAGGCTTAAATCCTATTCGCGTTTAATATCGATAAAAAACAGGAAGCTTGATCCCTCATTCAGTTTCGTCGATGCTACGGCAATTTCACCGCCTAAAGCCTGAACAACACTTTTGCAAATGGCTAATCCGGTGCCTATGCCACGATCGGAACGAGTGAGGTTATTTTTGTTCTGCTCCATATCTTCAATGCGGATAAAGCGGTTGAAAATAATCTGTTGATTTTCTTCAGATATGCCAATGCCCGTGTCGTTCACTTGGAAAAACAGTTTGTGGTTGTGCTGCGATACTTCGAGCTGCACCGTTCCTTTTTTTGTGAATTTAACAGCATTGTCGAGCACATGATTTAAGGCTTTAGCCAAGCGTTTCCCATCGGTGTAAATACATTCAGGATAGGGAATATCGTAGTTGGTTTGGAACACAATGGATTTTCCCGACTTCTTAATCTGTTTGTTTATGTGTGCTTCAGCCTGGTGGAGCAATTGGTAAATGTCTATTCCTTTTTTGGTGATTTGCACATCGCCTGTTTCCATTTTTGCGGTGTCGATGATGTTTTCAATCAGATCGAGCAAATTGTGTCCACTTTCTTTAATAAGATCAATGAGTTCGGCTTTTTCTTTGTCGGTTAAGTCTTCATTTAGTAAGTCGGAGAATCCAACGATGGCGTTCATGGGCGTGCGAATTTCATGCGAGATGTTTGCCAAGAATGCCGATTTAAGTCGGTCGGACTTAATGGCTCGTTGCTCGGCAGCCTTCATGTCGCAGATACTTTGCGAGAGTTCATCAATCATTTCATTGGCGGTGTGTGCCATGAGTTGGGTTTCCGTATAATAAAGCTTATCGGCGTGTACGTGCGAATGACTTTTCTTTGCGGATTGGAAGAATTTCAGGAACTCATTGAAGTCATGTTGTATGTGGTGGGCAAACAAGTTGCCATAGAAATATTGTAAAGCAAAAGCAATGAGTGAAACCACAAGTATTATAAAAATATTCATAATGATTTGCACTTGCAGTCTTTTCTTGTGCGATTGTAAGCTGTCTTCTAACTTTTCAGGAGAGTAGGCGCTTCCAATTACCAAATTGCTGGGGGCATAGTAAGCAATATAAGCGTGGGTATTTTGTATGGTAGAATCATTTACATATCGCGGTATATCGGCAAAACATCCAGTCGGATTTTCGGTGAGTAGCTTTTGGCACTTTTGGAAAGTTGCGCGAATTTGGGGGTTTTCATTTCCTTTCAAATTCAAAGGATTTTCAGGAGTGAACACTTTTCCTTGAGTAGAAAGCGCCTGACCAGAAGCTTCCACAGCGAAAGAATGGCCATCATAGACAAAATCATCGAAATGAACTTTCTCAGCAATTTCTTTTTTGAAATCTTCGAAGTAAGTTTCGGGGTAGCATTTGGCTATAAAGTACCAATCGAGCTCGGGAAATGCTTTTATATAAGTGATTTTAAACACATAGGCAGAGCTTCCTATCTCTTGTTGGTTGTAATATCGAATGTATCCGGAATCCTGTTTACTAAGTAGTTCAAGTTCGCGATTCACAAATGGGTTGCCTTTAGAGTCGGTAGTGTCACGAAGGTCTCTACCTTCAAAAGAAGGGTTATTACTATACCACACCCCCACACCGTCGAGTGTGTTAATGTAAATGTTAGATTGATCAACAGGGAATGAAAATCCTTCGAAAATTTTCACAATCATGTCTCGAATTTCTTCTTTGCTTTTAGTGTCTTTGTATTTCTCATAAACAAGTCGAGCAACATATTCAGCCTCTTCCACACTTTGCTTGATGTTCTTTTCTTGCTCGTGTTCAATGGCGATACGGCGACGCTCAATATATTTCACTTCACGCATTACTAATTCGCGAATAAAGGTGTCGGTTGCATGGAATTCTTTTTCATGCAATTGTTCGTAAAAGTTGTGGTAAGTGTATATTTGCTGACCGCTGATGGTTATAAATATGGCTATGCCTGCAAGAATCGTAGTCATTAGAAGGACACGAATGATATGACTCGAGATACTTCTTTTGGCACGGAGTTTTAGATGTTTCATGATCGTATGATTAAGTGTGCATTTTGTATCTAATGTTGCAAAGGTAGACAAAAACGAATATGGTATAAAACGAAAACTTATCTTTTATATAAAATTATATTATAAGACAAGATAATACGGGTTATACTACGAAAGAAAGTGAAAACAAAGGAGATAATGTAAATAAACGTTTATTGATTAGATGCGATTGTGTATGAATGTAATCGGTAATTTGTAATATTACGTTTAATAGGCTAAAAGACATAACGGATGCCTACCGACCAGTTTCTACCTATTCCAAATTGCCCTAAAATATTAGCCGATTCACCACTGTAAATGGTGTCGTAAATGGTGTAGCTAGCATCGGCAGAACTCGGATAAATATCTTTTCGCCAAATCTGGTTGGTATAGATGGCATTGAGCATATTTTGACAATTGGCAAAAAGATGCAAGCGAGAGCCCGGACGAGCAAGATCTTTGTAATAACTAATTTCAGCACCAAGCAATCCGTAGCCATCGGCTAACTGTTGTTGCAAACCTTGTGGGTTGAATGGCGAGCTATACACTCCAAAATGATGTTTATAATTAATGCAAAACGATAGCTCGCGTGATAGCATAAAGGTGTTTTCGGCATAAATGTTAAAGGGGCTTGAATCTTGGCTGTGTGCTTGCTGCGTTTGCAATGTCTTTTCTTGCTGAAACCTGAAATCGGTGTTGTAGTAAGTGGCTTCGGTGTTGGTGGTGTAGATAAAGTTGTTGAAGCTTGCCGAAATCAGCAGTTGATGTTTCTGGCGATACATGAAATGCGCATTCAGTTCAATGGCTTGGTGTTTCTGGTTGATATCGTGGAAGAAGGCAAGCTGATTGATTTCGCCATTGAGCTTTTGGTCCATAACTAAACTTAGTCCGCGAAGTTGATAGCTGAAAGCCCGCAGCTCAATGCCCACTCCTTTTTTCTGATAGGCATAGGCAAGTTCGGCTCCTGTAATTTGACGATTGCTCAAGCTATCGTTTTTCCAACTTGAATAGCATGGAAACACCGCCGCAAACTCTTGTGGATTGCTCGATGCTGAAACCTGTCCTTTAAGGCTATGGTTTTTTGCAAGCCGGAAGCTGCCACCTCCCAATAGTCGATATCCTAAGCTGTTGTAATTGGATGTAGTTGCATTTTCTAGAGGGGCCGTCAACGACATTCCTTTATAATAGCCTGCCATTTCAGCGAGCAAGCGCCAGCGTTTCCATTGCTTTTGGAAGTGGGCTGTTAGTCCAAAGTTTAGAATTTTATGGTGCTGCTGAAAAAGGAATGTATCGGCAGGGGTGTGAAATGGCACATAGGCGAGTAGGTGGTCGCTATTGCCAGATTTATCGCCCGCGTAGTAGCTGAAGTCGGTGGCTATCCACCATTCGGCATGGTTGTCGATGGTGTGAAGATACCGAGATTGAAAGCCTAGTTGTGTGCTTTGGCTGTTTTCTTGCAATAACGAGAAATCAAGAATAGTATCGCCCAAACTGATTTCTTCAAACCGTGCGTAGAACTGACTGATGAGCTTCCCCTCTTTGCTAATTTTCCATTCGTGGTTTAGGCTCGATAAAGCGCTATATCCTTCGCTCGTATTCCAGGCAAAATAACCATTGTTGTTCGTTTTGTCCCAACTGTTGTTGTGGTTATAGCCAAACTCTTCGGCTTGCGATTGGTAGAGTGGCGAGCTATTCAGTTCTTTACTCCAATAGCGGAAGGCTGTAGTAAAGTTAATTTGATGCCGTTGGTAGCTTTTGGCAAACAGCGTGAAATAAGCTCCGAGTGTTTCAAAGCCCGAATGTGCGGTAATTCCTTCGCTGCTGGCTCCATCAATTTTTAACGACACGGCAAAGTTTTTAGCCTTGGTGGTTCCGCTGTGCAAGCCCAGAGCCGCTTGCATATAGTTGCCACTGCCATAATTAAATTGAGCATCAACTCCGGCTTTTTGTCGGGGCATGAAGCCGTCAATATGAAGTAGTCCTGCGGGTTGAATGGCGCTAGTGGCACTGCTTGCTGCCCCTCGCGTGATAGCTGCTTTTCTTACCCAACTGCCAATTCCGGCGTAGAACGGACTGGCAGAGCTGCCTGTTTCAGCATTGTTTATGCTAATGCCGTTGAAGTTTACTTGGGTGAGCTTAGAACCAAACCCACGGATGCTTAAGGAAGATGCTCCCCATTCTCCGCCCGCTTCAAACTTATCTACCGATGCGTGGCGGGCAATGAGTTCGTTGAAGTCGAAAGTGCCACTTTGTTTCAGAATGTCGATGGCTGAATAGGGGCTGTTGGCAAGTATCTTGCTGCTGAATTGCTCGCGATAACTAGCATTGGCTTGCAGAAATTCGCCAATCATGATAGGTTTGAGGCGCACAGCTCCCACGGGGGTGTATAATTCATCGTGAATAACGATGTTGTAGTAGGTGTCGAACACATCGGGGTGAATGGTTTTCACTTGGGCATCATAAGCATGAGCCTTGAGTTGAAAGTATCCGGTTTTATCACTTGTGGTGATAGCCCCCTTAGAGGGAAGAAGCACATAGGCTTCATATAAAGTTTCTAAAGTGCTTTCGTTGGTTACCTGTCCATCGATAAAAGCACTCGGCTTTTTCATTAGTTTTTCTATTTGGCGTTGCTTCTTGCTTTTTCCTTTAAATCGGCTCATGAAACTTTGCTTTGCTCTTGGGGCTTGAGCAAAGCAAGGTTCCGCTAGTAGAGCGAAAAGAGCAAAAAAGAGATATCCCAAACGACGGTTCATGGGGTGTTGAAGCTATAGTTTGCGAAGCAAAAGTTGAAGTAGTTGCACTGAAATATGACCGATGTCTTCAAATAAGAATTTAGCAAACACTTCGTGCGCATTGTCGGCGGCATTGTCGGAAATTACGCGAATGATGAGGTAGGGAACTTGATAGTCGTTAGCAACTTGTGCAATAGCTGCCCCTTCCATCTCGGTGCAAAGTAGCTCGTTATATTTCAGCAAGATTGTTTGTTTCATTTCGGCTGAAGACACGAACTGATCGCCTGTGCCAATTGCTCCAATGTGCACGTTTGGTTGATAATCGGCATGGATAGCGGGGCACTTGCCTTCACGCAACATGGCTTGAAGTTCTTTGGCACAATGGCTACCTAACTCCACCAAAGGTTCAGGCGTTTGGAAGGCGTATTTCTTATAAAAAGGAGGTAAGATGTCGCCCATCATGGTGAAATCTTTTAAGTCCATGTCGTGTTGTACCAACCGGTTGCCAACCACAATATCGCCAATGCACACTTGGGCTTGTAGCGAGCCTGCCAATCCCACAAATAAGATTTGCTCTACGCCAAAAGACTCCACAAGGGTGGTTGTGGTGGCAGCCGCGGCTACTTTCCCCCAACCTGATAGGCAAAGCACCACTTCATGATGTGCATATTCACTTTCGTAGAAAGTGCGAGCACCGTGTTTTGTGCTTTTAATGTGGCTAAGTTTTTGTTTGAGCAACATCACTTCTTCGTGCATGGCGCCAATGATTCCAATTTTCATGTGTTTATAATTTGCTTTTTAGTTGTCATATGTATCTCACATGAAATTCTAATCATTCTCCTGTGTGAAAATTAAATGATTAGAATTTACATGTTCGTTTCATAAAACGGTGAGATTTTCGTGAGTTGCAAATATACAATATCTATTTATGAACTCGCCAAGAAACACTTGATGATATTGTTTTGCACAAATTAATCATTTTGTAATTACGTTGTAATATATCTGTAATAAAGTAGTCTTTAGTTTGTGCTATGAAAATAAAGCACGATGCCGATAAATTTTCGGTTTAAGGTTTTCAACTAGCCTAAAGCTTTTTGTTTCGCATTTTTAAAACTAAAATAAAATATCAGATGAAAACATTATTTTTAAGTGCAGTTTTGTTTTTTGCAGGCATTGCTGCGAATGCTTCAGAAGTAAACAACGAGAAAAAAGAAACGGCAAAAGCTGATGTTACCGAACTTTCGGGCGTGGTGCTCGACCAAGAAACCAACGAAGCGTTGGTGGGTGTTAAAGTAGAGTTGGAAGGCACCGGCAAGGTGGTTTACACAGATTTTGATGGTAATTACACGTTTAAGAATGTAGAGCCGGGCAATTATGATGTAGTGGCATCTTTTGTGTCTTATGAAAGTGCTAAAGAATCGGTGAACCTAGAAGCAGGAGTTAGCAAATCAATCAACTTGAAAGCTGCGTTGTAGGTGGGATGCTGCCTTAGGGCATCAGCCCGAAAATGCAACCAATGAAAGTCAGTAAAGCTTATTGTAGAATTAAGAACACATGAAAAGAATGTTATTCGTACTAACGATACTGTTTTGTGTTGGACTTTCAACGGTTCAAGCACAAACAATTGAAGAAAAGGAAGGGGTGTATTTCTGGGATGGTAAGCCATATACCGGAATGTACATTGGCACATATGAAAATGGAAATACCAAGTTCAATATTTATTTGAAAGATGGGTTGAAAGAAGGCGAAATGCGTTATTTCTTCCCCAATGGAACACTTAAAGAAGTACGTAATTACTATCGTGGAGAAAAAGATGGCGAATGGATTTCGTATAATGAAAAGGGCGTGAAAGTAGGATTGGCAAATTATAGTGCAGGCGAGAAAAATGGCGCATGGAAAGTGTGGAATGATGCTGGCACGCTAATTTATGAAATGAATTACGCCAATGGAAGCCGAACAGGGCAATGGAACCAGTATAATGAAAAGGGCGAGTTAATATCGACTAGGAACTTCTGATGTAGTGGAGAACAGCAAGTGCCAGAGGTGCAAAATATATTACTATTTCGCACCTCTGGCGCTTTTTTGCGCATTATACCAACCTCGAATGAGATTGAACAGCAATATGAATTACTCAACCTTTATCAAGGTTGATATCTAGGCATTAAAATACGTTGTATATATAAATTATATTTAATTTTGTGTCACTCAAAAATTTGGACACAAGGTTATATTCAATTTGCAACTGCTCAAATATATTGGTAAAAAGTAACTGTTGAGTTTGCAATGGCTCAAATATATTGGTAAAAAGTAACCGTTGAGTTCACAATGGCTTAAATATATTGATAAAAAGTAACCGTGTCGCTTTTTGTGCTTCAACTAAATGTATAGATTGGTGGGTTTTAATCTTACAGCTCTCAAGTTGTAAAATTAAAATCCCCCTTTTATTATTCCAAGTAATGCAAGTACGCTAATGAGTACCCACAGCACAATGCCTAAGGCAAAACTTCGCCAACCCGCTTGTTTGCATTGGGCAATTGAAATGTTCGAGCCGATAAGAAATAGAGCCACCACCATTAGCCGTTTCCCAAACCAACTCAAATGAATAAAACAGTCTTGCCAAGCAGGATGGCTGCACCAATGGTTGGCACCAATGGCAAGCACATATAAACCGATGAACCACGGTATTTTAATCTTGCTTGTGCCTTTGGATTGTTTGTTGTTTAGCCACGAAAAAAATAAGCTTACAGGGATAATCCAAAGTGCACGTGTGAGCTTCACGGCGGTGGCAATGCCCAATGCCTCTTCGCCGTAGGTGTGCGCCGCTCCCACTACTGAACTCGTGTCGTGTATAGCGATGGCTGCCCAATAACCAAACTGAGTTTGGCTGAGCTGAAAGGCGTGTCCCACCATGGGGAATAGAAATAGAGCCACCGCATTGAGCAGAAAAATAACGAGCAGCGAAACTGAAACCTGATATGATTCGGCTTTAATGACCGGCGATACCGAGGCGATGGCGCTTCCTCCGCAAATGGCTGTGCCCGATGAAATGAGAATGCTAATTTTAGAATCTACCTTCAGGAGCTTTCCTAATATAATGCCGCAAAGTAGGGTGCCACCCACCGATATTACGGTGAGCGAAAAGCCCTGCTTCGATGCTGCAAGTGCTTCCGCCAAATTCATACCCAAGCCCATAAGCACAATGGCAGCTTGAAGTGTAAGACCTGTGAACCGAGAAAATTTCTCGTGCTTTACATTCAATAAAGATAATGCGATGCCTAAAAGCAATGCGTGTGCAGCTTCCATAAATGGCATAAAGCAGGCTGCCATTATTATCCAATATATGCCGCCAATGTACTTAGGGTTGAGTTTCATAAACCTTTCGTTTTGTAGTTGATTTACATGGGCGAAAGTAGGGGGAGTTTATAAACTGTGCAAATTGTAAATGTTTATATGTAATAATCTAAGGTTATAGTGCGATGCAGATTAAGGAACTATAAATCGTATTGCAAAAGGAAGTGGCGAAACAGTTCGCTTAACTGTTGTTGGTGTCCTTGGCGCATAGCAAATCGGAATTGGCGCATGATTTGCAAATCGTTAATGGGAAGTTGAACCAAGTGTTTGCTTGCCAATTCTCGCCTTACCGAACGTTCCGAAACAAAAGCAATGCCATTGAATTGGGGAAGAAAGTTCTTGATGGCTTCGGTGCTACCCAAGTGTATGGCTACCGATAAGCTTGAAATGTCGAGATGTTTACTTAAACATTGCTGAATGACTTCCAACGAGCCCGACCCCTCTTCGCGAAGCACTAGAGGAATGTGTGGTAAATCGGAAATAAGCACCCCTTTCTGGCGAGCAATATTTTGTTCTGGTGAAGCTACTGCAATAATTTCATCGTCGAGGAAGGATAGATATCGAATGTCGCTAGCAGTGTGTTTGTTTTCTACCAAGGCAATGTCAAGCTCATGCTGTTGAAGCTTGTGAATAATATGGTCGGAATTGCCATTGTGCAAGTGCAATTGAATGTCGGGATATCGTTCATGAAAGCTTGCCAACACTTCGGGTATTACATATTGCGCAATGGTTGAGGAAGCGCCAATGTGCAAACACCCTCGATGAATTTGATTAATCCGACCAAGCTCATAAGTTAAATCCTGATAATGTTCCTCAATGACTTGAAGCCTACGATAGCACAAATCGCCCGATGGGGTGAGATAAATTTTGTTCCCCTTACGTTCAAAAAGCGTAGTTTGAAGCTTTAGCTCCAATTCTTTAATATGCTTGGTCACGGCGGGCTGACTAATAAATAATGCCTGAGCAGCTTTCGAAAAGCTTAACTTTTGAGCCACTGCCATAAAAACTTCATCTCTGTAATCCATAATAGCTGCAAGATAGCGAATTGCTTCAAACTAGCGTCTATTTGCAGGCGAAATAATATCAATTGCCCGTATTAAAGCAAGCACTTCAAGAGCATTCAGTACAGGGGCTAAGGGGCTTTCTTTAGAATAATCAACACGGGTACTTTGCGAATTGCTGTTTTGTTGGTAATTTTGCAAACTTATGATACCACAGCATACCGTAGATCGAATTATAGAAACCGCACAAATTGTTGATGTGGTGAGTGAGTTTGTATCGCTTCGAAAAAGCGGGGCAAACTATTCCGGTTTATGTCCTTTCCATAACGAAAAATCGCCCTCGTTTAGTGTAAACCCTGCACGTAATATTTGTAAGTGCTTTAGCTGTGGTGAGGGGGGCAATCCGGTGTCATTCTTGCAGAAACACTTGCAAATGACTTTTCCCGAGGCCTTACGATGGTTGGCGAATAAGTACAACATCGAAATAGAAGAGGACGAAGAAACCGAAGAGCAAAAACAAGCACGAGATAAGCGTGAGAGTATGATGCTAGTGAATAGCTGGGCGCAGAAATATTTCACCCGAGAGCTCATGAAAGGCGACGAGGGGCGTGCTATCGGTTTGAGCTATTTGCGTCAGCGGGGACTGCACGACGATGTGATCGAAAAATTCCAACTCGGCTATTGTCCCGATGCCAAAGACACCTTCACACAAAAGGCTCAACTCGAAGGTTATCGCATGGAATATCTGGAAGCCACAGGGCTTACCGTGAAACGCGATGCGTGGGTGCGCGACAGGTTCTCGGGGCGTGTCATGTTTCCCATTCAAGGAGTGTCGGGGCGTGTTATTGGTTTTGGTGGGCGAACGCTCAAAGCCGATGAAAAGGCAAAGTATCTGAACTCGCCAGAATCAGAAATATACCATAAAAGTAATGCACTTTACGGCTTGTATCAGTCGAAGCAAACCATTGCAAAGCTCGATAAATGCTTCTTGGTAGAGGGATACACCGATGTAATTGCCATGCACCAAGCAGGCATTACAAATGTGGTGGCTTCTTCGGGCACGGCACTTACTGAAAATCAAATCAGACTGATCAAGCGATTTACCGAAAATGTAACCGTCATTTACGATGGCGATGCCGCCGGTATTAAGGCTGCTTTGCGTGGTATCGACCTGATTCTGAAAGAAGATTTGAAGGTGAAAGTACTGCTTTTGCCCGATGGTGAAGATCCCGATAGTTTCTCGCGCTCCATGAGTGCCACCGATTTAGAGGAATACATTAAAAACAATGAAACAGATTTCATCGGATTTAAAACCAAATTGCTATTGGCAGAAGTGGGCGACGATCTGATTGAGAAAACTCGACTCATTAACGATATTATTAGTACCATTGCTGTGGTGCCCGACAATATTGCCCGACAAATGTACATTCAAGAATGTAGCCGAACGCTGAAAGTAAGCGAGCAGAGTTTGTATGAGGCAGTGAAAAAGAAGCTAAGCAACCAGTTCGATGATTGGCAAAAAGCGCAACTTCGTCAAGCAGAAGCCGATAAGCGTACAATGGGTTATGCTACCGCCACAGCTCCTAGAGCGCAACTACTCAAACCCCAAGCCTCGATAAACACAGCTAAAAATCCGTGCGAGGTGGAAGAGCGTGAAGTGCTGCGTGTGTTGCTGCGCTATTTTTACGACCCCAGTGTGAAACTGCTTGATGAAGAAGGCAATGAAGTGCGAATGCTCGTGGGCGACTATGTAATTTCGGAGTTGGAAGCCGATAATTTAGCATCAAACAATCCGAACATTCAACAAATGTTTCAGCTATTTAAAGAGCAACTAGCCGATGAAACCTCCTTTGAGGTGGACGAACTGCTCTTAGAACAATTAGGAAACCTTCTGCTTTTAGCACTCAAAATAGAACACGGTGAAGAGGGCTTGACTAATGCTAGAATAGAAGAATACATTGCAGCCTCCGATGACATAAAAATGAGCCGACTATCGGCCGATTTATTCACCAACAACTACATTGCAAGTAGAAGATGGGAACGTGCTGGCGAGCTGATAGCCCAAGAGCAAGAGAACTTTTACGATGCCCTTTCATCGGTGGTTTTGGGCTATAAAATGCGCCATTCGTTTTTGCATCATAGCAATTCGGCAGTTAGCCAATTGGCAAGCGATATCTTGGCAGAAAAGTATTTCGAAAGCCGACGTTGGTCGAAGTCGGGTGCATTTGTAGAGCATGAATATGAAATCTTAGACGTCATAATTCCCCGAGTAGTTAAGGAATATAAATTGCGAAAAATTCGACTCATGCGGAAAGATTTAGAGCAAAAGATTGCACAAACTAGCGCTGCCGAAGAATGGGATGCTTTGCTAGAAGCCCAAGGTCAGTATGTGAAGTTAAAACAAGTGGAATCAGTGCTTAGTAAAGAATTAGGAAGTAGAATCATTTTATAAAAACAGCATTTATGCATACAATAACAATAGCTGACAAAGCAGAGTTAGCTGAAATCTTAAAATCTTGTAGCACGTGCTTTGTGGCATTCGTAGATCAAGATGCACCCTATGTTGTGCCGATGAACTTTGGCTACGATGGCGAATATGTGTATCTACACTCGGGCAAAGCAGGGAGAAAGTGGGAGGCTGTAACTGCCAATCCGCGCGTGTGCATTAGCTGGATGCTTGGCGACGATATTGTGGCGCAAGATGAGCGGGTGGGCTGTAGTTATCGGGTGGCGAGCAAAACCGTAATGTTGGAAGGCAATTTAGAATTGGTTGATGACTATGAAGAAAAATTGCACTGCCTGCATATGCTCATGGGGCAATATAGCGAACGCGAATTTCAGTTTAACCGACCAGCAGTAGAAAACGTAGGTATCATGCGTATTGCAGCACAAAATTTAGTGGGCAAGCACTTTGGTGTCAAACCCAAACGCTAGTGTTTTAAACAAGATTTCAACAGGCATTTAAAACAAGTTGAAAACCTTGTTAACATTCCGCTAGTCTTTGCTTCAACAAAAGCCCTTAAGCCTAGTGCCTTTGTCGATTCTCATACTATTTAATGCGGGGGCAAGGTTGTTGAAAAATATAAAGCGAGTTATTTACACAAGAATAACTCGCTTTATATTTTTACTAATCGGAAGGACTAATTATTTGTCTTTCTTCATTTCTTGAAGTACTAAAGCACTAGCACCAATAATAGCAGCATCGCCTTGGTCGAGTGCAGAAACGCGAATATCAACTTTGTCTTTGAAAACTGTCATCACGTGTTCTTCCATCGCATTTTTAGTCGGCGTCAATAAATAATCGCCAGCAGCCGTTGGTCCTCCAAACAAGAAGATAGCCTCCGGGCTAAAGATATGCACCACATCTGCCAAGCCAATACCCAAGTATTCGCTTGTTTTTTCAAAAACTTCCAAAGCTACCGGATCGCCTTGTTCTGCAGCATTGAAAATATCTTTCGATTCTAATCGGCAGAATGGAATCTGAGCAAGAGGACTATCTACAGCATTGTCGCGAGCAATGATTTCTAAAGCAGTACGAGCCATACCTGGAGCCGAGCAGTAAGCTTCAAGGTGTCCGTGTTGCCCACAGCCACATTTCCTTCCACCGGGGATAAGCATCGTGTGCCCGTTTTCGCCCGCAAAGCCACTATGGCCATAAACAAGGTCGCCGTTTACCACAATGCCACCGCCAACACCAGTGCCGAGGGTGTACATTACGAAGTTTTTCATGCCTTTAGCTCCACCATAAATCATTTCACCAATGGTAGCAGCGTTGGCATCGTTGGTGAGTGCAATGTGCACAAATTTTGGGAATTGTTCTTTCAAAAGATCCACCAATGGTGTAACCCCTTTGAAAGACAAGTTTGCAGGGTGCTCAATTGTGCCGAGATTGTAGTTTGCATTTGGAGCGCCAATACCAATGCCGAGAATATTCAGATCTTGCCCTTTCTCGCTCACAAGCTCTTTAATAGCTTCAGCTAATTCTTCTACGTACTTTTTAGCGTCGCCGTGTTTTGGGGTTTTGATTCCTGATTTGGCAAGAACTTTACCGTTCTCGTCTATAATACCAATAGCGGTGTTCGTGCCACCAATATCGATACCAAGTGATGCATTCATATTCATCATGGGATTATTTAAATTATAAGTTATTCAATCACTTTTTCACTATGGCTATTCACAAAAAGCATATTCTCACATTCATACCCTTCAAACACTTTTTCGCTATCATGCTTAATGTGGTCTCCACGGAATCCCATAAGCACTAATCCGGCATCCATAGAATACTTATTAACCATCTCTTTGAAAGAAACGTTCTTTTCTTCCTCTAAGATATGAATATTTTTTAAGGTAATAGGTAATCTTCCTTTAGTTATTAACTCTTGAAGTTCTTGCTCGCTTTTTTCTACCTCATTTTCAGGGCTTATTTCAAAAATCTTAATGTTCGAATGCTTCCAATCCGGATGACTTCCAATAATGAATGCAAGCAGAATCATGAGGTTACAGTTATAGTCGTCGGTGCGTTTCAGCCACACGTGAATATCGCTTTGAGTAGGAATTTTGTGTTTGCCTGTTCGCAGAATAAGCACGTCGAAATCGGCAGCATTCACCATCGAATAGTTTTCAAGAATTCTACGAAGAGCATCGGTGTCGTTAGCCCCATTGTCGAAAATGAGCATATTGTTTTCCATGCCGGCAATACCCGGAAGCTGCACCGTTTGAGCAATAGCAGAGGTAAACGATGGCGAAATAATGGTATCTACATACACATGGTTATCGCGCTTGCCGAATTGATCTAACAACTGGTCTTTAATTTCAATAGCTTGAGCATGAGATTTTTTCGAGAAATAGCCCTCCATGTAGTGAATGTATGTTCCGAAGCCATAGCGATAAGCCAACCAGTTTTGAAGTTGGAAAGCTTGCTTGCGCTCGAAACTCTTGTCGCTGATACAAATAGAACTTGGTCTCCACTCTTTAAAGCTGTGTCTTTTTCGAGCATTTTGCAAGAACACTTGCAGCTTTCGGTTGATTTGAAAGAACGTGTTGGTGAAGATAATTTCAAATCCTTTTCTATCTTTATGGTAGTGCTGCACATAAAGATAGATGCCCGATATAGCAACAAATGCTAAGGTAGCATATAGTGCATTGATGCGGAACATGACATAAATGGCAGTTACGAATCCGATTAATGAGAAATACCATTTCGATTGGAAAGATGGACGGTAAGAAGGCGATGAGCCGAAGTGGTTTAAGAACGAAATAAGACACAAAGCACCGTAAGTTACCATGAAGAACATCGAAATAATTTGAGCCACAGCATCTACATCGCCAATTGCCACAAAAATGAAAGCAATGAGGATGGTTACTAAAGTGGCATTTTTAGGCTCGCCTTTATCATCAACCAATCGAAGGTATCCGTTCATTTTCGGACTTTGAAAAGCTTGGTCGACAGCTAGAGCCTGCAAGGTGCGAGGAGCTACCAAAACAGAACCAATGGCAGATGAAATGGTAGAGGCCGCAAGCCCAATGGGAATAAGCCAATTACCTTGAACTGCAATGTCGCTCATGATAAGCTGATTGTTTGTTAAGTCTTCTGGCGATGCCGAAGAAGCCAATTTCCACGTAATGAACAAATAAAGCACCATGCCAATTAGCGTAGCAGCAGTAGTTCCCAATGGAATTGATTTCGATGGGTTCTTGAGGTCGCCAGAAAGTCCTACCCCGGCTGTCATTCCAGTGAAGGCGGGGAAGATAATGGCAAACACAATGAAGAACTGGTCGGCATTGCGGAAAGAAGAGTTGACCAAGCTGAATCCTTCAGTTTGAGCAAATTCCGTAGTTCCAGCAAAGAAAGCAATGAGCGAAACCGCCAATATTCCCACAATGACATAAAGCGTTTTTACGCCCATAGCAGCACCTTTAATTAGAATGAGTGCAGACAAAATAGCCATGGCCGGAATAGAAACGACTTGACGTGGCAAATCGAGCCCCCAATGTAGCGAAGCGTAGTCGAAAAGCGCCGAGAACGACTCGGTAAAAGCAATGACGTAGAATGCCACACTAATGGCCTGCGATAGATAGAGCGAAAAACCAATAGTAGCTCCAATGTTCAGCCCAAATGAACGTGAAATAATGAAGTATTCACCTCCACCTTCTACACGCTTGTTTGTGGCTAACTCCGATATGGCTAGTGCTGTGGGAATTGTTACTAAGTGTCCCACAATAATGATGAGCACAATGCCCCAAAAGCCAAGTGTGCCAACACCATAGCCAAAGCGCAAGAAAAGAATAGCACCAAGAATGGTGGAAATAGCGGTAAAGAACACCGGAGCTGTTCCAAAGCCTTTTTTGTTGTTCATGTGTATTTGTTATTGTTGTAAATAGATTATTGAACTATGTAATTTAGAAATCCATTATTATTGCCTACAAGTATATTGAAATATTCTTGATTTGAATTCAATTTACCAATACTGAAATCAGTATTTCCCTGTAATGGGAAGCCGTCGTATTCCTTCCCATCTAGTGTAAGGAGGTGAATCTGATTTTTATTGGCGGTGGTTACTCCAATTCGAATATCATTTTTGCCGAAGGTAAACACGCGTGGTGTGTGGCTAATGTTTGAGTCGAACTTTGCTTCAAAGAGTTGCTTTCCTGTGCTGCTAAACGCCACAAGAATATGCTTTGCTGCAAAGATAAAATCATCATATCCGTCGTTGTTTAAATCGTGAGCCACAAACTTATGGTCGCTGCCAAAATTGGCAAATTTCACCGTCTTGTGTGTTCCTTCAATGTATTGCATATGAATAACTCCCTTGGTGTCGGTGGTGGCTATTGCTGGTTTTCCGTCGGTATTGATTAAGTAGATATCGTTGTCGGAATGTTCAAATTTTTCCACCGTGTTCTTTCTCGACTCCCCCGTGCGAGAAAGAATATAGGTGTTGTGCAAATCGGTATAGTAAATATAGTCTTTCTGGTCGATAACCCGATGCTGAATTGGGTTTGTAACTTCGGCATCTGTTTTGCTGGCCTTCCAACCTGTTACAATGTTTCCGTTTTTATCGTAGGCGTAAGTTTGCTTATTTTCGCAAGCCAAGAAAAAGCGGTAATTGCTGTTGCTCGAATAATCGAACACCGACACCCCATTGGTGGCAGGCGAACGAAGAGTAACCGGGAACTTCCCTACGTTGTTTCCGTTTCGATCTAAAATGTATAGCTTGTCGGCCGTGTTGAAAACATATTGCAATCGGGTGTTATTGTAGATGTCAATCTGATGAATTTGCCCGATGATTTTCCCACTGAGTTTAATTTTCCACACTTGCACCCCTTCTTTGTTAATAAGATAAAGATTGTCGTTTTGGTCTTGCACAATTACTTCTTTGTTCTTAGGGTCGCGATGGTTGTTTACCAACTGAGGTTTGATGTTAATTCGAGCATCAAGTTGCGACGCCCATACGGCTTGAGGGGCTTCCTTCAAATGAGGATTAAAGTTTAGGAAGATGTTGTTCATGAACTTATCGCCCACGGTTGATATTTGCCAACCGATGGCTTGAAACTTACGAATTCCACTTTCATTTTCAGCGGCAATATTAGCCGTTTTAGTTTCTAAATAATGACTATAGGCTGGGAAGAACTTCGAGAAGTTGAGGTAGGCATAGACATTGGAATTAGAATTCATTTCTCGGTTGAAATCGTTGAAATGTTTATCCTTGCTCAAGGTAGAGCGCAATACAAGCTGATGAATGTAGCTTTTCATGGCTGCTTCGCTATCGGCAAAAATGAGGTAATTGTTGTAGAAACACAGATAGTTGCACGAGGCACTAGCAAACACCTGACCAAACACCAAGCTAGCACAGTCGCTAATGGGGAAGGAGTATATAGTGTGCGACTCCTTTTCATCCAGTGTGTAGGTGGTAGATTGCGACTCAAGTGTTACTCCTTGATTTCGGGCATTGCGTTCAAGAATAGGCATGAGCTCATCGCGAGCAATCGATTTGCTTTTGGTTTTTACCACAAAATAACGATTAGCATCTAACTGATTTTGAATGACAGAACCAAACACCAAGGCGAAATCATGGTCGGAGATATTTTGAAATGTACTTAAAATGTTTTTCCCAAACGTCTTTTCCACAGCTTGAAGACGAGTTTCACGCTCGTAGTAGGCTTGGTTTTGTTGTTTGAGGTAGTTGGTGTAATTGGTTTGAAATTTACCAAAATCTTCTAGGTTGACATTCAAAAATAGTGCTGCGTCTGAAGCAATGGCTTCGTTAATGCGAAAACGTTGCGGCTTCTGATTCTGGAATACACTCAGATAGTTGTCGTGCAATTCATTGATGGTGCTATAGCCGTTGAGCCAAAACAAATTCTTTTTGTTGATAACATCATATTCACTCCAATGTGCAAAAGAGGCTACATCGTTGATGGTAGAGCGGAAATCTCGATTAAAAGCACGGTTGAGCAAGGTGGGAATATGAGCGTGATTCACAAAGATGTTGCACAACGAGCTGTGGCTCACCGTGGCATATAATTCGTTGAATCGCTCATCGTCCATTAGGTTGTTCGCATCTACTTGGCGAATAGATTCTTCCACCAACAAGCGACTAGCACTCATAATGAAGATTCCGCCGTGGCAAGCAAAGAAATGCCCACCAATCACAGGGAAGTTAATGTACTGAATTTCCTGCTTATCGTATTCGAATGTTTGACGTTTGAGCTTGCTTTCGTCGGCATAGTTTTTCAGCGCACGCATCAAATTATTCTCTTCGATTACTTTCTCTAAGCTGAAGCAAAATAAGGGCAACACGCCGTCTTTCCCTTGCAGGTTAAAGCTTACAAGAATGCTTTTATCTTCTAAAAAATCGCGAAGCAACTCGTGTTGAGTAAAGTTTTGGTCGAACCAATCCACTTGAGTTAGAAACTCATCGAGGAAGTTAGTTGCTTTCAGTTGAGCTATAAACTCACTATCGTTTTTCAGCGTATGGAGTAACTTTTCAGTATCAGGTATTTCAATCACTAAAGGCGATTGCTGAGAAACGGCTTTGAATGCTGAGTTTTCGGAGTACAAGGTGTTGTGCTCCGAAAAAACGTACCAGAGTCCGCCACTAAGTATAAGAAGTATTCCGATGATTATGAAAATAGACTTACGCATAAGAAAAAAGTAGTGTTTTAAAGTTCAAAAATAATAAGAAAATCTGTATTGTCGAGTTAAAAGATAGAGTTTCGATTAAGCTTTTGTTGCCGAATTTCATTTAGGGCTGGTTAAAGCTTGTTTGAAGTGTTGGTAGAATTAAAAGATTCGAGTTTTATTCGTCCGATTTTTTACCCTGAAATGAGCTTGAAGTCTTGTTGCTTGAAAGTTCAGGTTCTTCAAGCTAAACAGTTCTCCTGTTAATCGGGTGTAACGATAATGTGCTATCTTTGTGCATATGAAGATAGGAAATATAGATTTGGGGCAAATGCCCTTGTTTTTAGCGCCGATGGAAGATGTTACTTACCAATCGTTTCGCACCGTATGTAAGCAAAATGGTGCCGATGTTATGTACACTGAATTTGTGTCGTCGGAGGCTTTGGTGCGCGAGATAGAGAAAACCAAGATGAAGATGAAGCTTGATGATGCGGATCGTCCGATTGGTATTCAAATCTATGGTTACGACATAAACTCGATGGCTAATGCTGCACGCATGGCAGAGGAAATGGAGCCCGATTTTATCGACTTGAACTTTGGTTGTCCTATGAAGAAGATTGTGAAACGTGGGGCGTGTTCTGCACTTTTGCAAGATTTGCCAAAGATGCAAGCCATGAGTGAAGCGGTGGTGAAGGCGGTGAAACTGCCAGTTACGGCAAAAACAAGATTGGGTTGGGATGAAAACTCGAAATGTATTATGGAAGCTGCCGAGCGGTTGAATGATGTGGGTATTTCAGCACTTACCATTCATGGGCGAACTCGAAGTCAGATTTATTCGGGCGAAGCCGATTGGACACTCATTGGTGAGGTGAAGAATAACCCTAAAATTACGATACCAATTATTGGAAATGGCGATATTAATGGACCCGAAAAGGCTAAAGCATTGCTCGATCAAACAGGTGTTGATGGTTTGATGATTGGAAGAGGAAGCATTGGTCGCCCTTGGATTTTTAACGAGGTGAAGCATTATTTAGCTACAGGCGAAATGCTACCTTATCCTACGGGTGAATTCATTGTGGCAGAGCTTCGCAAGCAGATGGAAATTACTACCGACTTTAAAGGCAATGAATTGAGTGCGATACGCATGATGCGACGACACTTCGCGCGATATTTTCCGGGTATTTACAATTTCCGCCCACGCCGAGTTAAGTTGTTGCAAGCCGACACGAAAGCAGAGGTGGAACAAACGCTTGATGAAATATTGGAACATCACGGGCAAGAGCAAGTTGATTATACGAACATGAGTTTGAAATAATTTTTAAACAAGGACTTAGCAAGTAATAGAGAACAAGGATAAGCCATTTTTGTTTAATAGGATATATGACAAAATAGAAATCTAAAATTATGAAAGAACCAAAAGATGTTGATTACGAAGAGGTGCTTAATGAAGATGGCGTAGAAAAGTACGCAAAGCATTATGATGAGGAAACATTCCTCGATAAAGTGAAGGCTATTGCTGTTAAGGCAGGAGGTACTGTGATTTATGCCGCAATTTTGCTTTACGAAGTAATGCGCGACGATTATATACCAATGAAAACAAAGGCTATTATTATAGCTGCTTTGGGTTACTTGGTGTTGCCTTTCGATATTATTCCCGATATTGCCCCTCTCTTGGGCTTTTCCGATGATCTTGCTGTGCTCATTTATGCCATAGCGCAAGTACGTGAGCTCATTACCCCAGTCATTCGTGGTCGTGCTATTGAAAAGGTTAAGGAGTTATTCCCTAGTCTTACTGAGGATGAATTGACAAAAATTCAAAAAACGGTACTGTAAAGTAAATTGATATTTGCGCTATTACTCCATGAGTTGAGTAATGAAGAACGACAAGCGCCGTAGGTTCGGAATATTATTCCCAAACTTACGGCGCTTGTGTTATAAGAAGATGTTTGTTGCTGTGTTAGTCTTCGTTCACCACGGCAGATGCGCACACATAGTCGGGGATAATTCCCGAGCTTTTAATGCGGATGTCTGCCATTTCAGGAATAGTATTTCCGGTGAGTACCAAGGCTGTATCTACACCAAATTTATTTCCGCCAATGATGTCGGTTTCTAGCGTATCGCCCACCATAAGAATTTCACGGCGGTGCAAATCGGGGTTATCTTCTTTGGCTCTTCGGAGGGCAAACATAAACATTTGGGCGTCGGGTTTTCCGAAGCGGATGAAGTGTTTGCCCGAAACTTTCTCTACCATATCGGCAAGTCCGCCAATGGCTATCGACACATCGTGCTTGCTCACGGGGTAGTGTTTATCGGTGTTTGCCACGATAACCGGAATGTTTCGATTGCGTAGTAGGTTTACCGCCTTATTTAAATCTTCATCCCAATGAAAGCCCTCATCATCGAGAAAAACTAGGGCTGCAATATTGTCAATATGTGCTAAATCTAAATCCCGAATAGCAATGGTTTTCAAGCCGGCTTGCTCAATGTAGTGGGCCGATGATTTCGTGCCGATATATGCCACTTGTCCACCTTGCACCTTAATGGAAAGCCACTCGTGAGCGAGCATTCCCGACGAAATGATTTTATCTGCTGTAATGCAGTAAATACCGCGTTTTACGTAGCTGTCGGCCAAATCTTCGGGCGCACGCGAAGAGTCGTTGGTTACCACATAATAGTTGATGCCATTAGCATCGAGGAAGTCGAAGGTTTTTTGAATGTTTTCAATCATTCCCTTGTGGTTTTTCAACACCCCGAAGGCATCGAAGAAAATAGTTTTGTATTTAATGGCTACGTCTTGGAATTTTTGAATGTCCATAATGTTAATGTGCTAATTCGGTAATGCAGCAAGGTGCTAATGCAGGCTTGCCCATTGATAATTCGTAATTAATTATAATTTCAATGCTTTAAGCAGTTTGTTTGTATCGAAATTAGTGTCGATGGCCGGGAAATAGGTGTTGTAGGCCTCTTCTTGCAGTTTTGTCATGTATGATTCGCGGAAGAAATATTGTCCGTCTTTCATTACATAGTTCAAAATGAAGAAACGGTAGCACTCTTTAATGAGTCGAACTTCGCCCTCGCTAAGAGGGTAAACCTTATGATATTCCTTAAGGAAGAGAATGAAGCGATCCTCCATGAGTGGATCGATGAGGTAGCTAAACACGGTGCGGTCGCCAATGTCGGAACACACCCGAGCGAAGAAATAGAAGTCCATCACACGGCTCGACATTCGGAACCAGTCGTAGTCCCAACGTGAGAAGAAGTTTCCTTCGCTAGTTACCGAATAATTACCGATGTTCCAATCGACGAACACAGGCAAAATGTCAATTTCGGTGGCATAGTTGTATTCGTCGGTATTTTTCAGGAAGATGTCAACTTGTCGATTGAGAATGTCGGCGCGTTCGCCTTCTACGCGGAATGAGTCGTTGTTGATGCGTTTGCGCAATTGTAGCATATCGGTTACCACTGTTTTCGATGCCACGGGCAACTGAGGGGCAACGTTGTAGCAGGCTTTATGGAAGCGTGCCAACTCTCGACCCATTTTCTTAATGTGGCGTTCTTCTAATCGTTTGGGCGACTGCTGGTCGATTTGAATTGGGTTGTAGAACACCAACCAAGCCGAGCGGTCGTGGTAGAAGTAACGATAGATGAACAAATCGTTTTTCTTCTCTAGTGATTGCGCTAAAAACGATTGGTAGGGTGCTTCGAGGTTGTTCGCCAAGTTATTAATGATGATATGGTCTTCCTTGAAGTTGTCGAAGTTGCCATAATCGGATAGTTTAGCAAAAACGGGTTCGCGCTCGTAGAACGAAACTTTAAACACCGAGTTGGTAGAAACATTGGCACTTACGTTGATGATGCGCTTAATTTCATGTCGGTCGTCGAATTCTTTCCATGCCTGACGAATGATTTTCTCTCTGATATCTTCCATGATTGTTTTCGTTAGTTTTGTTCTAAATGGGGAATGGGCTGTGTGTTAAATGATTTCAAAATAACGATTGATTTCCCAATCGCTCACTGCCTTTTCGTGTTGACTGCATTCCCATAAGCGAGTTTGGGTGAAATGTAGCACAAAGTCTTCGCCTAATAATTTGTTGGCTAGCGAGCTTTGTTGCATGATTTGTGCGGCATCGCGCAGATTGCCGGCAAGCATTGTGCGACCATCGGCATAGGCACTGCCTTTGGTTTCGGGTACGTCTAGTTTGAGTTGGTGTTTAATGCCATATAGTCCTGAGGCTAGAGCAGCCGCCATAGCTAAATACGGGTTGGCATCGGAACCCGGTACACGTAATTCTAGTCGTGCCGACTTGCCAACGCTAGGTAGCCATCGGAGAGCCACCGTGCGATTGTCAACACCCCAGCTCATGTTGTTGGGAGCCCAATCGCCACCATTTAGCCGCTTGTAGCTGTTAATGGTGGGGGCATACATGGGCAGAAGTTCGGGCAAGGCAAGTAAGATTCCTGCCATGAATTGTGAAGTAAGTTCGTTTGGTTCTTCCGATGTGCTGCTAAATAGATTTTGTTTGCGTTGATTGTCCCAAAGGCTCAGGTGCAAATGACCGCTGCAACCGGGTAGCTGTGCATTCCATTTCGCCATAAATGAAGCAGTGATGTCATGCTGATGCGCCAACTCTTTCACGGTGCTTTTAAAGAGCACTGCTTTGTCGGCAGCAAGGAGTACATCGTCGCAAGCAATGGCAGCTTCATACACTCCGGGTCCGGTTTCGGTGTGCAGTCCTTCAAGAGGCACATTGGTTTCTGCCATTACCCGAAATATGCGGTTGAAGTAGTCTTTATTTTGAATGGGGCGAAGCTGCGAATAGCCAAACATTCCGCTAGTAATGGGTTTCAGGTGGTCTTTTTTCACCTCGGTAGTTCCGCTTTCGAGTTGGTGAAAATTGAACCATTCAAATTCTTGCGAAAACAATGTTTTGAAGCCCATGTCGTCTGCCTGTTGTGCCACTTGCTGAAGCAAGGTGCGCGGACAACAATGCCTCATGTGCGCATCGCGGTGCATATCGGCAAAGAAGAAAGGCGTGCCATCGTCGGTAGCAAGGTAGCGCAAGCTGCTCAAATCGATACTTGCTTTGCGGTCGGGATATCCGGTGTGCCACCCGGTGGCTGTTGTGTTGTTGTAGCATTGGTCGTTGCTGTCCCAACCAAAAATTACATCGCAGAAGCCCACTCCAGAGCTGAGAACCTCTTTAAATTTGGCAATAGAAATTGCTTTGGTGCGCAATATGCCGTCCACATCTACCACGGCATATTTTATATATTGATGTTCCTTTTGAGCTAGCTCATGAAGGATACTTGCTTTGCTATCCATAAATTACACATCGAAATTATAGCAACGAAGATAAACAAAAAAAGAAGAGTAGGGGAATGAATGTCACATCTAAACCCTTTAGTTGCTCTTGTGACGACAAGATTTAAAGTTATGCCGTTGTTTTATTTTTTGTCATGTTGTGTGCAATAGCCGTTAGCATTCGATGTTTTTCGTTTGCAGCGGGTGCCTGCTTGTGTGGTGGCTTTGCATTGATTAACGCTTGTTTCGGTGTTGCTTTCGCTAGCCTTGGTTGTAGTTTTTGGCGCAGTTTTAGCGGTGCTACTCCATGTCCATTGTGCTACATCGAAGGTGCTTTCAAGTGTTTCTTCTATGGTGTCTTCTAGTTGGTAGAAGAAATCAATGCCTGTGAGTCGTTCCACCTCGTCGATAGGCACTGTAAAGCTTTGCACGTTGGCGCTTGAACTGGCGTTGGGCAAAATGAATCCAATGGCTTTTTGTTGGTTAGCATCGAAAATTACCTTGTAGTAATACTTAGGTATGCTCACTTCATTTGAACCAATAGTTGGGAAGTCTTCATTTAAAATAGCACCAGTGGCAATGTGAATGGCACCATATGTTAAACCCCAATTTCGAACTAGAGCTTCTAAGTTTTTCCAAATGCCACGATTGAAACCGGGGTCTTGTGGCGACATATTCGAAAAATAAAAACTTTCGGTCATAGCAGTGTCGTTGAACCCCATGTCAGCAGCAGGGGCTAAATGCCCACGATCGTAGCCACTGCCGTTATAGTCAGCTAACTGTGCCGACTGTGTTTTTACAGCATTATCGGGACGAAAGTTATTCGTTCTACTTGCGCCACCTTTGGCTTCCTCTTGGGTGAGTTCGTAATATACCCATTCGGCTTGTTCGTGTTTTTCGCTATATGAAAGCGAATAGTAGGTGTGATGAATAAGCAGATTGCCACTTGTGGGCTGTGGGCAATATTGTGCAAAACTGAATTGGTAGCTAAGTAAAAAGACTAAAACGGTGCCTAGAAAGTGTGTGACTTTTGTATTCATGTTTAATAAGTTTATCGGCTTTTGCTGATTGATAATCATTGCTAGTCGGAAAGCTTACGACTTACAGCAAAGGGAATATAAAATTAGGGCTATTGTGCTTATTTTGTTTGAGCACAAATTTAATCAATCTTTTCAATGACACGGCTTTATAAACAAAGAGCTACCTCAAGCAAGAGGTAGCTCTTTGTTTTTTTGTATTGTTGTGCATGACCTATGGCTAGGCGACTGCCATAAGTGCAACTTAATTTTTTTTGCGGAATGTGCGGCGTTTGTTGCGGTTAGGTTTCCCTTGCTTGGTTTTTTCTTGGGAATTTGTCTTTTTCGTAGGCTTTTCAACAGCCGTGTCAACATAATTGTGGTTTTCAATTACAGGGATAGACTGTTTGATAAGCTTTTCAATATCTCGAAGATATGGGCGCTCTTCTATGTCGCAAAACGAAATAGCATCGCCACTTGCATCTGCCCGTCCAGTTCGTCCAATTCGGTGGACATAGCTTTCGGGAATATTAGGCAAATCGAAGTTGATAACCAACGATAATCCCGATACATCGATACCTCGTGCGGCAATATCTGTAGCGATAAGTACATTTAATTCGCCACTTTTGAAATCGCTCAATGCTTTTTGGCGTTGGTTTTGCGATTTGTTTCCGTGAATGGCAGCTGATTTGATTGCAGCTTTAGTAAGCTTTCGAACCACTTTGTCGGCACCGTGTTTGGTGCGGGTGAATACAATCACCGTGACAGTTGGTCGTTCTTTGAGTAGTTCGATGAGTAGATTTGTTTTTTCTGCTTTTGGAACTTTATACACTGCTTGAGAAACCTTCTCGGCAGTGGTTTGCTGAGGTTTGATGGTTATTGTTTGATATTTATGAAGAATCAAGTTGATGAGTTCTTTGATGGCAGGCGGCATAGTAGCCGAAAAGAATAGCGATTGACGTTTCTTTGGGAGTATCGTCAGAAGCTTTTTGATGTCGTGGATGAACCCCATGTCAAGCATCTGATCGGCTTCATCTAGTACAAAATAATTGATGTCTTTTAAGTTGATGATTTTTTGGTTTACCAAGTCGAGTAAACGTCCTGGCGTGGCAACCAATATATCTACGCCTTGGCGTAGTTGAGCTACTTGTGCATTTTGTTTTACACCACCAAAGATGACCGCATTTTTGAGGTGCGTGTAGGCAGCATATTCCGTAAAGTTTTCATCAATCTGAATGGCAAGTTCTCGGGTTGGAGTTATGATCAATGCGCGAATGCGGCGAGGTTTCTTTTTAGTTTCTTGGTTTTCGACAAGCAACTGGATGATGGGGATTGCAAAGGCGGCAGTTTTGCCCGTACCTGTTTGTGCACAACCTAGTAGGTCTGATCCTTTGAGTAGAATGGGGATGGTTTCTTCTTGAATGGCAGTAGGTAAGCTATATCCTTTGTTGTTTAAAGCTTGTAGTATAGGGTCTATAATCCCAAGATCTTTAAATGTCATATAATAGATTGTGAATTTAGTGTGCGCTTAGTAGTTTGTTATTACTGAGCGTGCATATAGTGGAGCTTATTTATAAATGTTTTAGAGGATTGAACAGCCTCTAAGCTTAGCCCTGATGTTTGTGTTTTTGAAAACAAAAAAACGCAAATCCTTGTAAAGTGAGGATTTGCGTTTTGCTTTTGTTGACCCACCAGGGCTCGAACCTGGACTCTTCTGAACCAAAATCAGACGTGTTGCCAATTACACCATGGGTCAATCATCACGCCTTTTCTTTAAAGACGATGCAAATATAAGGCACTTATTTTAATCTTCCAAATGCTAGTAGAGAGAAATCATTAAAAAAACGAAGCTGAAAAGTGAAAGTGGTTGATTTTCAACAAATAATAATTTTAATTTTTTTGCTCTTTTTTTGTAGTAACAAATGTACTGCCTTAGTTCCCGCCAAATTCCATGAGATATGCTTTAATGAAACCATCAATTTTTCCATCAAGCACTGCTTGCACATTACTTGTTTCATAGGCGGTGCGTACGTCTTTCACCATTTTGTAAGGCTGCAACACATAAGAACGAATTTGTGAGCCCCATTCTATTTTCTTTTTGTCGGCTTCAATAGCATTGGTTACTTCCTGTCGTTTGCGTAACTCCAATTCGTAGAGTTGCGATTTCAGTAAGCGAAGCGCATTTTCTTTGTTGCCCAATTGCGAACGGCTTTCGGTGTTTTCAATAATAATGCCTGTAGGGGCGTGGCGCAAGCGTACACCTGTTTCCACCTTGTTCACATTCTGACCACCAGCACCGCCCGAGCGGAAGGTGTCCCATGTAATATCAGTCTGATTGATTTCAATTTCAATGCTATCGTCTACCAGCGGAGCTACGAACACAGATGTGAAAGAGGTCATACGTTTATTTTGAGCATTGAAAGGCGACAAGCGCACCAAACGGTGCACTCCATTTTCACTTTTCAGATAACCATAAGCATATTCGCCTTCGAATTCGATGGTGCAGTTTTTCACGCCCACCTCATCGCCGGGGTTAAACTCCGACACTTTCACTTTGTAGCCATGTTGTTCGCCATAGCGCAAATACATTCGCATGAGCATATCGGCCCAATCGTTACTTTCAGTACCACCAGCTCCAGCATTAATGCGAAGCACAGCTCCGAGCTTATCTTCTTCTTTACGCAGCATATTTTTAGCTTCCAACTGTTCGATGAGATCCAAACATTTGTCGTATTGGGTCATCACGTCATCTTCGCTAGCTTCATCCATTTCGAAAAACTCGAATAGCACCGATAAATCTTCGTAGGCAGTGGCTATTTCTTCGTAGCCTTGTGTCCATCCCTTAATGTTCCGAATAACTTTCATCTGTTCTTCGGCAGCTTTAGAATCAAGCCAAAAATCGGGATCTTGGGTTTTAATTTCTTCTTCTTTTAATTCGAGGATTTTGGCATCGTAGTCAAAGATACCCCCTCAGCGCACCAAGGCGCTCAGCAAGCTCTTTTAGCTGTTCCTTTAAAATCATGTTGGTAATTATTAATTGTTTATTTAGTGCGAAGTGCGAAGTGGCAAAGTGCGAAGCCAAACACCGTTAGGTTTATTGCTAACTCGTTATTGCTAATCCGTAACTTCAATTGGGTCGTGCCAAACAAAGTCGTAAGTACAGATTGATCGTGCATCGAGCAATTTGCCTTCGTCGTCGTTGGTGTCTTTACGGAAATACACAATTTGAAGTGTGAGTGTTTCCCCTTCGGTAGGAACGTAAGCGCCTTCTTCTTGGTTGGCGTAATCAATGGCAAGCCAATTCTTACTAGAACCAATCACGCTTTCTGTGGTATCGTTGGCAGTTATTGAGCTGGAAGCGTACACTTCTTTTCCAACAGCATTTTGTAAAAATAGTATCGAGTAGTCGGCATCGTCAATGGTGTGCCACACTACATTAAGTTTCGAGTTGATAGAGTCAAACTCGCAGCTTACAATGTGAGTAGGCATAAGATACTTGCTTTTTAGGATGTCGCTTCCTGTAATTTCTTCATTATCGGATTTGGTGAAAGCCGAAAAAGTGTAGGTTCCAGCTTCTGGCAAATCGGTTGACATTTCCTCATCGGGAGTATCCCAAAGAAACTCATAAGGTTGCAATGCTATATACACGTTCATGTTGTAAGTTTCTTGACTTGGCGATGTGGCTGTGGAAGAAGCTAGTCGCTTATTTGAACGACTATATAAAGACAATCCGTGCACTAACGTAGAATCGGCATTGTATTTTGTGTTGATGAATACATCATTTTGTGTCCATGGTAGCGGATCGAGATCTGCACAGTTGGTAAGTGCAAATACTCCACCCCAAAGTAATGCTATAATGATTAATTTTTTCATCGGTTTGTAATTTTGTACTAATGTATGTTATACTTTAAAAGACAATAAAATGCTAAAATATTGCTCGTTACTTCTTGTCGGAAACAGTCATTTCTCGATTAAGTGTGCGCCAATAAAAAATGAGCATCACCATAATGCCTACGCTGATAGCAGAATCTGCCACGTTAAACACAGGACGGAAGAACTGAAAGCTTTGTCCCCCAATAAATGGAAACCAACTTGGGTAGTATCCATTAATAATAGGGAAATAAAACATGTCGACCACTTTGCCGTGTAGCCAAGATGAATATCCTCCGCCATCGGGGAAGAGTTGAGCTACTTGTCCATAGCTATGGTTGAATATCTCGCCATAAAACACACAGTCGATAATGTTTCCAACAGCTCCAGCAAAGATGAGAGCCACACAAGTAACGAAGCCACTAGGCACATCTTTGTGTTTGCAAATTTTCACCAAATACCAACCGATGACCGACACTGCCACTATGCGGAAAAGGGTAAGGAATATTTTGCCATACTCGCCCGCAAATTCGAAACCAAATGCCATACCGTTGTTTTCCACAAAATGAATGCGAAACCAATTGCCAAGCACAAGAAATTCCTCGCCAAGCATGAGGTGAGTTTTGATCCAAATTTTTGAAGCTTGGTCGATGATTAGGATAACGGCTATTAAAAGCCAAGATTTCTGAAGTTTTGTCATCGCGTAGTATAGAATATAAAAAAAGATTGGAAGATACACTCTTCCAATCCGTTGATATTAATTATTGATTTCTTTTAGCATCGATACTGAGAGTGGCATGAGGCACTGCTTTTAAACGTTCTTTTGAAATGAGTTTGCCTGTTTCACGACAAATGCCGTAGCTTTTATTCTCAATTCGAATAAGCGCAGCTTTCAAATGCGAAATAAATTTCTGCTGACGTTGAGCGAGTTTCCCAGACTCCTCTTTCGACAGTGTTGATGCTCCTTCTTCAAGCACTTTAAATGTGGGCGAAGTGTCCTGTGTATCGTTGCCATCACTTTGTGTCATCGCGTTTTTATAAAGTTCGTAGTCTTTTTGAGCTTTTTCTAGTTTGTTCAGAATGAGTTCTTTAAACTCTTGAAGTTCTTCGTCGCTGTATCTCTTTTTTTCTGTCATAGCTGTAGATTTAGTTGTTGCATTATGTTTAGGCTTCTAAGATAATATAAAACTACAAAAACGCCATTTTTTTTTGCGCTTAGTTATTGCTTTTTATGATAGCTATAGTTGCCTCAACATCAGTATCAATTTCTACGGAGTGTCCGTTTTCAATTTTAGCTACTAACATCAAATCATCAGCTAAAGTTTGCTTACAGATGTAATCTTTGAAGGCTTCTACCGCTTCGTTGTAGTATTCATGTGCTGAAACGGTAATAATAATGCGGTTAGTTACCTCAAAATCATTATCTTTTCTTAGATTCTGAATCTTATTGACAAATTCGCGCGCAATACCTTCTTTCTTCAGTTCTTCATTAATGTTGATGTCGAGTGCCACGGTTAATTCTCCTTCGCTAGCTACCAACCAGCCGGGAATATCTTCGGTGGTGATCTCTACATCAGCCATTTCAAGAACCACATTTTCGCTATTAATTACAAGTTCAGCGCCATTGTTGCGCTCTAATTGAGCAATGTCGGCTTGACTGTATTTTGCTAATTCGGCAGCAATCATTTTCATGATTTTGCCATATTTTGGTCCAAGAGTTTTGAAGTTTGGTTTAATGCGTTTTTCAATCACACCTTCCGTATCGGTAATATATTCTACTTCCTTCACATTCACTTCCGAAAGAATGATGTCTTCCACCGCTTTGAATTGTGCTTCAAACTCGGGGTTCAACACCGGAACCATGATTTTAGCCAAGGGCTGACGCACTTTCAATTTTTCTTTTCGGCGCAAGCTCAGCACCATAGAAGAAGCTCGTTGAGCAATATTCATGCGTTCTTCGAGTGCCTTGTCGATAAGTTTTTCATCAGCCACGGGGAACTCTGCCAAGTGTACGCTTTGTTTTTCTTCTTTGCCCGTGATGTTGTTCAAGTCGTTGAAAAGCAAATCGGCATAGAATGGAGCCATTGGTGCCGAAAGTTTCGCCACAGTTACTAAGCAGGTATAAAGTGTTTGGTAGGCTGAAATCTTATCGGTGTTATATTCGCCACCCCAATAGCGTTTGCGGCTGAGGCGCACAAACCAGTTGCTCAAATTCTCATTCACAAAATCAGAAATTGCACGTCCGGCACGTGTTGGCTCATAGCTTTCTAGGCTTTCGCTCACTTCTTTCACTAGCGTGTTGAGCAGTGAAAGAATCCAACGGTCGATTTCTGGTCGCTCGTTCATAGGCACATCGGCTTCGGCATAGCTGAAACCATCGATGTTAGCATAAAGTGCAAAGAAATTGTAGGTATTATATAATGTACCGAAGAACTTACGGCGCACTTCATCTACACCACCCACATCGAACTTGAGGTTATCCCAAGGCGCAGAGTTGGTGAGCATATACCAGCGAAGCGGGTCGGAACCATACTGCTCGATGGTTGAGAATGGGTCAACCGCATTGCCCAAACGTTTCGACATTTTATTTCCGTTTTTGTCGAGCACCAAACCATTTGAAATGATGTTGCGGAATGCCACCGAATCATCAATCATGGTAGCGATAGCGTGCAAAGTGAAGAACCAACCACGTGTTTGGTCCACTCCCTCGGCAATGAAATCGGCAGGGAATACGCCACGACCTTCCGACGGAGAATATTTTTCAGCATTTTCAAACGGATAGTGATTTTGTGCGTAAGGCATAGCACCCGAATCGAACCACACGTCGATGAGGTCGGGCTCGCGGAACATTTGCTCGCCATTGTCGGCAAGAAGCACAATATCATCTACATAAGGGCGATGAAGGTCAATCTTCTCGTAATTATCGGCGTTATATTCGCCCACTGCGAAGCCTTCGTAAGGGTTTTTAGCCATCACGCCAGCCGCCACAGCTTTTTCAATTTCAGTGTATAATTCTTCCACCGAACCAAAACATTTGGTTTGGCTGCCGTCTTCTGTTCTCCAAATTGGTAGTGGAGTTCCCCAATAGCGCGAGCGGCTAAGGTTCCAATCTACCAAGTTTTCTAACCAGTTGCCAAAACGACCAGTTCCTGTTGAAGCAGGTTTCCAATTGATCGTTTCATTCAAAGCAATCAGACGGTCTTTTACCGCTGTGGTTTTAATGAACCAACTATCAAGCGGATAGTAAAGCACGGGTTTATCTGTTCGCCAGCAGTGTGGATAGCTGTGTTCGTGTTTTTCCACCTTGAAGGCTTTGTCTTCTTTTTTCAGCATCACCGCAATGTCGATGTCCACCGTTGGTGCATCTTCTGCCAAGCTATCATCGAATGCGTTTTTCACATATCGACCAGCAAACTCGCTGTATGCAGCCACATTCACATTCGATGCCACAAAGGCAGGATTCATATTTTCCACCAAGAAGAAGCGACCTTGCTTGTCGATGAGCGGTTGAGTTTTGCCTTCTAAGTCTTCCACCAAAAGCGGAGCGATGCCCGCTTGTTTTGCCACACGGTCGTCATCAGCACCAAAAGTAGGGGCGATGTGCACAATACCCGTACCGTCTTCGGTGGTTACGAAATCTCCTGTAATTACTCGGAAAGCATCGCCGTTAGGGCGCACCCAGTCCATGAGTTGCTCATAGCTGATGCCTGCCAAATCCGTGCCGCCATATTCCGCCATTACTTCAAATGGGATTTTCTTGTCGCCGGGTTTATAGTCGGCAAGTTCTAATTCCGCATTCTTAGGGTCGAAATGTTTATTTAGCAAGTCTTTTGCCAGAATCACCGTCATGGGGTTGCCCGAATAGGGGTTGAAAGATTTCACTTTCACATAAGTGATTTTTGGGCCTACGCAAAGTGCCGTATTCGAGGGTAGCGTCCAAGGCGTGGTAGTCCAAGCCATGAAATAGAGTGGCGACTCGACATCCTCAAATAAGAATTCCGATTTTTCATTGCGCAGCACGCTGAATTGTGCCACAGCGGTAGTGTCTTTCACATCGCGATAGCAGCCCGGTTGGTTTAGCTCGTGCGAGCTCAAACCCGTACCTGCAGCTGGTGAATAAGGTTGAATGGTATAGCCTTTGTAGAGTAGGTTTTTGTCGAAAAGTTGTTTCAACAACCACCACACCGACTCAATATATCGGTTATCGTAGGTGATGTATGGTTCGTCCATATTCACCCAATAACCCATTTTTTGAGTGAGTTGTTCCCACTCTCGAGTGTATTTCATCACTTCTTTTCGGCAAGCAGCATTATATTCTGCCACCGAAATTTTCTTGCCAATATCTTCTTTTGTGATTCCGAGCGTTTTTTCTACTCCAAGTTCCACGGGCAAACCGTGCGTGTCCCAACCCGCTTTGCGATGCACGCGGAAACCTTTCATGGTTTTATATCGACAGAAAGTATCTTTAATGGCGCGTGCCATCACGTGGTGAATACCGGGCATTCCGTTTGCCGAGGGAGGGCCCTCATAGAAAACGAAAGTAGGTTTTCCCTCACGGGTTTCGATACTTTTGTGAAACGTGTCGTCGTTTTGCCATTTCGCCAAAATGTCTTTATTAATTTGCGAAAGGTTGAGTTGCTTATATTCTTGGAATTTCTTGCTCATCAGAGTCAATTTTTTTGATACTAAATTATATAGCGTGCAAAAATAGTAAACTATTGGCAAATATCCGCCTATATGGCATTTAAAAACAGATGCTTCTGTTGTGGATTCCGCTGATTTAGTGCAGATGGCAGAGTGAAAAGGTATTCGTTGGCTTTCCCTTTCTTGGGCAAAAGGAAATTAATTAGATTAAAATTTGCAGAGTAGGTCTAATTAACTTAATTTTCACGAGCAAACTCAGGTTAATAACCTGTTTCACTTGCGAATCTATTTGTTGAGTTGAAATGGTGAAACAAGTGTGCTTTGTATTGAACTAAAGACTTAAACTAATGAGAGAAGAATTTTTACATTTCCTATGGAAGCATCGGTTGTACAATCAGCAACAGATGTTTACGCAGTCGGGTAAACCTTTGCGTGTAATATCTCCGGGGTTTCAGAATACCGATGCAGGTCCTGATTTTTCTGATGCACGTATCATGATTGGCGAAACCATATGGGTGGGAAATGTAGAAATTCACATTAAAGCAAGCGATTGGACACGGCATAAGCATGATTTAGACAAGGCTTATAATTCGGTCATTCTTCATGTGGTGAGCGATTGCGATTTGCAGGTAGTAACTACCGATGGAGAACCTATTGAAGCTTTTCAACTAACGTATTCTCCAATCTTATTGATGAATTATCAGACACTTTTGGCAAGCGATCAGGATATTCGTTGTCAAGCAAAGCTTCTAACGTACCCCAGTATTAACCTTCATTTTTGGATGAATAGCCTCATGGTGGAGCGATTGCAGCAGAAAACCGCATTGATTAAGCAAGATTTAGAACGTAGCGTGAATAATTGGAATGAAGTTTTCTATTGGTTTTTGGCTAAAAGTTTCGGGTTTAAAACAAATGCCGTTCCTTTTGAATTGCTGGCAAAATCCCTTCCACTAAAGGTGTTGGCAAAGCATCGTGAAAGTGTGTTTCAGTTGGAAGCCTTGCTGTTTGGTACAGCCGGATTGCTCTATTATCCGAAAGTAGAAAACGATGCTTATTTAGAGAAATTGCGCATGGAGTATAGTTATCTACAGCAAAAGTATCAGTTAAAGCCCATTCAAGCTCATTTGTGGAAATTTGCGCGTATGCGTCCGCTGAGTTTCCCTACTGTTCGTTTGGCGCAATTTTCTATGTTGGTGCATCAGTCTTATGCCTTGTTCTCTAAGGTTATAGAAATAGACGATTTAGTAGAACTGCGTAAACTCTTGCTCGTAAGTACATCAGACTATTGGGAAACGCATTATCAGTTTGGCACCCCATCGGCAAGGCACGTGAAGCGATTGGGGAGGGCTTCCGTTAACGGTTTGCTCATCAACACAATTGTACCCTTTTTGTTTGTTTACGGTTCAACCCATGGAAGCGAAAAATATAAAGAGCGCGCTTTGCGATTTCTAGATGAGTTGCCGGCAGAGCAAAATTCGATTGTCAGTTCATGGTCGTTGGCGGGTATTGATGCCACATCGGCAGAGCAGTCGCAAGCTCTTTTGCAGTTGCATAAGTTTTATTGTCAGCCCAAGCGTTGTTTGCAATGCTCCATTGGTGTGGGCTTAGTGTCAAAAGTAAATGAAAGCTAGTTTGTGCTACTTCTTCACGTAGGCATACCAATAAAGTGTGCCTACAAAAAATGCGCCCCCAATGATGTTGCCCAAGGTAGCAGGAATGAGGTTCTTTACCACAAATGTTGCCCATGTAATGTTGGCCCCTTCAAACATGGCTAGGGGAATAAAAAACATATTGGCAATGGAGTGCTCGAAGCCTAGCGCTACGAAAGTCATAACAGGCCACCAAAGTGCTAAAATTTTTCCGCTTGTGTGTTGTGCCGACATTCCCATCCATAAGGCTAGGCACACAAGCCAGTTGGCACCAATGCCTTTGAGCAGGGTTTTAAAAAAAGGGTTTGACGTTTTACCAATGGCAATATCTTGTACCGCTGTTCTCCAAGGTTCAGCAGCAAAAACACCTGTAAGGTGGGTAATAAAATAGGCAATAAAAAGACAACCAACAAAATTGCCAAAATAAACCAGTGCCCAATTGCGCAAAGGAGCTTTCCAGCTTTGCTTTCCACTCAGCACATTGGGTATAAAATAAGCATTGTTTCCGGTGAAAAGTTCAGCACCAGCCATGACCACCATCATGAGCCCTACGGGGAATGCAGCACCAAAAAGCAGTTTTGAAATGCCCGGATTATGTTCGGCAATGCCCGGCACTCCTCCGCCAAGTAAAATAGATAACATTCCGCCAAAAGCGATGTAGGCACCAGCCATGAAACTCAATGTGAGAATTTTTCTGGTGGAATATTTTTCTTTGGCTACAGCTAGTTTGCTAGCTTCTTCAATGATTTCAGGAGGACTGTAAAGACTCATAAAAAGAAAGGGATGATAATTTTAGACGGGACAAAAATAACAAAAAAGAGATAAGCCTAGCTCACCTCTTTTATGTAGAAGATTGTAAATCTTTTTTTAGTTAAAAAAGCTTCGGCGTAGTTTGTTAGGCGCTGATGATTTTAAAGCTGTGGTAACGTATTCTCCTTCGTAGGTGGTTACGCTACCTTCGTAGGTGAATGCGAAGTATTGTTCGGTTGTTGCTTCGCCAGCTTCACCATCGGTGTAAGAAATCAGCGTGCCTTTTCCTTTGAATGATACTTTGTAAGTGTCGCCACTTTCTGTTACGCTGAATGTGCCTTCAGTTGGCGTGATAATTGTGCCGTTCTGAATATTGTAAGTGTTGTTTTTGTTGCTTGCACTAGTTTCAATATTATCGCCAATGGCAGCATCAGAGTAGTTGCCATAAATGTTTGCTGTGCCAGAGCTTGCAGTTTCATAGCTTCCTAAACTGTAGTTTCCTTCGGCGAGTACTCCATCAGTGGTGGTGTATAAATCGAAGTACACCACTGCTTCGTTGGGGCTTGCGGTACTGCTTGCATCAGAAATAGCTGTAAAGTCGATATCGTACACTCCATCGGCTATATTGCCGTAATCTTCAAGATAGCCGCTAGTTAAAGTCTTCTTAGTATTTCCGATAGTTAATGTTCCGGTGTTGACCGTGTCTTTGTTGCCACCATCATCACCGCCATCGTCAGATGAAGAACAAGATGCTAGCACTAGACAGCTAGCTATAAGAAATGCGAAAAATTTTAAGTTCTGTTTCATTAGTCTATTGTTTATATGGGATTATTCTATTGTTAATATCGAAGCAAATATATTAATTATATTTAACGAGCCAAAATTTTAAAGATAACCTGTTGACGGAATTAAATTAGAATAGATTTAACTTGTTCAATAAGCTTTTTATTTCAAAATTTCTACGAAAACCGTAATAACCGAAACTCAGGTTAAAAGGGTTCGCTTCGTGCTGCCGTTTGGTTATAGACCCTATATATCTGCTTTACCTTTTCTTGACATGGTTTGCTCTTTTTTTTTGCAAAGCGCTATCTTAAAGGGAATTATAATTTATTTTGATGAAAAAATGCAAGTAGCCTATAACGCTAGCTACTTTTTACAACAAAAATACAAGTCAGACCATCCGACGAAGTCTTTTTCTCAACAAAAATGCAAGCTAGATTAAGCGACCAAGTCCATTTTTGTGTAAAAAAAGACCAAAGTCTATGTAGCCAAGTCTTTTTTCAAACAAAAATGAACCAAAAACAGAATAGAATTTGTGCATTTTGAGTTGAAATGCTACTATTTAATTCCGCCAACGGGTAAGATAACTATTCAGCCAATAAAGAAGACTGTAATTCTTTGCGCAAGAACTTTGCGGTGTGCGATGTTTTGCACTGGGCTACTTCTTCGGGAGTGCCAGCTACCATTAATTCACCACCACCACGACCACCTTCTTTGCCAATGTCGATAACGTAGTCTGCTACTTTCACCACATCGAGATTGTGTTCAATAATAATGACCGTATTGCCTCGTTCTACTAATCGATTAAGCACGCCGAGCAATACCCGAATATCTTCAAAATGCAGACCTGTGGTGGGTTCATCTAGAATGTATAAGGTCTTGCCTGTATCGCGTTTGGCTAGTTCGCTTGCCAGTTTCACCCGTTGCGATTCGCCTCCTGAAAGGGTGGTCGATGCTTGTCCGAGCGTGATGTATCCTAAGCCTACATCTTGAATGGTGCGCAATTTGTGTGCAATGTTAGGAATACTTTCAAAAAACGCTACCCCTTGGTTAATGGTCATATCGAGCACATCGCTGATGGATTTTCCTTTGAAACGTACCTCTAGTGTTTCGCGGTTATATCGTTTGCCATTGCACACATCGCATTTTACATACACATCGGGAAGGAAGTTCATCTCGATGAGCTTCATGCCGCCACCTTTGCATTCTTCGCAACGACCGCCTTTAACATTAAAAGAAAACCGACTGGGTTTATAAGCTCGAATTTTTGATTCAGGCAATTGGCAAAATAAAGCTCTAATGTCGGTGAATACACCCATGTAAGTCATTGGGTTAGAGCGTGGAGTTCGTCCCAGTGGCGATTGGTCAACTTGCACCACTTTGTCAATATGATCGAGTCCAGTTATCTCTTTGTAAGGTAACGGGTCTTTTAATGAATTATAGAAATGCTGACTTAAAATGGGTTGTAGCGTACCATTAATTAGACTTGACTTGCCACTGCCCGAAACTCCTGTCACGCAAATCATCTGACCAAGAGGAAATTCTACATCAATGTTTTTAAGGTTGTTTCCGGTGCAACCGGTCAGTTTTATACTTTTGCCATTGCCCTTGCGACGTTTTTTAGGTACTTCAATTTCGAGTTTCCCATTGAGGTAGTTCGCCGTGAGTGAATTGCCTTTCATTACTTCTTTGGGCGTGCCGCAAGCCATGACTTCGCCACCATGGCGACCGGCATGAGGTCCTATGTCTATGATGTAATCGCTCGCTAGCATCATATCTTTATCGTGTTCCACTACCACGATGGAGTTGCCTGTGTCGCGCAAGCGTTCTAGCGACTGAATAAGGCGCACGTTGTCGCGTTGGTGCAAGCCGATACTTGGCTCATCAAGTATGTAAAGCACGTTTACCAATTGCGAGCCAATTTGAGTAGCTAGCCTAATACGCTGCGATTCGCCACCCGACAAAGTGCCCGATGCCCGGTTGAGCGATAAATATTCTAAGCCCACATCGACCAAGAAGCCCAAGCGAGTGCGAATTTCTTTAATAATTTCGGCACCAATGCGCAATTGGCGATCGTTCAGCCGTTGTTCTAAATTGCTGAACCATTCCGATAATTCGGCAATGTCTAGCGATGCTGCTTCTGAAATGTTTTTTTCGTCAACCTTAAAGTGTAGCGACTCTCGATTTAGTCGTTGTCCTTTACATTCGGGGCAGTCTATTTCGCGCACAAATTGGTTTGCCCATTTTTGTGCCGTTTTCGAAGCGTCATCATCGCGCTGACTGCTAATGTATTTCACTATGCCCTCGTAGGTGCTACTATGCCCGATGGAAGTGCCTAGTGGCGATTTGCTCATATTTAGTCGCTCGCTTGTGCCGTATAAAATGGCATCGAGTGCCTCGTCGTCGAGCTCGCCAACGGGTGTGTCGAGGGTAAAGTTGAACTTCTCGCCCAAGGCTTCAATTTGCCAAAAGATAAGCGAGTTTTTCTTTTTGCCTAGCGGTGCAATGCCGCCTTTAGCTATACTTAGTTTTGGTTCTGGAGTAATGAGGTCGCGTCCAATTTCGGCAATCTTGCCCAAACCGTTGCATTTAGGGCAAGCCCCTTGTGGCGAGTTGAATGAAAAGTTGTGAGGTGCTGGCTCATTGTAAGAAATGCCAGAAGTAGGGCACATGAGCTGGCTGCTGAAAAATTTGGTATTGCCCGTTTCTTTATCCATAATGAGGCAAATGCCCTTACCTTGTTTCATGGCGCTGCGCACAGAGTCTTTCAGCCGCTTGTTTATATCATCTACTTTTAGGCGGTCGATAACCACCTCGATGAAGTGGTTTTTATATCTATCTACGCGCATATTAGGCACAACTTCTTTTAGTTCGCCGTCAATTCGCACGTGGAGAAATCCTTTTTTGCGGATAGAATCGAATAACTCGCGATAGTGTCCTTTTCGCCCTTTCACTAACGGAGCCATGATGTAAATTGCCTTGCCGGTATATTCCTCCTCAATGAGTTGGAGAACTTGGTCTTCGGTGTATTTAATCATTTTCTCGCCCGTTTCATAAGAGGAAGCTTCTCCTGCACGAGCATAGAGTAAACGAAGAAAATCGTACACCTCAGTTACGGTTCCTACGGTAGAGCGTGGGTTTTTGTTGGTGATTTTCTGTTCAATAGAAATTACGGGACTTAAGCCTGTAATTTTATCTACATCGGGGCGTTCCATATTACCTAAAAACGAACGAGCATAGGCAGAAAAGGTTTCGATGTATCGGCGTTGTCCTTCGGCATAAATGGTGTCGAACGCTAATGAAGATTTACCGCTTCCACTCAAGCCTGTAATGACAGTGAGCTTATTGCGGGGAATTTCTACATCAATGTTTTTCAGGTTGTGCACGCGTGCGCCAAGCACTTCGATTTTATCTTCCTGATTAAAGTTGGAACTTTGTTTTTCCTGTGGCATGGCTTAAATTCGTTCTCCTTCTAATGGGAGTTTAATAGTGTATGTTTTACCCGACTTGTTGGTGAGATAATCTTGGCGTAACCATGGGTTTAATATCTTCAATGTTTTATAAGTTATCCCTTGTTCGGCACACCAGTTGGGAAAGCTTTTAATGGGTCCATCAATTTGCACTTCACGGGTTTTCCATGGTTGGTATTGGATTTCATCGGGTATGTGAAAACCGTATTTTTCGGGGTCTTCCAGAATTACTTTGAGTGCAGCAATGCGGAAAACATATCGAGCAGTTTCAGGATTGAGCAATAGATTGTAATATGAAGTTTGGTGTTGACGCTCGATTTGTTTCATCATACCATTGTTGCCAGCATTGAATGCCGCAGCCACTAAAGTCCAATCGCCAAAGGTTTCATACGATTTCTTGAAATAGCGGCAGGCTGCGTGTGTGGCTTTCTCTACATGATAACGCTCATCAACTTCATTGTTTACTTCTAATCCGTATTCAGGAGCGGTGCTTTTCATGAATTGCCAAATGCCAACAGCCCCTGCAGAAGAGGTTGCCGAGGGATCAAGTGCGCTTTCTGCCACAGCTAAGTAAAGGAAATCTCCGGGTAACCCTTCTTCCTCTAATATTGTAGTGATGGTGGGGAAGAAACGAGGAACTAACTTGAGAATGCGTATGGTAGATGAATGATAATAGCAATTGGTGAAGATTTCGCGGTCGAAGCTTTCGAAAACATCTTGGTGTTGCAAGGGCATAGGCTCGCGAAATAGGGTGAGCTCGGTGGGGGTAGGAGGTGGAGTAAACAACGTACGTTCTACTGTTACAACCTCTTTCTCTGGTTTTTGAATGGCAGAGGTGAGCGAGTAGTATGCTCCTAATGTGAGTACAATAAATCCAACACTATATATGGTGCGGTGTATGAGTTTCTTCATGATCATTTTCTTTTAAATTGAACGCGCAAAAGTAATGCTTTCTGCTTTGTTTTCAAAGGGGAAGCTTCATGAAGTGCTCGGGATGTTGCTTGTTGCTAGCTGACTTCTCAACTTCTAGGTTTTTAATTCAATATATCTCGATGAATTTTGTTTTCAACACCTTTTTCAATTCATTCATGTCAATGGCTTTACCTAGCTCTTTTTGCATAGAGGTGGCGCCAAGGGTTTGAAATCCGCAAGGGTTGATGTGGTTGAAGTATTCCAAATTTGTGTTCACGTTGAGGGCGAAGCCGTGCATCGTTACATATCGGCTAGTGCGCACGCCAATGGCGCAGATCTTGCGTGCTTTGATGGGGTCTTCAGCTTCGAGCCACACGCCTGCAGCTCCTGTTTTGCGTCCGCACACGATGTTATAGTGTGCCATGGTAGCTATGATGGCATCCTCCATTTTTTCGATGTACTCGCGCACTCCAATGTGGAAATATTGTAAATCAATGATAGGGTAGCCCACTAACTGTCCGGGACCATGATAGGTGATATCGCCACCACGATTAATCTTCACATACGTGGCATCGATTTTCTTCAAGAAGTTGTCGTTTACCAAAAGATTGTGTTCATCGCCACTTTTCCCGAGGGTATAAACATGAGGGTGCTCCACCAAGATGAAGCTATTTTCTGCTGTTGAGCCTTTGCAAGCTCGTTTCAGCTCAATGATTTCATTTAATCGTTGTTCCTGATAATCCCAGCATGATTGGTAATCTTTTGTTCCGAGGTCTTCAAAATTGAAATTTGACATATCTTTAGATGTTGGTTGAGTATTAGCTTTTGGTTTGAGATTGTTTCAGTAAGACCTTTACCATATTCTAGCGAGATCTTTTGGATAGACGTTTTACAAGCAAATTTTCATACTCTGCTTGCTCTTTTTCGTTTTGTTCTTCTTCCACAATGACTTGCCCGATGTGCCAATAAGCTTGAACCATGGCCACATTGGCTGTGCGATAGATCGTATTTCGAGTATTGTCGATAATCTGACTGACGGTTTTATAGAGGTATTCGATTTTTCGGGGAGTGAGTTGTTTGTGTTCATAGTTTTGTAGTTAGATTGGAATTTCTGCTAGCTCATTTCTTAATTAACGTGGCGTGCAACTCTGCCCGATAGCTCGAACGCACCAATGGGCTGCTTTCTACGAAGGGGAAGCCCATTTCTAATCCGATTTGTTTGTATTTCTCAAATTGTTCGGGTTTCACAAATTCTTTCACCGGGAGGTGCTCTCGTGTGGGGGCAAGATACTGACCGATGGTTACCACCAATACGCCCACTTCGCGCAAGTCGCGGAGGGTTTGAATGACTTCCTCCTCGGTTTCGCCCAAGCCAAGCATGATGCCCGATTTTGCTACGAGCCCGCTTTGAGCAATCTGGCGCAGCACTTTCAAACTTTGGCGATACTTTGCCACACTTCGTACATGAGGAGAGAGTCGTTCCACGGTTTCCATGTTGTGTGAAATCACCTCTGGGTGTGCATCAATTACTTGTTGAATGAAGTCTTTTTTTCCTTGAAAATCAGGAATGAGTAGCTCAAGTTTCGTGTCGGGATTTTTGCCTTTCACTGCCTTTATAGTATTCACCCACGCCCCAGCTCCGAGGTCAGGCAAATCATCTCGATCCACCGAAGTAATTACCGCGTGCTTCAACTCCATGATGTGCACCGATTCTGCCACACTAGCAGGCTCATGGGGGTCGATGGCTAACGGTTTGCCATTGGTTACCCCGCAAAACTTACAGTTACGCGTGCAGATGCCACCGAGAATCATGAAAGTAGCGGTGCCGCGATTCCAGCACTCACCAATGTTGGGGCAGTTTCCGCTTGTACAAATAGTATGCAAATGATGTTTGCCCACAAGATTTTTTACTTTAGAATAGTTTTCCCCTTTGGGCATATTCATTTTCATCCAGCGAGGCAATCGCTGAGCGGGTTTATGGTCTTGATTCATATCCTGATATTTTCTATTGCAAATTTACAAAATAAGCCCTAAGGCGCAAGTTGTGAATGGAAACAAATGAAAAGGAGAGGGGTTCAGTAAGATGCTATTTAAGTGCGAAGAACTTGGATGTCGCAAACGAGCTTAAAGCCCTTATTGAATTAGCCTAAATCTCCAAGCTTTAACTTCTACATTAAATCCGTCCAACAGATTATTAGAATTGCAGTTGTCTTTGAGTGAAATAAATGGCATTTCGTCTAAAAGAACTACCTTTGCACGAAAGACAGGAAGGCATGGAGAAAGTTGAAAAGTTGATTTTGGGTATCGACCCCGGTACGGTGGTGATGGGATATGGGCTGATTTCGGTGAAAGGAAATGACGTGCAGGTATTGCAAGCGGGGGTGATTAAAACGGGGGCGTACAAAGATCATTATTTGCGACTGAATCATTTGTTTTCGCGTATGCAAGCTATTTTGGAAGATACCAAACCCGATGAGCTTGCCATTGAATCGGCTTTCTATGGTAAAGATGTGCAAGCGATGTTGAAGCTCGGACGAGCGCAGGGTATCATTATGGGCTTGGCGTTGCAGCGTGATATTCCAATTTTTGAATATGCTCCCTTGAAGGTGAAGCAAGCCATCACAGGAATGGGGCGAGCTGCCAAAGAGCAAGTGGCTTACTTCTTGAAAAATACCATGAAAATACCTAACCTTCCGCCCGAACTTGATGCTACCGATGCTATAGCGGTGGCGGTTTGCCATTATTTGCAGCAAAAGAATCCACTTAGCTCAAAGCAATATAAAGGTTGGGGCGATTTTATTAAGAAAAACCCGGGAAGGGTGAAGTGAAAAAGCCTTCTTTCTCCCCAAGAAAGGAGTGTACAACCTTTTTGAAAATATAAGGATTAAAGAATAATCGCCCCAGTGCTTCTATCCTCCCCCTTGGGGGAGTTTGGGGCTAAAAATACAACCATGAACGACAAACAAAAGTATATTAAGTATGAAGGATGGATTTCTATCATCAGCAATATTTTTCTATTTGTATTAAAGTATTGGGTAGGATTGGTTTCGGGCTCAATTGCACTGATTGCCGATGCGTGGCATACACTCACCGATTCGGTATCGTCGGTTATTGTGTTGGTGGGAGGTAAGATTTCAAGCAAGCCTGCCGACAAGGAGCACCCTTACGGTCATGGGCGAGCAGAGCATATTGCAGCCATTGTAATTGGCATATTGCTTTTTGTGGTGGCATTCGATTTTGTGGCATCGGGTGTTGAAAAACTGAAAGAACAAGAAACAGTAGTCTTTGGACGAATGGCATATATTGCCACAATTATATCGATAGTTGTGAAAGAAGGGATGGCGCAATATGCACTGTGGGCTTATGGCAAGACGGGTGCCTCCATATTAAAAGCCGATGCATGGCATCACCGCACCGATTCAATATCGTCGTTGGTAATTTTAATTGGTCTCTTTTTCGGTAAATATTTCTGGTGGATTGATGGTGTACTTGCCATTTTTGTGGCTATCATGATTGCCAAGGTAGGCTATGATATTTTGCACGATGAAATACGTTCTTTACTTGGTGAGCCAGTTGAAGAAGAGTTGAAAGAGTCTATTGAAGATGCTATGATGAGAGAGTTTGACTATAACATAGGTATTCACCATATGCTTATCCATCGTTATGGTGACCATTGCGAGATGAGCTGCCACATTAAACTAAATAAAGATATGCGCTTGGAAGATGTGCACGCTGTGTGCACGCAAGTAGAGCGCGTGTTAGATGAGCAATTCAATATTGTGGCTACGGTACATCCCGAACCCTTGTAAAAGCATCATGCTTTGCGCCTTTCTGCATCATTAGAAAGGCGCAAGACATGATTATCTTCTCGAATTTACGGCTTTTTTATAGTTGGTAGTGCGTGTGGTGGAACGCTGACGGTTTTGTGCTGCTTGGTTTAAATTTTGTGTGGTGGTTGTTCGGTTTACATGGCTTGTAGCCGCTCTTTTGGTAGTGGTGGTTGAGCTGAGATTAACGTTGTTTGTAGCCCTGCCGCTTGAAGTGTTGCCAATATTTCTCGTTGGTCTGCTATTTGACGTGTTCAAAGTACCACGATTATTGTTAATTGTATTCCTCCCGTTATTCTTGTTTGTTGAATTTGACGAGTTGTTGGTATTCACTTGACCGCTGTTGTTTGAAGTTGGGCGGTTGGTGCTTACTCCCGATGTACCTTTGTTATTGTTAGAGTTTGTAGAAACGCGACCATTCGAAGTGTTTGTTCGTCCGCTAGTGTTAGAGGTTCTATTGTTTGTTGAAGGACGAGTTGTATTCACCTTGTTCCACGACGAATTATTTCGACTCTGCCAAGAGTTTCCTTTTTGTTGGTAAACATTTCCTTGTCGATCGGTATATACATTATTCCGAGTTCTATTATTGCCTTTTACCGATGTGCGATTGATGTTGCTCGTTTTTACTCCACGAGGATGTGAGCTGTACACGTTTTGCGAGCGTCGGGGAGCGTAATAGGTAGGTTTCGAGCGTTGACCATAATATCCGCGTGATGGGTGAGGAGGAGTGTGTGAAGGGCGATAAGCTGGCACGCCCCAATAGCCACCACTGTGGTAGTGCGAATGAGCATATGCCCAGCTCGAATTATACCACCCAGAATATGACCAACGGAAGCCAATACTCCATCCTGCCCAAGGGTTATAACTCATATTGAACCCAAAGGTAGCAGGACGAGGATAATAATATCTTCCACGCCAAGGACGGTAGTAATAGCCCGTGCCGTAAATTACGGTGCGGTTATATACGTAAGAACCATAATATCCGGGAGTGTAGCCCACGTAAACCGCATCGGGAGTAACATCGTAGATGTAAACATATTTTACATTATATACAGGACTGCTAGGCCGTATCTTTTCCACCTGTTGAGGTCGCATGGTAGCTACCTGCCAAGGCCCATTTGGGCTGTTTGCAACAAACCAAATACCATTATCGACGCAGTAATATTGATTGCCATCGCGAATGATGGTTTGTTCTGAATTTTCCACATATTGCATGGAAGTGCCATCGATGTTTTGATAAACGGGCGTGCCATCATAGCTTACATCTACCGATGTGTTTGCTCTGTTTACTTCGGCAGTTTGTGGAATTGAATTGTCGAGAATAGCATCGCGAGAAGCCGAAGTGCCGGGCACATTTGCCAGTACAATGTCGGAACTAGATCCTTGCTCAATTTGGGCAAATGTGGCGGGTAGCTCATCGCTAGGCACATAGTTCCAAGTGCTGGTTAGCTCATGAGCTGCATACCATCTGCCTGAAAGCACTACATAGTATTGTTGCGAGTCGATGTCGAGGAAAAGATAGTTGTCGGAATTTGTTATAGCAAGCAAATTCGTTCCTTTTAGCGGCTCAAACTTCGGCTCACCATCAAACTGGATAAGCTCGGCGGGCGAATCCTTCACAATAATATCGAGCACTTCGGTACTGTAAGAGTAGTCCTCATCGTCGTTGTTTTTGTCTATTTCTTGTTTGATTTCTGCTAAAATGCCGGTTGGATTGTTTACCACACCATAACCACTTTTGAGCTGTTTTGAGCTATACCATTTCCCTTCGGCATAAACATAAAACACGCTTTTTTTAGTGTCTTTCAGCACGCAGTAGGGGGTGTTTGTTATTTGTGAAAGGTGGCTTGTTTCATCAACTTCCTCCAAAACAGGTTCTCCATCAATGTAGATAAGCATGGAAGGACGATAAGCTAATACAATTTCGGGGGCATCGTTGTTGAACTCCTCGTTTTTGTTGTTTAAATCATTTTCATAGGTGCTAATGAGTTGATCGGTTGGGATTTGCCAATCCCATTTGGACACTTCTTGAATGATAGTTTTTTTCAGCTTTTCTAAATCCTCATCGCTCACCTGATCTGAAAATTTCACATTAGGAATTTTAATGCTTCTCACCGTTGAGGTGCGACTGTTGCGATCATTTTCTATAACAGCATCAATCCAAATAGCACCAAAAATGGGCGAATTGCCATCTTTTTTTATCGAAATGGCAGCTCGACTCGATATATTCACCCCGTCGAGCTCTTCGGTTTGGGGTTGGTAAATGGTAATTTCAGCATGACTAGTTTTTATTTGCTGCGGCCAATTGATGGCCCACGCCGAAGCGTTTTGCCCTAGCACTAGCGTTACTAAGAGCAAGGTTTGAAGGAATATCTTTTTCATTGTCGTGTAATTTTGAGTGATATTAAGCATTTGAATGTTATGTGTCGAGTTATTAAATGTTAAAGTTAATTATGCGCAAAGGTGAGATTCTAGAAAATATTTTCCTCGCATTGCTATGTCAATCATCAAAAATGATGCCAAATGCGAAGGTAATTGCTTTTTCTTAGGTTGCTTTTAGAAGTCAATAAATAAAGATGAAAAAAATGAAATTAAATGTTAATGATAAACCACATGGTAATAGATATTGTTGTTACTTTGGAAAACGGAAGTATAAATTAAATAGAATATATTTACAATGAATGATTTTTTTGCAAACCTAACAAGCGGTGATACCGCAGGTAAAATTTATGAATTAATAGTTTCTTACGGATTGAAACTAGCGGGTGCACTCCTAACGTTAATCATCGGGTGGTGGTTGATTTCAATGGTTTGCCGAACCGTTAAAAAGATGATGCACAAACAAGGTGTTGAGCCTTCGTTGAGTGGCTTTGTGAACAGTACATTGAGCATTTCTCTGAAAGCGGTGTTAATTGTGGTGTGTGTGAGTATGCTTGGTGTAGAAATGACTTCAGTAGTGGCTATCTTTGGTGCAGCTGGTTTGGCTGTTGGTATGGCACTTTCGGGCACTTTGCAAAACTTTGCAGGTGGAGTTATGATTCTTCTTTTCCGTCCGTTTAAGGTGGGCGATTTTATTGAAGCTCAAGGATACATGGGTACCGTGAAAGAAATTCAAATCTTCATAACTGTATTAACTACACCAGATAATAAAACGGTGTTGGTTCCTAACGGACCACTTTCAAATGGCTCATTAGTTAACTATTCTCGTCAAGAGCGTCGCCGTGTTGATTTCTCTTTTGGCATTGCTTATGGTCATGAATTTAACCACGCCAAAAAAGTGTTGGCAGACTTAGTGAAAGCCGATGCACGCATTATTCAAGATGAAGCTAATCAGATTTTGCTTGGTGCTATGGCCGATAGTTCGGTAAATATTACGGTGCGTGTGTGGGTGAAAGGTGATGATTATTGGGATGTATTTTTCGATATGAACGAAAAAGTGTATGCAGCATTCAATGCAAACAACATCAGTATTCCATTCCCACAAATGGATGTTCATGTGAACACTGTAAAATAAAAAATAAACCATATTATGTTTATCAGAGAGGGTGCTGCGGCATCCTCTTTTTTGTTTGTTGAGAGTAACTTTCAGCAATGGTTTGAACGTTGAGTCTAAAGGACTGAATATCTCGTTTTTCTTCTAAAGAGAAGAGTGATTGTAACTTATCACTTCTTTAAAAAAATGGCGTTGTTCTGAATTTTAGTCAAAAGGTGAAGTAATTCGGTGTTTTATTTGCTTATCGATTCTGAAAGTTCTACTTTTCACACCGTTAAACAACTAAAAAGAAAAACTTATGAGTGATTACTTCTCTGATCCCATTGGGAGATTGATGGGGTTGCGTTATAAATCGCATCCTTGGCATGGTGTACATATTGGTAAAGAAGCCCCAAACAAAGTAACAGCTTTCATTGAGGTAGTGCCTACCGACACCGTGAAATATGAGATTGAAAAAGACAGTGGATATTTATTCCTCGACCGACCACAGAAATATTCCAACGTGGTGCCTGCACTCTACGGTTTTATTCCTCAAACATATTGCGGTGAGGGGGTAGGTAAGCTTTGTATGTCGAAAACAGGAAAAAAAAATATTGTGGGCGACCGTGACCCGATTGATATTTGTGTGCTTACAGAACGCGATATTGCCCATGGCGACATCTTGGTTCATGCGCGACCTATTGGCGGATTCCGCATGATTGATGGCGATGAAGCCGATGATAAAATCATTGCGGTGCTTGATAACGATGTGGTGTATGAGCAGTTTGAAAATCTTTCGGAGTTGCCTCCTATTGTGGTGCAACGTTTGAAGCACTATTTCCTAACTTACAAGGATATGCCCGGACAACCAAACGACACCGAAATCACTCATGTGTATGACTCCGATGAGGCTTTCGAAGTGATAAAATACTCAATGCAAGACTATAAAACAAGATTTGAAAATCTGTTTCAATTGCGCTAATTACATGGCATAACGGACTTGAAACGACGGATTTCAGGTAGTAGCCTAAGGTTGACTATCTGAAATCCGTTTTTTTGTGCTGCTATTGAGCATGAGGGAGTCATATGCTGAACACTCAAATTCACGATTTTTGGTCTTTGGGTAAGATCCCAACGCTCTCCCCCCCCAAAAAAAATATTTTCAACAAAAAAATGGCTGTTTTCCAATGTCAACGCTGGCGATAATACACTGAAAATAAGAATTAGCTTTAAAAATCAAATTGCAATCTCAGAGCTTAGGTTAATTGTGTTGGATATTAAAAGGTTAGTTTCCAATAGACTAATGCTATATTTGGTTGTGAGCATATGAAAAATTGAACGTTAATCGTTATTAACGTTATTGTTTTTATTATTTTTGCATCAATGCGCAAAATATTATCATTAACCATATTGGTTTTAACAATGTTAGCACCGTTAGCTTCGGTGGCTCAATCAGATGATACACTCATCGATCCGGTGTTGGTGTATTTTAAAGGGAAACTTGTGGATAAAATTTCAGGGAAACCTGTGCCCTACGCCAATGTGGTAAACCTACGCACGCGCGGAGGAACTAGTACCGATATTAACGGAAATTTCTCGATGGAAATGCTGAATGTAGATACCATGATGATTTCGGTGCTAGGCTATGATAAAGACCGATTGACCATTCCGCTAACCTACCGCGAAGATAGCGTGCAAGTGTATGCCGTAGAGCCAATACGATTCCCAATTAGTCAGGTTGATGTAACGGGCAAGAAACGAGAGCTAAACTTTGGCGACCTCGGCACAGGGAAAGTAGATTCACTTTCGCCAGAATATCGTGCCACCACATGGGCTGAAAAACCAAAATGGTGGCAAGCCTTCTTGAACCCGCTGAAATATGCCGAGTACCAAGGAAAAGGAGAGAAAGAACGTCGCGAAATGAGAGAAGCTTTAGCAAGTGAAGCCGATTGGAATAGGCTAACAAAATACTATAATCAAGATATGGTGTATGAGCTTACGGGGCTGAAAGGTGCTCCTGCCGACACGTTCATGATGTATTTCAATCAGCACAATAGGCTAACAGGCAGATCTACTGAATACGATGTGCGAGAAGCCATTGGTAGGCTATATGGCGAATACATGAAACAGAAATATGGGAGAACCCCATTGAACTCGACCGATGAGGACGACGAAAACCCCAAAGAAGATTAAATAAACCCAGTGCCTCTAGATTTTATGAGAAGCAAAAGAGGGCTAAAAATAGAATATGACACAGTTATCAATATACAATACGCTTTCGCGATCGAAAGAATTATTTCAACCCATCCATGAGGGAAAGGTTGGTCTTTATGTGTGTGGGCCAACAGTTTACGGTAAGTCTCACTTAGGTCATGCTCGACCAGCAGTTACCTTCGACTTGCTCTTTCGTTACCTCACCCATCTAGGCTACAAAGTGCGCTATGTGCGCAATATAACCGATGTGGGGCACTTGGCAAATGATGCCGATGAAGGGGAAGATAAGATTGCAAAGAAAGCGCGATTAGATGAGTTGGAGCCGATGGAAGTAGTGCAAATGTACACCAACGACTATCACGACTGTATGCGAGCATTAAATGTACTTTCACCAAGCATCGAACCACGAGCTACTGGGCATATCCTAGAGCAAATCGATTTGGTGGAGGGAATCTTAGCTTCGGGCTATGCCTATGAAAGCGAAGGTTCCGTGTATTTTGATGTGCCAAAATATGCCAAAGATTTCCCTTATGGCGAGCTTTCGGGCAGAAAGATTGAGGATTTACAAGCCAACACGCGCGACTTAGATGGACAGCACGAAAAACGCTCGCCACTTGATTTTGCTATTTGGAAGAAAGCATCTCCAGATCATCTCATGCGTTGGAAATCGCGTTGGAGTGATGGCTTCCCCGGTTGGCATTTGGAATGTACAGCCATGGGATGTAAATATTTGGGTGAAGAATTCGATATCCACGGAGGAGGTATGGATTTAACCTTTCCACACCATGAGGCCGAAATTGCACAATCGAAAGCCGCTTATGGTCGTGCTTCGGTGCGCTATTGGATGCACAATAACATGATTACCCTTAATGGACAAAAAATGGGTAAATCGTTAGGCAATGCCATTTCGCTCGATATGTTTTTTAGTGGAGAACACGATTTGCTTGAACGTGCCTACAATCCCATGGTGATTCGCTTTTTCATGCTTACTGCACACTATCGCAGCACATTGGATTTCTCAAATGAAGCATTGCAAGCTGCAGAAAAGGGTATGGAACGACTGCTCAAAGCTTGCGAAACAATCGATAAAATTACGGCTTTTGGTGATTCGACAGTGCAAGTGGGCGAGCTTCGAGCGAAATGTTTCGATGCCATGAACGACGATTTGAATACGCCAATCACCATTGCTCATTTGTTTGATGGCGTGAAAATCATCAACCAACTAGCCGATGGCAAAGCTACTATCAGCGAAGCTGATTTGAAAGACTTGAAAGACCTATATAACACCTTCGTGTTTGAGCTTTTTGGTTTGAAAGCCGAAGAGAAAAGCGATTCAAGTATGCAAGCCCTCGATTATGCCATGGGCTTAATTCTGCAACTTCGTGCCGATGCCAAAAACAATAAAGATTGGACAACAGCCGACAAAATTCGCGACGAACTCGCCGCTGCAGGCATCGCGGTGAAAGATGGTAAAGATGGCGCAAGCTGGGAATTAAATTAAAAAGTAGAAGTGCAAAGCTATAATATGCTTTGCATTTGGCATCTAACAATGAAAAGATTCATCGCATATATTATTGGTCTGTTGCTTTTGGTCAGTTGTGCAGAAAAGAAAGTTTCAGAGGTTTCAGAACCCCTTGGTGAAAACGCTTGGGCTTTAGTACGCCATTCGGTTGTGCCGATGCGGGCTGCTGCGGGCGATGTGAATGAGATGGTGTCGCAAGCCACAATGGGGACACCCATCAAATTGTTGGCGAAGCAGGGAAATTGGTTTCGGGTGCAAACGCCCGATGGCTATTTCGGATATATGGAAAACACCGTGCTACAACTGCTCACCGAAACCGAAATGCAAGCGTGGCAGTCAGCTAATGATCGTTATATTTATACTGCCGTAGGTGGTTGGGTTTATTCAGTCAATGATCAAGCATCGCAAGTGGTTTGCGATGTAGTGGAAGGCTGCATTTTTCGAGCGCAAGGGCATGACGATGAATTTCTACAAATAACACTTCCCGATGGGCGATTAGGTTATGTGCTGCAAAAAGACTGCGAACGATTCTCCAGTTGGGGCAATTGTAGCCCTGAAGAGATAGACCTTGAAGCTGTAGTTGCAGATGCTAAACGACTGATGGGCGTGCCTTATCTGTGGGGTGGCGCGTCAACGAAAGCGATAGATTGTTCAGGCTTTACACAACTTGCTTTCCGCGCGCAAGGCATTCTTTTAGAACGAGATGCTTCGTTACAACAGAAATATGGCGAGCACATTGATGCTAGCAACTTAGAGAATCTAAAAGTGGGCGACTTGCTCTTTTTTGGAAAAACAGAAAGAGCCACCCATGTGGGCATTTACATTGGCAACACTCGATTTATTCATGCTTCGGGCATGGTGAAAGTGAATAGTCTCGACCCCACGCAACCCGATTACAACGAAAAACGACATAAAACATTAATTTCAGCACAACGTATTGGAAAAACGAAAAAAGGGCTACAAGTAGCCACTTTAAAACAATGCGATTGGTACGGAAAAGACAATAGATAATTGGCGTAGCGGCTTTGCACTTTGCTACTTCGCACAAAAACATAGACTATGCAAATAAAGATTATGCTGTTAGGCTCGGGCGAGCTAGGAAAAGAATTTGTGATTGCAGCGCAGCGCTGGGGGCAAACCGTAATTGCGGTAGATAGCTATGCTGGTGCACCAGCCATGCAAGTGGCCGATGCTGCGGAGGTGATTAATATGCTCGATGGCAAAGCCCTCGATGCGGTGGTGTCTAAGCACCAACCCGATTTGATAGTGCCAGAGATTGAGGCCATACGTACCGAACGCTTCTATGACTATGAACAGCAAGGTATTCAAGTGGTGCCATCGGCAAAGGCTGCAAATTTCACAATGAATAGGAAAGCAATTCGCGATTTAGCAGCTATTGATTTAGGATTGAAAACAGCAGATTATCGTTACGCCAAAACTTTTGAAGAATTCACTGCTGCTATTGAAGCGGTGGGAATGCCTTGTGTGGTGAAGCCGCTCATGTCTTCATCGGGCAAAGGTCAATCTACCGTGAAATCTTCTGCGGATATAGAGAAAGCATGGAAGGTGGCAGCCGAAAAAAGTCGTGGTGATGCCGACGAAGTAATTGTGGAAGCTTTTGTGCCTTTCTTAAGTGAAATCACCTTGCTTACTGTTACCCAGAAGCATGGAGAAACCTTATTTTGCCGACCAATAGGTCATCGTCAAGAGCGTGGTGATTATCAAGAAAGTTGGCAGCCAGTTACTTTGCCCGAAGGTTTTGAAGCCAAGGCTCAAGATATGGCAGCCAAAGTAACGGCAGCCCTTGGTGGAGCAGGTCTTTGGGGTGTAGAGTTCTTTATTACTGCCGACGATGTGGTGTTTAGTGAATTGTCGCCTCGTCCGCATGACACGGGCATGGTTACGTTGGCAGGCACGCAAAATTTCAATGAATTTGAATTGCACTGCCGTGCGGTGCTAGGCTTGCCGATAGCGGAAATTCGTCAGGAAAAAGCAGGTGCAAGTGCCGTGGTTTTATCGGAAGTTGCAGGCATGAACCCTACTTTTACAGGCATTGATAAAGTGTGTGCTAACGCTTTGGCCGACTTCCGTATTTTCGGAAAATCGGAAGCACGTGAATATCGTCGCATGGGCGTGGTATTGCTTCAAGGTGAACTAGATAGCGATGTACATCAATTGCAAAAAGATGCGCGCACTTTAGCCGATGAGGTGAAAGTAAATTGCTAGAAATTATAAATTCAAGATTGAAGGCAAGAATGGCAAAAGCTGTTCTTGCTTTTTTTGTGCATTTACGAAAATTTGTAAAAAAGGAATAAAAATACATTGTAGGTAGATTTAAAATGTTTACGTTTGCATCACGATTTGTAAACGTTATCATAACGAAAATTAATTTGAACTTCCAAAATGCACATATCGATCTAAGAGAAGATAATCAAAAAGTTTTTGAAAAGATTTATCTGTATTACACGCCTAGGCTTAAGGCTTTTCTTTCGCAATACATTGCACAAGAAGACGAAGCGGAAGGATTGGTGCATGATTGTTTTGTAGAGTTGTGGGAGCGTAGAGCCGATTTCCAAGAAAACACCAACATAAATGCATGGCTCTATACCGTGGCAAAAAATAAAGCATTGAAATTGCTTGCCAAAGAAAGTACCAAGCAACGTTATGTAGATAGAGAGAAGTCGTTGGAAATCAGTATTCAACTCGATGCACTGTCGCAACTTAGTGAACGAAGTTTCGATGACGGATATATTAGAAGTAGAGTAATGACTTCTTTAGGAAGACTTTCTGAATCGGTACGAAATGTATTTCTCAAACAACGATTTGAAGGAAAAACCAATAAAGAAGTTGCTGCCGAATTAGCCATTTCAGTTAAGACAGTGGAGGCTCACACTACTAAGGCGCTAAAACAATTGCGCAATGATTTAAAAGATTTAGGCTAGAAATAGCGAGTGATTCAGAGTGGAATAATCAGCAGCTACAGAATTGTTAAGTCAATATTATGTAAACATTCTCAAAAAGTTTATTTTTTTATTAGGGTTTAGTAGGGATATGAGGTTTAATATGTAAAAGAAACCAAAAATGTTGTCAAATAAACTATATAAATATATTTCGGGCGAACCAATTTCTGCACAAGATAAGGCAGATGTGCTCACGTGGATTGAAGCTTCGGAAGCCAACAAGCAAGAATATATTTCATTAAAAAATGCTTGGGTAATGGTGGGTATTGCTGGTGCAAATCAGCCATTGGAAATGAAAACCCAACGCAAGCGAATCATGCAACCATGGATCCGATATGCTGCCGTATTACTCGTGGCATTTATTTCAGGAGCTTTAAGTCTTTCTCTTTTAGGAAAACAAGAGCTTCCCACGCAGTTGGTAACTATTGAAGTGCCAGTGGGAGAACATAGTATCGTTACCCTTGCCGACGGTACCAAGTTGTGGGTCAATGCAGAAACTACCATGACCTATCCTTCTGATTTTAGTGCTGAGAACCGACAAATAACAATCGAAGGAGAAGCCTTTTTTGAGGTGACTAAAGACCCGAAGCATCCTTTCCAAATTACATCGAGCTATGGTGTGGTGGAAGTGTTAGGCACTTCATTTAATTTGAAAGCCTATACTGATATGCCATTTGAAACTACGCTGATTGAAGGTTCGGTTCGTTTCACGACTGAAGATAATCAGCAATGTTTGTTGAGACGAAACCAGAAACTAACAATCGTTCATCATAAGTTGCTAGTTGAAGATATTAAGCCGATGAAATCGGATATGTGGAAATCGGATGGTTTTTATTTTGATAATGAAGATTTCAAAACCATTGCTCGCCGATTGGAACGACAATATGGTGTGCAAGTTTATCTAGACGAAAGCCTAAATGATGTGCGATTCTCAGGACAGATTTATCGTACCACTTTGCCCGATATTTTGCAGATTATCAATAGAACAGAGCCTATAAACTTTAGCTTTAGTGCTAACCATAAGGAAGTAGAAATAACATCAAAACACTAAATAAATTATTAATAAACTAAATTCAATCTTATGCAAACAAATGGAAAAATCCGAGTAGGCTTGCGTATGTTAGTGGGGCGAGCGAGCCTTGCTTTATTGCTTGTAGTGGCAGTAACCGTTCAATCGTGGGCTGCCGATGTGGTGATTAATGATGCGGGGGAAATAACCATCAGCACGTCAAAACAGAGCATTGCCTCAATTATGAACTCTATAGAGGAGCAAAGCAATTATCGATTCTTTTATAGTGAATCGGTAGATTTAAGCACTGTGAAAACAGTAAACATTGAAAATAAAGACATTGACGAAACGCTTAACGAGTTACTAGCAGGTACAGGCATCGCTTATGAAGTGGTAGGTAAGCAAGTTATTTTGCGCGATGAAACAGTAATGGCTCAGCAAGCACAAGCAAAAAGTGTTTCAGGAAAGGTGCTCGATACAAAAGGTCAACCCATACCGGGAGCAACCATTGTTATTAAAGGCACTACCAGTGGTACACTGACCGATGTTGATGGAAAGTTCCAAATTAACAATGTGAATGAGAATACTGTGTTGCAATTTTCTTTCGTTGGAATGAAAACCGTGGAGCAAACAGTTGGCACACAGCACAACATTACAGTGAACTTATCGCCTGAAAACCAAAGCTTAGAAGAAGTGGTAGCTATTGGGTATGGAACAATGAAGAAACGGGATTTGACTGGAGCAGTATCATCGGTAAAATCGGAAGATATTACAGCTAATCCAGCTCCAAACCCTATGGAAGCTTTGCAAGGTCAGGTGGCTGGTCTAGACATTACGAGAACCTCAGGACAACCGGGAGAAGATGTTAATATTCAACTGCGCGGTAATCGTTCGTTTACAGCGAGTGGAAATCCTACGTTCTATATCGACGGTATGCCCGGAGATTACTCAACATTGAACCCCAATGATATTGAATCTATTGAAGTGCTGAAAGATGCTTCTGCAACGGCGGTATTCGGTTCTTCGGGGGCTAATGGTGTAATCCTGATTACCACTAAAGGTGCGCAAAAAGGTAAAATGAGAATCAACCTTAATGCTTATACAGGTTTTAATGGTTGGTCTAAATTACCACAAATGCGATATGGCGATGACTATCTTCAAGGTTTACGAGATGCAAATGCAGCAACAGGTAACTGGTCTTCACCAGAGGATGATAAGAATATCTTCCCTAATGCGGAATCTTATCAGGCTCACTTAGATGGCAAATACATAAACTGGGCAGATGAGTTAATGCAACAAACAGCCATAACGCAGAATTATAGTATGTCGATTTCTGGAGGTACGGATAAAACAAGAACGTATTTCTCGATGAACTATGCCGATGAGCAAGGTCAATACACCGGAGATCAATACAAGGTTTATTCTTCAAATTTCCGTGTAGATAATGAAGTGAGATCATGGATTAAAGTAGGAGCAAATTTGCAGACTTCTTATGTGGAAAGAGAAAAAGCCTATGCAAAACTAGAAAACGCATTGACAGCAGAACCACTAGGTGAAGTGTATGATGAAAATGGCAATTACAATGTATTGCCAAACATGGGTAGTACAATGGTGAACTTGCTGCTTAACAACCAAGAGAATGCTTATAGAAATCAAGATAAGAATATCAAGATTTACATGAATCCTTATATTGAAATTAAGCCACTTAAGGGTTTAACGTTCAGAAGCCGTTTGGGTATCTTCTATAACACTAGTCGAAATAATTATTTCCAAGGCGAGGGCTCTTATTTGTACTATACTGACTCGGGTGCCGATTCTAAGGGAACGAATGATAAAGTATATGCTAGAGTAGCTCAGAATCAAGGTTACGGATACAAATGGGAAAACATCTTGACCTATGATTTTAAAGTGGCAGAAGATCATGAATTTTCAGTAACAGCAGTTTCTTCATATGATAGTAATCAGTATGATAACTCATGGATGAAACAAACCAACATTGAGGATAATAGCTATTTGTGGTATAATATGTCGTCAGATGCTACAGACTATGCATCGAATCAAACGACTTATAGTATGTCGAAAAGCTTAGGTTTTGTGGGGCGTTTGAACTACTCTTATTTGGGCAAATACCTGATGTCGATTTCTATGCGTGCTGATGGTTCTTCAAAATTGGCTGAAGACAACCGATGGGATTACTTCCCTGCAATATCTGCCGGATGGCGTATTTCTGATGAAAATTTCATGGCTGGCACAGAATCGTGGTTAGATAACTTAAAACTTCGCGCAGGTTATGGTGTTACCGGAACAGCAGGAATCGACCCTTACTCTTCGGCAAATATTATGGAATATGGTTTCATGGGATTGGGTGGATCGCAAGAAAGCATCTATCAGTTTTCTGAAAACTATGCTAACCCCGATTTAGGTTGGGAGAAATCGTATAATACCAACTTGGGTGTTGATTTTAGCATGTTGAGAAATAGAGTTAACATGACTTTGGATTGGTATAATACAAACACTAAAGGTGTAATTTGGGCTAGAGATATGCCAATTACCGATGGTGGATATGGTCCTGATAGTCCATATACCATGAACTTGAACCTTTCGGAAACAAAAAACAGCGGTGTGGAATTGAGCTTGAACACAACAAATATTGATAAGAATAATTTCAGATGGACTTCAACCTTGACTTACACGTACAACAAAGAAGAGATTACTTCGTTGCAAGGAGGAGATGCAAATAATATCCCAATGGATGACTACTTCTTGTCTTTAGGATACCCTGTGCGTTCATACTATCAATATAAACTAGATGGTATTTGGCAACTAGGTGAGGAAGAAGATGCTGCCGTGTTTGGTGCAAAACCGGGTGAGTTTAAAATTGATATTCCGGGCATGAAAAAAGAATCTGATGGTCGCTACTCAAAAGAGAATTCAGAAGGTGAAGTTATCTATTACGATGCTGAAAATAAATACACTGCAAGTGCTTCAGATTACCAAATTTTAGGTCATAATACACCAGATTGGACTTTAGGCTTGAAAAACACTTTCGAATATAAAGGCTTTGATTTGAGTATTTTCATGTATATGCGTTGGGGACAAATGATAGATTACGATATGTTAGGAAGATATGACCCAACAGGTGCTAGGAACTTCCCTACTTATTTCAATTATTGGACACCAACCAATGCTTCAAACGATTTCCCAGCAATGGATGCTTCAAGATCGATGAGCAGTTACATTGGTAGCTCTGCAATTAACTATGTGGATGGTTCATATTTCAAAATCAAAAATATTACTTTGGGTTATTCATTGCCTAAATCGTTAATGACTCGATGGGGTATTGAAAATTGTAGAGTTTATGGAACAATAACAAACCCACTAGTAATTGCAAAAAGTCATTTGTTGAAAGACTATGATCCAGAGATGAATGGTAGCCTAGATTATCCATTGACAAAACAATTGGTGTTTGGTGTTAACTTCACTTTCTAATCTTAAAAAGGAATAATCATGAAAAATAAATTATATAAATTAATGCTTGCTCTTGCTGTTCTGGTAAGCACACAGGCGTGTTCATTAGATGAATTCAACCCCGAATCATCACAAACCGAAGATCAAGTGTTGTCAACTTATTCTGGATTTAAGGCTTTTCAAACCAAATGCTATCAATCATTAACCGGATACCTTTCGGGATTTGACTATTTGCTGATGACCGAAGGTGGAACAGATACTTGGGTTACCGGAAGTAATAAAACTTGGGGACAACAAGTGTTCTACTACGAAGGCCTAGCTACAAATACAGGATATGTAAATAAAGTTTTTACTAATGCATACTCTATGATTAACAACTGCAACACCGTTATTGCTAAGGCATCGGGTGTGGAAGATGGTGAACAATCGGATATTGATATTCTTGTGGCAGAAGCCAGATATTTACGCGCGTTTTATTATTCTATTTTGGTAGCTCAATACGGACCAATTACATTAAACACAGAACCAACAGAAGTGGCTAATTTAAATCCACAGCGTAATACGGAAGAGGAAATTTACACGCAAATAGTGTTGGATTTGAAATTGGCAGCAGAAGATTTGCCACTAGAACCATTTGAAGGCAATAGAGGTCGTGTAACTAAAAAAGCGGCGTTAGGTTTGTTAGCCCGCGTGTATGCACAGGGTGCTGGTGAAGATTTGTCGGAAGATGGCGTTTCGTATTGGGTAAAAGCCAAAGAAGCGGCGGAATATTTGATAGAGAATGCCGATGCCGTAGGTGCATACTTATATGATGATGTGGAAGATATGTGGGCACAAGCAAACAACCAAAGCAACAGAGAAGCCTTGTTCATTGCGTCGGGTCCAAATCCAGATGATGCGTCGTATTGGTCGGTGAAAACAAGTAACATTTTTTCATTCACCTATCCTAACCCATATAAAATGAGTGAGATCTATCCTATTCAAGATAAGCAAAATTATTTGTATGGACGGATTAATAACAACGTGTTGGCTCCTTCAAAATACCTAGTTGATTGTTTCGATGCTGATTATGATATACGTTGGGAAAATTCATTCACAACAGCCTATGGAGGTTTCTCAATGGTTCAACCCGGATGGATTGCTTATGGAGATAGAAAATTAACATTAACAGAGGAAATCTGTACAAAATATGGCATTGATGCTTCGCACATTGGCAAAGTTATTTATCCTTATGCCGATGTAGCAGCTGTGGCTTCTGCAATTGGTGGTAACCAATATGAAGCAAGCGTGTGGCCTAAAGGAGAACATTCAGGAAATATTGAAAAGCTTGAGAAAGTAAAAAATGTATATGCAAATCCATATCCACTAGATGTTGATGAAGATCGTTTCTCAGTATATTTGAGTAAAGATTATCTTTCAGATGAGGAAAAAGCGAAAAGAGCTTACTTCACAATTAATATTGATGACCTTTTTGATACTGATGGAAATTACAAATCATCAATGTTTGATGGAACTAATAGTTACCAAATGTTCCCCGCATTATCAAAATATAACTGGAACTTTTATGGCGCATTCTATGGAAGTAACTTGCAACGTAAAAATGGTGATGTGATAATGATGCGTATGGCTGAGGTTTACTTGATTGCTGCCGAGGCAAATATGCAGTTAGGTAATAATGGTTTAGCTACAGAACAATTAAATGTATTACGTAAAAGAGCTTGCCGCAATGCAGCCGATTTCGATGCACACATGAAGCTTACAACGGCCGACATGAACGATGTGTATGATGAATATGCTAGAGAATTGTGTGGCGAGTTTGGTCGGTGGTACTTGTTGAAAAGACATCAAGCTTTTGAAGAACGTTTGGCAATTGGCAATAAACGTGCAGCAGCTTCATTTACAAGAAAAAACTATTTGCGTCCTATTTCGTATGACTTTTTATCGTCGATAAACAATGCAGATGAGTATGGCACTAATGGCTACTAAACATTAATCATTTAAAAATACCTTTTCTCGTAATTTGTAATTGAGTGTAATTTTGGAAAGCGGCATGAATTTCATGTCGCTTTTTTTATCTTCACAAGTATGAGCGATCTTCTTATTGTAAACATACTTGCCACATAGTCTTTGTTTAAAGGATACTACATCAAAGTATTCTAAAATGCCTTCTGGCAACATTAAAGATATAAGCTGTAGGTTAAATTCTTGAGTCATATTTGCCTTTTTTTAGAAAGTACAAATATTCGTTTTTTAGCCTCAGACCCAAAAATATCCCCAGCCCCGAAATACACCCTATAAAACGGGCTTTTGCTAATGGAATCTTAGGAATAGGTTTAGCTGAACCATAGGTTTTTATTATCTTCGTGAAAAATATCTTCATGGAAAACTTTCAATTTACGATCGACCCAAATTCTCGTCAATTAAAATATCTGCAATTGGTAGATGCTATTACTCATGCTATTTCTAATCAGGTGTTGCAAGAGGGCGGTTTGCTGCCTTCGGTGAATTATCTTATTAAGGAGTGTTCCCTTTCGCGCGATACGGTGTTTAAAGCCTACGCGGAGTTGAAAAATCGAGGAGTGATAGTGTCGGTGCCTAATCGGGGATATTTTGTGGCGAATGCGCACAACAAGGTGCTGCTGTTGCTCGACACGTTGAAATCGTATAAGGAGGTGCTCTATGGTGCGTTTTTAGAATTCTTGCCAGAGAATATTGAACTCGATATGCACTTTCACCATTACAACATTGCTTCTTTTGAACGCATCATCGATGAGTCTATTGGTAAGTATTCAGCTTATATTGTGATGAGTTTCGACCACCAACGGATGGCTGAAATCATGACTAAACTCCCCATCGACAAATTGTTAGCCATCGATTGGAACATTCATTGTCCTTCGGAATGTTCTACGGTGTATCAGTCTTTTGGTTCAGGATTATACAATGCCTTGGCATCAGATTTAGATTGCTATGCGCCGTATGAAGAGTTCATTTATGTGTATCCAGAGTTCACCGAGCATCCCAAGGTGAGCATCGATATGTTTGAAAGTTTCTGCAAAGATCATGATATTGCTCATCGGGTTATGCGAGACTCGAAAGAGCTTGATGTGCAGCAAGGGCAGCTTTATTTAACGGTGAGCGACCGTGTGCTTTCTCGACTGCTCGACCAATGCGAATTGAAGCACTTGAAATTGGGAGCCGATGTGGGCGTGCTTTCTTACAATGAAACACCCATGAAGAAATACATTAAAGATGGGATATCGGTCATTAGTACCGATTTCTGGGAAATGGGGCGAGTGGCAGCTCGATTTGTAGAAACAGGAGAATCGGTGAGCAAGTGCATTCCTACGCGACTAATTAAACGGGGGTCGATTGGAAATCACGAATAGGTTACCAATAAAAGTGAACTTTGCTTTTCGTTCCCTCCCCAAAAACGAAAAATACGGTAACGCTTGCTACTCTTTACAACAAAAATGGACCTTGTCGAATGGTCTGAGTACTTTTTCTCGACACAAAAAACCATCTGACGGTTTTGTTACTTTTATCTTCCACAAAAAATCTATCATTTTGCCAAAATTAGCTTGCCCGGAGATCTTCTTTTGCTGAAACTAACCCATTTCACTCTTTATGTCTCCAAATCAGGCAAATCGCTATTTAACTTAAATGAAATATTGAATGGTTTGGTTCTAAGCTATTTCTATATAGTATAACTAAAATAACAAAAGTAAATGTATAAATTACTTTTTAAAATATTTTCAAAATACTATTTATCTTTTGAAAATATTTCACACATTGCACCCATCAAAACATAAATCCTGTGATTGTAATTTGAACTTTAGGCAGTGCTTGTTATCATAATAAGTATAAAAAATAATAATCTGATTACTACAAAAAAGAAAACTTATGAATTTTTGGGATACAAATATAGTAGCGAATTTGTCGGGAGTAGAGAGAAAGCAATTCTTGGCAAAAAGAAATATCATCAGACAATTATACCGAAACGAAACCATGTCGATTGCCGAGCTGTGCAAACAACTCATGTTTAGCACGCCAACGGCTGTGGGTTTCATGAATGCACTAATTGAAGATGGTTTTGTAGAAGAACGTGGAGTGGGCGACTCGCTGGGAGGAAGAAAGCCCATGCAATATGGCTTGAAACCAAATTCATTTTATGTGTTGGGGGTAGATGTTGGGCTCAGGACATTGCGTATGACCTTATTTTCTAATCAGTTGGAGTGCCAATACAAATGGGATGAAAAACCATTCGATTTAGTGAACGGTAAAGACATGGTTTCGGTGTTGGAAACCTACATTAAAGACTTTATTCAGGAACTAACCATCGACCCCTCTTTGCTCATTGGCATTGGTTTAATCATGCCCGGACTGATTAACCCCAAAAATGGAATTAATTACACATTTCTTATACAAGAAACCGAGAATTTAGCCTCAGAGTTATCGCAACGTTTGGGGCGTCTGGTTTTCTTAGAAAACGATGCCCGTGCTCGTGCTTTAGCAGAATATCGCCACGGAGCAGCGCGAAATTCAAGAAATGCCATGATTGTTTATGTGGGCAATGGATTGGGGCTAGGCATGGTGCTCGATGGCAAAATGCACCTAGGGAAGTCGGGGTTTGCGGGAGAATTCAGCCACATTCCCATAGAGAACAACACGCATTTGTGCAATTGCGGAAAAGTGGGCTGTTTGGAAACCATAGCTTCGGGAGGGGCTTTGGTGCGCATGGCGGAAGAAGAAATGAACAAAGGAAAGGCAACAACATTGAAATCTGTGCTTCAAGAGCATGGCAGCTTAACGCCAGAACTCATTGTAGAAGCCGCCTTGCAAGGCGATCACCTATCGATATCACTCATCAATAAGATTGGAGCTAATTTAGGAAAAGGAGTTTCTTATTTGGTGCAGATTTTAAACCCCGAAAAAGTAGTTTTAGTGGGGCGTGTGTCGAGAGTGGGCGATATGTTTGTAAACTCGGTATCGCAAGCTTTATATCGTTATTGTATTCCGAAACTTCGGGAAGATGTTACCGTGGAAATGTCCAAACTCAATTCCGAGGCAGGGCTGCTGGGTGCTGCCACCATCGTAATTGAAACAATGCTATCGAACTAACCTTTAGCTTGCAACCATGAGCTAAACCAGTATATGTTATCGAGGTGGGGACGTCAAAACCTACGACAAACTTTTTACTAACTGATCTAATTTTTTTGGTTATGAAACACTTGTTTTTTTAAATTCTGATGCTGACCTCGGGCTCGCTCATGGCTCAGCATACCGTAAATGGGAAAGTGATTTCGGCACAAGATGGCGAAAGCTTACCTGGCGTGAATGTGGTGGTTAAAGGTACTACGCAAGGTACTATTCCCAACATTGACGGTAATTTTTCTCTTCAAGTGGAAAGCAAAGTTGCTGTTCTGCAATTCTCCTTCATTGGCTTCCAAAGCCAAGAGGTTTTGGTGGGAAACCAGAAAAGTAAATAAAAGTAAGTCAATAAATAATCAGCCCAGTGCCTTTGCTCTTCCCCTCGGGGGAGCTAGAGGGGGCTTTAATTAATAATCCATATGGTCTTTTCAAACGTAGAACAGCAGTTTATTGCACGTTCAAAAGTGCATTCAACGAACACCAAGATACCCTATATCATGGTGGACAACTTTCCTAAGCTAGGTTTACTCACGTCCTTGCGTTTTCTCGAATGGGTGAGTGAAAACCCAGAAGGTGTAATCAGTCTGCCCACAGGCAAAACACCCGAATACTTTATTAAGTGGACGCAATTTATGCTCGAAAACTGGGACAATGCGAAGGGCAAGGCAATTCGCAAGGAATATAATCTGCAAGTGGACAAGAAACCAAGCCTGAGCAAGCTCTATTTTGTGCAAATCGATGAGTTCTATCCGATTTCGTCGTCACAACACAACAGCTTTTATTCCTATGTGAAGCAATTTTATATTGAAGGTTTCGGGCTCGACCCCAAGCGAGCTATCTTGATTAATTGCGATGAAATAGCTTTGCCTAATGGGAGGACATTTGCAGACGTGTTTCCTGACAACGATGTAGATATTCTTTTGCGCTATCGTGAGGCAAAAACACCCATCGAGCAAGAGCAAAAGCAAGCCATCTTTGCTATCGACGACTGGTGCAGCGAATATGAAAATAAGGTGAGAGCCTTAGGTGGTATTGGCTTCTTCTTGGGTGGAATTGGTCCTGATGGGCATATTGCCTTCAATACTCGCGGATCTAATCTATTTTCAACCACCCGACTCACGCCCACCAACTTCGAAACCCAAGCCGTGTCGGCAGGCGATTTAGGGGGAATAGAGGTGAGTCGCACTCGATTGGTCATTACCATCGGATTGGAAACCATTACGTACAATCCCGATGCTACAGCCATCATTTTTGGTGCTGGTGAAGCCAAAGCTCTGGTCATTAAAGATGCACTTGAAGCCGAAAGCTCGGTGCTTTTCCCTGCCACTGTGCTACAACGCCTGCCCAATGCTCGTTTCTACATTACCGAAGGAGCTGGGGTGCAGCTAAAAGACAGTGTGGATGCTTACTATAAAAACGGGGAATGGACACACGCCAAAACAGAGCGTGCCGTGATTGAACTTTGTCAAAAACTAGACAAATACGGGCATCGCCTTACGGTGGACGACTTGAAGAAAGACGACTACTGCCGATTGATTCCGAATTTAGGCGAAGACACCGTGAAAAGTGTAATAGATTCAATTGAGGCAAAAATAAATCGAGGATTACAGAAGGAAACCAACCAGGTGTTCTACCACACAGGTCCGCACCACGACGATATCATGCTCGGATTAATGCCACACCTGAACAGCATTACCAATTCCGACAATGAGTCGCATTTTTCGGTGCTTACTTCGGGTTTCACTGCCGTTACCAATCAGTTCATTATCGATGCACTTATCGACACGAAACAGTTTCTCGATGATGATCGTATGATGATGGTGAACTATCCTGATTTCTTCACCTCTGGCTATAAACACAAGTGGGACAAAGATGTATATCACTACCTAAACAAAGTGGCGCAACGCGAAGCCCACGAGCGAAGAAGAGGCTTAGCTCATCGTTTAGTGCGTGGCATTGTGAACATTTGGGAAGTGAAATCGAAAGAACAATTGCGTAATACCATTGAGAGTATTTTGTCGATTTTACGAGCTAGCTATGATGGCGAGAAAAATCCAAACAAGATTCAAAAACTAAAAGGAATGTTGCGCGAATATGAAGAAGAACTCGTGTGGGCATACTATGGTGTGCAGGTGAAAAATGTGTATCATCTTCGGTTGGGCTTCTACACTGGCGACATCTTCACCGAACAACCCCAGCGTGAGCGCGATGCGTTGCCATTGCTTGAAGAGTTGAGGAAATATAAACCCAATGTTATTAGTCTTGCGCTCGACCCCGAGGGAAGTGGTCCCGACACACACTACAAGATGTTGCAAGTTATTGCTGAAGCCGTGCGAATGTGGAGCAAGGAAGAAGATTTGAGCAACCTGCGTATTTGGGGCTATCGCAATGTGTGGTTTAAGTTTCAACCATCGGAGGTAAACATGATTGTGCCCGTAAACATGAATGACTTAGCTATATTGCATCATTCATTCGAAAATTGCTATCTTACTCAAGTAAATGCTTCTTTCCCAAGCTTCGAGCACGACGGAATGTTTAGCGATTTGGCGCAGCGCAATTGGGGAAATCAACTCAAACCAATTCAATTGTTGTTGGGCAAAGATTTCTTCTACACGCACCAAGAATCTAAACTGCGTGCTAGTCACGGCTTAGTGTTCTTACGCGAAATGAACATGGAAGAATTTATTGCCCAAGCCAGCGAACTAGAGAAATCGGTAGAGGGAGTGTAATGTTTTTAATGTGTGATTTAGTGTGAAGTTGTGAGCTGAGCAAATGTAGAAGGTTAATTTGTTAGCGGAACGACTTCACACTTTCGCACCCTGCACCGCGAAAATAAACCAAGAAATATATAAAACCTCATACCAGCTCCGAATGCCATGCGCATACATGAAGGCTTTTTTCATGAAAAAGAGTTGCACATAGAAAGTAAACGACCTCATGAATTGGGCACGGCAGTTGTTGTTTAGGGGAAATACATAAAAATAGACCCCAAAGCTAAAGCAGTCATCGAGCTAATTACCGATGAGCTCATGCTAGATGAAGCCTATGTGTTAGACATTCAGCCTCAAAGCATTCAAATTAAATAGGCAAGCCAATCGGGCTTTGTGCATGGCATGATGAGCCTGCTGCAACTTTTCGACCAATACGGAAAGAGCGAACATGGTATTCCTGGTCTTTCTATTGCCGATGAGACGCAATACGCTTGGCGTGGAATGCATCTCGATGTGTGTCGCCATTTTTTCGATGTAGATTTCATAAAGAAAATGCTGGAAGGCATGGCTTATCACAAGCTAAATGTTTTCATTGGCACTTTACCGACGACCAAGGATGGCGCATTGAAATTAAGAAGTATCCAAAGCTCACCGAACAAGGCGGTTGGTGCGAGGAAACCATATTAAATCACATGGCAAATCATCCAAAACAATATGATGGCGTGCGCTATGGCGGATTCTACACCCAGAAGGAAATAAAAGAAGTAGTAGATTATGCCAGCAGACTAGGCATAATGGTAGTGCCTGAAATTGAAATGCCCGGTCATGCCGTGGCTACTGCTCGGGTTTGTCCTTACTTGAGCTGCACAGGAAATCCGCAGCCTTTCAACGAATGGGGCGTGAGCGACGATGTGTTTTGTGCCGGAAACGAACGGGTGTTTCAGTTCCTGCAAGATGTGCTCAATGAAGTGATTCCGCTGTTTCCCTCGCCCTATATTCACATTGGTAGCGACGAATGTCCTAAAGATAAAGGGGAAGCTTGCCCCAAATGCCTAATGGTTGATGGAGTGCAGAACATCAAGTGATGGTTTATTTCGGAACTATGCCAGCAGTGAAAGCAGCCGTAACATCAGGAGCTGTTTATCAGTTTCTGGAAGGCGAATTTAGCGCAGCAGATATAGACTTTTCAGCTTGCACCAAGCAAACAGTGCAGAAAGGCATTCACCCCGATGAAAATGCCCGCAGCATTTCTTTGCCGAGCGAATAACAGGCTATTTAGAAGTGCCCAAAACGGAACAGTAATATTCGATAATTTACGCGGCGAGGCTTTGCACGAGAAGATAAAGGAGTTGTTGTAGTATATGGTTGGGGGTAATGTATGAAAGATGAGAATTTAAATTGTAGAACTGACAGTTTGTAAGTAGCCACGAAGTGGCAAAGTATAATAGTCCCTATGTTTGTAATCAGAAACAAGAAAGGCATAAGCCAAGAGTATTATGTTTGAAGTTGACAAATAATTTACAAATTAATACTATGACTTACATTATCATCCCACTATCATCCGAAAGTTTTTTTCGAGATTCAATAAAAAGCCTGAAGAATTCCTATTTTTGGTTTCACCAAAAAATCAAAAAATATGGGACTCTTCAGGCGCAACAACAATACAGATTAACCAGTAATCAAGCAAATTTTAGATCTAATTCCTGCGAGGCTTTTCTTTAGCGAGTGTAACTAAACACCCACTGCAAGCAGTCATTAGAAAAAGCATCTCTCACGGCTTGTTGGTGGTCACTATTAGGCATAATCTTAAATTTCACTTGCCCTCCTGCTGCTTGAACCTCATTAAGAAATGGTTCCACTGCCGAAACATTTACAACATTGTCATTAGCACCGATTATAGCGTAAATTGGTGTTTGCTTCACACTGTCAGCAACAACCGAACGGGGAATAGAAACAGCAGGCATAGCCGCTGCAAATAGGTCAGGATAGTCGGATAGCATTCGCCAAACCCCGGCTCCACCCGAAGAGGCTCCTAACACATATATCCTGTTATCATCAACGGAATGCGAAGAAACAAAACTATCAATCCAATTTTTAAGAACAACACTCATTTGTGTGCCGTTGGTTGCTGTAATTTCGCTCCATGAGCGGTTAGCAGCACATTGAGGTACTAAAAAAATAGAACTTAGTCCTTGTGACGAAAGAAAGTTGGCTATATCGGAAACTCCGCCTGTACGCAGTTGTGAAGCATTGTCATTCCCATTACCGCTATGACCGTGCAGAAAAATTACAAGAATGGAAGGTTTTTCATTTTCCTGATTAAACGATATTTCTCGGAACGGTAAATTTACATTTAGATAGCTGTATTCACCTTTCTCAAAAACAAATTCTTCTGTTTCCTCAGTTTCTTTTATCGACCCGTTGTCGTTGTCCATGTTTTCTTTATTGCAACCACAAATTGTGAGAAGCAATGTTAGTAAAATAGTAAAGTTCATTTTTAAATAATTCATTTTAATAACTTGAGTTTCGGATAAGATTTTGCCTCAGGTAAAAATATATGTAAAGTTGATTTCTGAGGTTTTTTGACTTAGACTACTCTGTACCTACATGGTTTAAGGTTGCTTATGGAAACCTATATTGATACTTTCCCACATCAGCTTACTTTACAACGGTATAAAATAGTATTAAGACTTATGTGAAGCCACTCCAAGTAAAGCGCATTGCTAGGTATTTGGTATCATTATATCTCCATGCTATTTTGTCATTCGGCAGCTGCATTTCTCTAAGAAATATTAGTAAATGGATGGCTAGTTTCACGCGTAATTAAAGCGACTAACAGTGATTCTACAACCCAAACTACTGTATATGCTACCATTTTTACTTGTTGGTTTTTTATGTTTATTCCTTTGTATATCTTTATGAGATAGGAACAAAAATGGATATGACTGACTTAAAACGCATCGAACAAGTATCGTATATAAACGAGCTAAAAGGAGTAGAAACGAAGCATCCGCTGGTAACAGCTTTTGACTATAAGAATGCTACGATTGGGCATTATCCTGAAGGGGGACTATGTTTACGGTGTATATACGATGTATTTTAAAGAAACTAATTGCGGAGAAATGCGCTATGGGCGTACAACATACGATTATGAGGATGGGGCGCTGATGTTTCTAGCTCCTGGACAAATAGTGGGTGTGCCTTATCATGCACCCGATGCAGATGTTCCGCAAGGACGTTGCATTGCTTTTCATCCTGATTTTCTTTTAGGCACTGGCTTGGCTGATAAGATTAAGGAGTATTCTTTTTTCTCTTATGAGGCTAATGAGGCTTTGCACTTGTCGCAACGTGAGCGGAAATATATTCCACAAGATAGTGTTTGAATTGGACCAAAATATTGATGTATATAGTAAGCGTATAATAGTAAGTGAGATTGAAACGTTATTGAATTATTGTATGCGTTTTTATGACCGTCAGTTTATCACTCGCGAAAAGACTAATAAGGGAGTGCTTACTCGCTTCTCCGACATATTAAATGCTTACTTAGATAGCAATGAGCCGAAGGAGAATGGTTTGCCATCGGTTGCTTACTTTGCTGATAAGCTGAACCTATCGCCTAACTACTTTGGGGATCTTGTGAAGCGAGAAACTGGAAAGAGTGCAAAAGAGCAAATTCAGTTGCAGCTGATTCGAAAAGCTAAGGATTTAATTTACGATAATCAGAGATCGATAAGTGAGATTTCTTATGAGTTAGGTTTTCATTATCCTCAGCACTTCAGCCGATTGTTTAAGAATGAGACGGGCATGACACCTAATGAGTTTCGGAACTTGAATTGAAAAGGATTGAGAATATTATTGTAACAACTATGTTCATTCTGCTAATTACTAATTACTTGTAGCACCATGGCACAAAACACAAATGATATGCACAAAAGCATCAGAAAATACACAGAGACTGTAAAAGGTTCTGCTGACTTATTTGTCGGAGAAGTTGAAGTGGGTATGATTTTAAACCCAACAAAAGAACCTTATTATATGAGTGCAGGAAATGTAAAGTTTCATACTAAAGCTCGCACAAATTGGCATACGCATGATAATGGACAAGTGTTAGTAGTAACCAACGGCATAGGATATTATCAAGAGGAAGGTAAGGAGATTGCTGTTATTCGCGAGGGTGATGTAGTGAAGATTCCTGCTTTTGTGAAACATTGGCACGGAGCATCACACGAAGCGAGTATGACTCATATTGCAATCATTTCGGAAGCTGATAAGAAGACAGTTGTAGATTGGATGGAGCCTGTAACTGATGAGCAATTTGATGAAATCCTGAAATCAAGAAAATAGGAAATGACAAAGTAACTATGGTGGGATACGGTAAATCAGCTTTTAAGAGAGGATATAAATCTACATGCGTTTGCCCTGGTGCATTCCCCTTTTCATAGGGCGATGCACTATGCTACTATCCCTAAGCCCGTCGGGCTTAGCTGGGGTGACGATTTGTAAGCTCCAGAAAGCAAAAAACTCCTTTTTAGACACCCTCATTTTTTTTGCTTTTATAAGATGTAATTCTTTGCACTCGTGTCCAATAAATAAGCAATTATCATGCCAAAATATTATTTCGTTGTTTTCTATGCTGCTTTGTCAGTGCACTCTGGCTAATGTCATCATCTTCATCAGCTTAATAATAAGCTCAATCCCCCCAAAGGGCTAAATACCTTTCTTCAAATCTCTCTTTTGAGGTCAGAAATATAGCGTGCACAACTGTGCAAGCTCAATTTTTTGCCATTTCACCTCGTGCACAACTGTGCATGCCCTAAAAGTTTGTTCTTTCACCTCATGCACAACTGTGCACGCCCTGAAAGTTCGCCATTTTGCCTTGCGCACATCAGCACATGAATAACACCGTCCTTTAGGTCGGTGATTTAAGCAAAAATACAAACCGCCAAGCCGAGAATTTTCTCAACTTGGCGGTTTGTATTTTGTTCTGCTCCTAAGCCTAAAGGCTTTCCAGATCAATCACAAAGCGATATTTTACATCGCCCTTCTCTAGGCGTTCGAGTGCTTTGTTCACATCTTGAATCTTGATGACTTCGCTCTCGGCAACGATATTGTGTTTGTGGCAGAAGTCGAGCATTTCTTGAGTCTCACGGATGCCTCCGATGTTTGAACCAGAGAAGCTTTTGCGACCTGAAACGACATTGAACGCTCCAATCTCTAAAGCTTCTGGAGGTAAACCAACCAAGACTACCGAACCATCACGTTTCAAGGTATTGAGATACATATTAACATCGTGCTTTGCTGAAACCGTGTCGATGATGAAGTGCATTTTGCCTGTCATTGCTGCCATGGCATCAGCATCGGTTGATAGCACCGCATGGTCGGCACCCAATCGTTTTGCATCTTCCACTTTGCCTGCTGAAGTGGTGAAGACGGTAACCTCTGCACCCATCGCTTTTGCAATCTTGATTGTTAGGTGTCCAAGTCCGCCGATGCCCAACACACCAACTTGTTTGCCCGGAGCTGCACCCCAATGCTTAAGAGGAGAATAAACGGTAATCCCTGCGCAAAGCAATGGTGCCGAAGCTGCCATGTTCTCGAACTGAGGCATACGCAAGATGTATTTCTGGTCGCAAACGTAACTTTTTGAGAAGCCTCCATAAGTAACACCTCCCGAAACCTTGTCGGCACTGTTGAACGAGAACGTTACTCCCTCATGGCAAAACTGCTCTTCACCTTCTTCGCACTCTGGACAATGACGACAGCTATCCACTATGCAACCAACGGCAACATAGTCGCCTGCTTTATAGTCGCTCACTTCGCTGGTATCCTTTCCGATGATTTCATGACCGGGAACTAGCGGGAAAGTAGCTCCGCCAAAGTCATCGTGCAATTGATGCAAATCGGAATGGCAGATTCCGCAGTATGTTACTTCAAATTCCACGTCTTGTGCCATCACCTCACGACGAGCAATGTTCATTTCTTTAAACGGAGCTGTTGCTGATGGTGCTCCATATGCTTTTACTTGTTTCATAACTGTATGTTTTTTATTATTCTGTTCGTTTTATCATCCCACTATCTTTCAACCATTGTTTTACATCGTTCATTGAGTCTTTTGCATTGCTTCCTCTTATAGGCAATCCCTCAAGAACAGTTACTCCTGTAGTTTTAGCTTTAATGTCTTCAACGCTCGACCCAAGGCGACTACCTTCATGAGTGATGAATGGTAGAATGGTTTTGCCCTTGAAATCATTCTCGGCAAGGAACGTGAATTGAGAAAAATAAATTTCAAGTCTCGGCTAAAGCCTAATTCCCGTTTGCATTCTTCTCCCCGAGCGTGGCATGAATAGCACCATCCTTTAGGTCGGTGATTTAAGCGACTGGTGAGGGGTTAGTGAGATTTTTATTTTCATAGACCTCATTGTTAAGGGAACTTCTAAAAATTAGTTTTTAATTGGGGAAGCTGCTAAATGCGGCTGTTGTTCATCTTGTTTTCTGAGCGCATCTTTTGCACTAATTCCTTAAAACATAGCTCGCTATGCCTTTGCGAAATTAGCCCAAAATCTATCCCTCATAAAATCAAAATGACCTAACAGCTAATTTTTAGAAGTCCCCTTAAGTTGTAAAATGCAAAGGTCTATCAAAATTAACTATCAGCTTGTATATGGATTACGGTTAAAGATGACTATCTCAAAAGGAAGTATGGGTATTCTTTGAAAGGAATTTAAATATCTCTCACCAAATGTCTCACCACCGCTAATCAAGACTTAGTTATGTGTCTTTGAAATCATCGGCAGGACTAGGGAAACCTGTCTGGAAGCCGTCTTCATAGTAGGGTGCATACTTCGCTTTTGCTTCTGTTTTGATGCTGGTGATTTGCAGTTCATCGCTGAGTTTTGGTGGGCTTACAATCTTCATCAGTTTATAATTTGCTTTTTAGTTTTCTGATGTATCTCACATGAAATGTATTATCTGGAGCAGAACGGAAAAAAACAGTTGAAATGTTTTGTGTTAATCAAAAGTTATCTACATTTGCAGAACACAGCGGAATGGATTTTAAAATTAAACCAAAATGTATTTACTAGGATTCGATATAGGTAGTTCATCGGTGAAAGTAGCACTGGTGGAGGGTGAAACAGGCAATTGTTTGGCTTCGGCATTTCACCCCAAGCAAGAAATGAAAATGATTGCGCATCAATCGGGGTGGGCAGAGCAAGAGCCCGACCAATGGTGGGCAGCACTCAAAGAAGCTTTGGCAGAGGTGCTAGCAGAAGCTAAAATCGACAAAACAAAGATTGATGCTATCGGCATTTCTTATCAGATGCACGGTTTGGTGTGTGTAGACAAACAGCAGCAAGTGCTTCGCCCTGCTATCATTTGGTGCGATAGCCGTGCCACAGGCATTGGCGAGCAGGCATTTAAAGACCTCGGTGAGGAACTTTGTTTGAGTCATTTGCTCAATTCTCCAGGCAACTTCACCGCTTCAAAATTAAAGTGGGTGAAAGATAATGAGCCTGAGCTTTTCGCGAAGATTGATAAAATTATGTTGCCTGGCGACTATATCGCTATGCGCTTGAGCGGCGTGGCACAAACCACCATCGGCGACCTTTCAGAAGGGATGCTTTGGGATTTCAAGAACAATGCACCGGCTCAATTCCTACTCGACTATTATGGTTTCGATGCAAGTATCTTGCCCGAAATTGTAGATACATTCTCGGTTCAATCGCAGCTTTCTTCGGTAGCAGCCCAAGAATTAGGCTTACCCGAAGGCATTAAAATAAGCTATCGTGCAGGCGATCAGCCCAACAATGCGCTTTCGCTCAATGTGCTCAACCCCGGCGAGATTGCCACCACGGCGGGCACTTCGGGTGTGGTGTATGGTGTGAGTGGTGAGGTGAAATACGACCCTAAATCGCGTGTTAATACTTTTGCTCATGTGAATCATTCAGCAGATACCGCTCGATTGGGGGTGTTGTTGTGCATCAATGGTACGGGCATTCAAAATTCATGGTTGCGTAATCAGCTTTTGGGCGGAACGGTGAGTTATGAGCAGATGAACGAGCTTGCAGCCCAAGCACCCATCGGTGCAGGAGGTATATCGGTGTTGCCTTTCGGCAATGGTGCTGAGCGAGTGCTTGGCAATCGCACACTAGGCTCAAGTTTCTCAGGCATCGACTTCAATCAGCATAGCACCGCACACATTTGTCGCGCCGTGCAAGAAGGCATTGTGTTCTCGTTTAAATATGGCATGGATATTATGGCAAACATGGGCATCAGTGCCAATGTCATTCGTGCAGGTAAAGCAAATATGTTCCTTAGTCCACTTTTTCGCGAAACCCTTGCAGGCGTGTCGGGTGCCACCATTGAGCTATACAACACCGATGGTGCAGTAGGTGCAGCGCGAGGTGCCGGAATTGGTTCGGGCTATTATGCTTCACCTAAAGAGGCTTTTGCTGGCTTGAAGAAACTCGACATCATTGAGCCTTCAACCAAAGATGCAGCAGCCTATGCCGAGGCTTATGAACGATGGAAAAGCCGGTTTAATTAGAAATTACGAATTGGCCTGACGGTGTTAAAACAGCTCAGGCATTTAACAAATAAACTCAGTGTTTTTTTCTTTCCCCCAAGGGGGGATCGAAGGAGACTCTAAAAAACAAATATTATGACTGTATTTAAAGGTAACAAAGAGTATTTTCCTGGTATTGACAAAATTCAATACGAAGGACCAGCATCAAAAAATCCATTAGCATTTAAATGGTATGATGAAAATCGTGTAGTAGCAGGAAAAACGTTGAAAGAACATTTGCGCTATGCCATTGCTTATTGGCACACGTTCTGCGACCAAGGTGGCGACCCATTTGGTGGTGGCACACAACATTTGCCATGGTTGGAAGGTAAAGACCGCATGGATGTTGCAAAACAAAAAATGGATGCTGCATTCGAGTTCATCACTAAGATTGGTGCGCCTTTCTATTGTTTCCACGATATCGACGTGGTGGGCAATGGCTCGGTTTGGGAAATTGAAAAAGGTTTGGAAGCTATGGTTCCTGAAGCGAAGGCTCGTCAGGAAGCTACCGGTGTGAAATTGCTTTGGGGTACAGCCAATGTGTTCGGCCATGAGCGTTACATGAACGGTGCGTCAACCAACCCTGATTTCAACGTGTTAGCTCATGCCGGTGTGCAAGTGAAAAACGCTATCGATGCTACTATCGCTTTAGGGGGTACTGGTTATACATTCTGGGGTGGACGTGAAGGCTACATGAGCCTTTTGAACACCAAAACAAAAGACGAGTTAGAGCATATGGCGCAGTTCATGACCATGGCGCGCGACTATGCTAGAAAGAACGGATTCAAAGGTACTTTCTTTGTTGAGCCTAAACCTATGGAGCCTTCAAAACATCAGTACGACTATGATGTGCAAACCATATTAGGTTTCTTGAATAAATACAACCTACAAGACGATTTCAAAATCAATATTGAGTGGAACCACGCCACATTAGCCGGACACACCTTTGCACATGAAATTCGCATGGCAGGCGATGCTGGTATGTTGGGTTCTATTGATGCCAACAAGGGTGATGCTCAAAACGGATGGGATACTGATGAATTCCCAACCAACATTAACGAAACGGTTGAGGCTATGTTAGAATTCTTAGCTGCTGGCGGTGTAAAAGATGGTGGTGTAAACTTCGATGCTAAAGTGCGTCGTAACTCAACCGACCTAGAGGATATCTTCATTGCCCATGTAAGCGGTATGGATACTTTCGCTCGGGGGCTAATTATTGCCGATCAAATTCGTGCAAACTCCGACTATTTGAAATTGCGCGATGAGCGTTATGCTTCATTCGATGCTGGCAAAGGTGCTGAATTTGCAGCAGGCAAATTGAAACTTGAAGACATTTATGCTTATGCCAAAGAAGCTGGCGAGCCTAAGCAAACAAGCGGCAAGCAGGAGAAATTCGAGCAATTGATTAATATGTATATTTAGTCTTTTGCAGACACTAGATTTGGCATGTTTGCCATCGGTGGGTTGGCATTTGCCGAAGTAATCGGCATGAGCACCTTGGTGTTTATGATTATCTACACTGCATCGTTCATGATGTCGTGGGGTCCGGTGTGTTGGGTGTTGGTGTCAGAATTGTTCCCCAATGCCATCCGCGGCAAAGCCACAGCCATTGCGGTGGCCTTCCAATGGGTGGCAAATTTCCTTATTTCATCTACTTTCCCTGCCATGGCAGAGTTCAGTACCGGCGGAACCTATATGTTCTATGGTTTGATGAGCTTCATTTCGTTCATCTTCGTGTGGAAAATGGTGCCCGAAACCAAAGGAAAGACTTTGGAGGAGATGGAGGAACTGTATACGAAGTAGGTGGTGATATAGATTAACTACGAAGTGGTAGTATAATTATAGAAACAAATTAGCTACCATTTAATAACCTGAGTTTTGCTTAATAAACCCCGAAGGGGTGGCACAAATAATGTCATCCTTTCTGGGTTCTTTGTTGTTATGGTATTACGTATAATTTCAACCCTTCGGGTTTCGACAATACGAGATTAGATGTATTGAGAAACAAGCTATTACAAATAGATTGCATTTGTTAGGTAACGACTTAGCTACCGTTCTTTCGACATGAGAATACTCATCCTTGCATCATATTGAATAACTCACATCAAAGATATAGTTTTTATGAATAAACAAGCTATTATAAGAATATCTTTACATAAATAAGAACACCTCTACTCAGATGTATATTTAAGAATGTACCCGGTTGCATAAATTGTCTCAACTGTCATACCGCTATATTTGTCTATGGATTTTTTTATTCTCGAAATTGTTGAATTAAGACTATTTTGATTGCTAACACTATCATGCCTCCATACTTGTTTTAGGATAAAACCTCTTTCAACTAGTTTGTTAGAACTATCTAACAAAAGGGATAACACTTGAACATCTTTATGAC
>JBKEBD010000016.1:0-186059 GCA_047972995.1 Mangrovibacterium sp.
CGCAGCTCTAGAAGCGTCTTCTTGTACTGAGTGTTCCTCTTGCTCTGCTTCGAATTTGTTAATCCAATAGCGAAATTGACGAAGGACGATGTGATTCTCTCGGCAATATTGAGTATGATTCATACCTCTTCTCTGCCATGCCTTGTAATGCTTGTGCATCCATTCCTGTTGGCGGAGTTCTATTTGTTTAATGACCGCAAAGTAAGGAGGCTTAATGAAGATGGTAAAGATGTACTTGCTCGGAGGGATACACTAATTGCATTCTATATGCGTTTGCCTGTCTGATGCCCTACTCCAACATGGCTGTGCGTCATTTTTTGATTATAGGAAAGTGCGCGCATTTGCAATTTCACATTCAATTCTGCAATATGAGCTAAGATGCGTGCTTGCTGTACCACTACTGTTTCCGAACCATTTTGCTGCAACAGATTTAGTCGTTTAATAATTGCTAGTTGCTCTTCTCGCTTGTCGTTTGCATTCTCAGGCATGGGGATTCTAATGGTTTGCATGACCGCCAAAATTTCCTCAGCCATTTCCACTAGTCCAGCACGCTGCATATCGCCACTTTCTCTTCGTAAACCCAATGCCGACAGATAAGAAATCAGCGCATGATTGTGGTAAGTTAGTTTAAGCAAACTTTCGCGTAAAACAGCTTGCTGTTTTGGTTCTATGCGCATATTTTGCCACGCCATGGCAAGTGCATTGTCTGCACGATGTGATTCACGTCTCGCTACCCGATAATTGAAATCATCTTCAGGCAAACGCAGCACATGAGCTTGAATAATTCGCTGAAGATAAGCCGCATTAGCATGAAAGGCTACATTCAACAATGATGGAATGCGCTTTCCTTGAAAATCGGGCCACACCAAACGAACAGTAAGTATAGCAATGACCGAGCCTATAAGCGTATCGAGCAAACGATACTCAATAAGTCCGATTCCTTGTGGTTCAACTAAATTGAAAATACAAAGCACATAGGTTGTTATGAAAATAACCGAATAGCTATATCGTCTTCTCAACCAATAAAGAAATAGATAAGCAGAGGTAAGTAGAAATAGAATTTGCCCTTCCATGGTGGGGAGCAAATAGGCTGATGATATGCCTAAAAGAACACCAAAGAAGGTACCAAAAACACGCTGAAAAAATCGTCGCCGTGTTTCACTAAATGTCGATTGGCAAACCACCAAAGCAGTAAGTACTACCCAATCGCCCTGTACTAGTGCAAAAAATTCAGACACGGTGTAAGACAAAGTTAAACAGATAGACAAACGAATGGCATGACGCATACGTGGGTGCTGAAAGCTCAACTGATCTACAAATCGTTCTTTAATACTCCGATTGTCTTTGGCTAATCGTGGCATGATTACATCGGTGTTGGTTTTACCCAAACTTGTTGTTATCTGGCTCGAACGCTTCAAATTCTGCACGATGGAGCGCAAAGGGTGGTCGTCATTTAAATGATAGTATTCCTGCTTTTCTTCTAAAGCTGTAACCGACCATGCAATGAGCGTGGGTGCTTTATAAGGTATGCGAACTAAAATAGAATAAGCAAAAGCCTCGGAAGCTTCCCCCAACATATAGATAACCTGCCCAAGCCCCTCAAGCACCTCTCTTTCTTCCTTCGTTTGCTTAATAGCATCATAACTTTCATGACTTGACGTGGCTCGTTCGTGCAAGCCTTGCAACTGCATGAAAGAATGCAAATATAGGCTAAGCTTCTTATTCTCTCCCTCTATGTCGGCATAATTTCGCATGAGTACACGGCATTGGTCGAGCGATTCTACCAAACGAATGTTTTTTATAGCTAAATTATGGCGAATTGTTTTCTGCAATGAAGCATCGCTCATGAAGAGTTTTGCTTTTTCCTTCTGATAAGCTGCCAAGGCTTTAAAACCGCGAGCTAATTGTTCTTCAAGCAAACGATAAGGATTCAAATAAAGCAAAAGAAGCGAAAACAGCCCATGCAACAAAGCCCCCACTGGCAATAAGATTGCAGGCATATACCACAAGTTGGCAGAATCTACGCTCATCATGGCATACACACCCACTAGAATTGCACCAAAGGTGATGCCTCGGAATCGCTCGTTCAATCCACCAATTAGAATAAACACGATAGAGGAAATACCTAATCCGATGCCCAATAAAATGGTATGATTTGCCAAAAGCACCACCGCAAAACTAGAGATACCAAAGCCCAACACCTTCAATAGCAAAGCCTCGATTCGCCCTCTGGGGTGGTCGTTGGTTTCTGAAAGTGCATCTGCCAAAGCGCCCAGAGCTAGCGTACTTGCCACGTAGTTTTGTCCTGCCACTATAAATGGCACGCACATAAAAGCAATTACAAACGTGACTTTAATGGCATTTTGTCTGTCGGGACTACTCCAAAACCACCGCCGCAAAGGTTCATACCAGTTTTGTTTCGTTAGCCATACCCCAAGAAATGATTTCTGCATATTTATTTTTATTTCTTCAAATAAAAGAGTGTCAATCTGGTTGTATAGTCAGCCTACTTATTGATCGAGTTATGTTTTGTTTTAATTTGGGTTTACACAAAATAGTTACAAATCTAAATACACTTCGCCTGCTTCAAGACACTAGCTACACTTAACAAACTGAATATTTTATTCCACCGACAAATTCACGTCCTTTATTTTACAAAATAAATACACAAAACACGACTACGATGTACCCCAAATTTTAAGTTTACATGAGTTTAATGTGTAACGTTCCAGAACTCCTGTGCTTTTTGCAAATCTTCAGGCGTATCAATACCTATACTTTCGTGTGCCGTTTCCGCTATTTTAATTTTATATCCAGCTTCTAACCAGCGCAATTGTTCTAATGATTCTGCAAGCTCTAAATTCGATGGTTTAAGCTTGGTTAGCGTTTGTAACACTTCTGCTCTATAAGCATACATTCCTAAATGATAAAAGAATGATTGTTTGCTTAACCATTGTTCACGTTCAACTCCTCTCACATATGGAATAGTAGAACGGCTAAAAAGCAAGGCAAAATTCCGACTACTAAAAACCACTTTAGGTCGGTTGGGATTAAACAACGTTTCGGCATCTTCCACACGCTTTACAAGCGTGGCAATTTGCGTTGCATCATCTTTGAAACATTGTTTTATTGCATCTAATTGTTCGGCACAAACAAAAGGCTCATCGCCTTGAATATTCACCACTACATCAAAATCAATTTCCGATTTTAACTTTCGCGCAGCTTCTGCCACACGATCTGTTCCACTTGGGTGGTTCGCATCAGTCATTACCACTTTTCCGCCGAAATCCTGCACTGCTTTGGCTATACGGTCATCATCGGTGGCCACCCACACGTGCTGAAAATTTTCACTTGCCTTTTCATACACATGTTGAATAATGTATTTGCCAGCTAGTTTCTCTAGTGGTTTTCCGGGGAAGCGAGTAGATTGGAATCTCGCTGGTATTATAGCTAAAAAATTCATGCCCTAGTAGTTTATACTTATTTTTATTCCTTTTTCCTATCTGAAATTAGTCGTTTTTGCAAAGTTCTTATACTTTTGTACAAAAGTAGCAATATCTATTTTTGCTTAGTCGATATTTGGAAAGAAATCACAACATCTGCTTTAATTTAATAGATCTATCTAAATGCGGGAATGGTTTAAACATTAATCCTTAATTCAGCGTTCTTTAATTAAACACAGTCATTTTATTTAAGACACACAAATTCATTTTATTATGTCAAAAAACATATTAGTCGCCGAAGACAATAAACTTATTCTTGAAACCATTTGCCACAAACTTAGCAAAGATGGTTATGATGTAGTAAAAACAACCAATGGTAAAGATTGTATTGAATATATTACGGAACACAAAGACGAGGTTGACCTATTGATTACCGATTTATATATGCCATTCTTGAACGGACATGAGGTAATCAACACCGTGAGAGAAGAATTAGGTTTGCGAATTCCTATCCTTGTTCTTTCGGCCGATGGTGCTGAAGATTCTGTTTTAAAAGCTTTTGAATTAGGTGCCGATGACTATGTTATCAAACCATTCAGCTTAAGCGAGCTTACTATTCGCATGAAAAAAATGTTACGCTAAATTTACCCTTGTCTTAATTTAATTTCCCTTCAATTTCAAACGTTTATTTATGATTTTTACACCACGCAAGATCTCGAAGTTACTTGCCACATTGTATGTTGCACTCATCTCATTATTTATGGGGCAAAAAGCAGTAGCCCAAGTTAAAATAAATGCAGATTCGCTATTCTTAGTGGCTCGCGACTATTCTTTTGAAGGTAAATACACCAAGGCACTACAAATTACCGATCTCATTCTAAAGCAAAATCCCGACTACTACGATGTTGCTTTGTTAAAATGTAGAATAAATGCTTGGCAAGGTTATTATGCCGATGCTGAAAAAATTGCAATGGAAGTTTTAGGAAAAGATCCTAAAAACTACGATGCTTATGATGCCTTATCAAGTATTTATTTGTGGAATAACCAAAACGAAGAATGTATTTTAACCATCAATAGAGCTTTATACTTCTTCGAAGACGACATTAATTTGCTCAGCAAAAAAACCAAGGCTTTATTGCATCTTCAAAACTACGATGATGCGTTAGAAATTGCAGATACACTGCTTGAACTCGACCCTGAAAACACATCTATTAAGAAGCTTTACGAGCGGGTGATAATGGAATCTAAAATTCAAGGCTCAGTAAATATCGACTCGCTTTTTATTGCTGCGCGAGATGAAGCTATAAAAGAAAATTACAGTGTATCGCGTCAAAAATCGAAAGAAATTTTGGCTATTTCCCCTAAGTATAACGATGCTCAAATTTTAATTGCTCGTACCTATGCTTGGGAAAAGAAATATGAAATAGCACAAAAAGAACTAGCCACTGTTTTGGCTGAGGATCCTGAGAATTACGATGCTATTAATTTACAAATCGATATTTATTTTTGGGATAAAAAGTACACTGTGTGCTTAAGCTCACTTGACAAAGCTTTAGAGAGTTACCCCAAAGACATTCCGCTATTGGTGAAAAAATTCAAAGTTCAAATGACATTGCACGACAACACTGGCGCCAATGAAACTTTGAAAATTATAAAATCTATCGACCCTCAAAACAAGTCTATTAAGGAAGAAAAAAAAAAAATAGGGTTGAGTAATCCCTACAAAAATATTATTCGAGTAGAGTATAACTACGAAACTTTTAAAGAACCATGGAAACGAATGTGGAACATGACAGGACTTGCTTACGGCAGACACACCGAGAAGTATGGCGATTATTATGCCAACATTTACATGGGCGATTTAATTCTCCCAGGCGAAACCTTTGGAACTGACTTAGGTTATCAATTAGAATTGGAATGTTATCCTAAAATTGATGACAACAACACTTTCTTCTTTGCCTATGCCTACTCGCCTAGCCCTATATTTGCTACACATAGGCTTGGTGTAGAATACTACCGAAGTTTTCTTAAGATCATTGATGCATCATTGGGCTACCGCTACATGAATTTCTCAAACGATGTTGAAGAAGTAGTAAATGTGAATGTATTCACTGCATCTGTAGCAAAATATCTAGGCAACTATTGGTTGTCTTTTCGTCCTTATTTGGTGAAGGTAAGTAACGTTGAAAATTTAAATTCTACCTACCAAATTATTTGTCGTCGCTACTTAGCTCGCCCTGAAAGTTTCGTAGGACTAACTTTAGGTTACGGTATTAGCTCACCCGACGACAACTTTTTCCAGAATAATGCTGGAAGTGTACCTTTATATCAAACATTTACGGCACAAGCCCAATTTAAATATCGTCTAACATCTTATTTAAGTCTAGATTCTTATTTAGGATATGAAAATGCAGAATATGAGCCCAACCTGCATAGAGGACAAGTGAATTTTAGAGCTGCTATTTCATGCTTATTTTAAAACTACTAGTGAAAAGAAAACATCTTATAACTGTGCTCGGATTGGGCTTAATCTGGGTCCTCATTTTAGCATCTTCCATCTATGGCTTAATGAATGCCATAGAGAACTTCACGCCTGAAAAATTAGCTATTGAACAAGCTAAAGTGGAAACTAAATGGGTAGAACAACAAAAAGTATTAGACGATAAGAACTTAAATATTCCCTTCGGACATCAAGTTAAAGCATTAAAGCCTGTTTCTGGCGAAGTAGCCGTTCGGGTATGCCATTTCGTACGTTATTTCCTTATTGGGCTAATCGACTTTTATATTCCCGAGCATATGGCTCCTGCGTTTAAATCAAGTGTTGAGAATATTATTGGTGTGCCGCTGCTCACCATTATGCTTTTATTAACGCTGCTTTTCAACTCGGTGTTGCCTATTATTGGGAGCCTGTTGTTTATTATCACATTCCGAAAAGAATATAAAATAGAGTACAAAGAAAAATTGTCTAATCAATATGAAGAACGGATGATGGAATATCTCTTTGGCGACCTATCTGCCAAAGATGTTGCTTTAGAAATGCGAAAAGTGAAAAGTAAGCTCGGTAAAGATATCCTGATTGAAAATCTAATGAATTACGAACGAAACCTTTCGGGAGAATATGCCGATCGTATTCTTTTGCTTTATCGATTGATTGGCTTACACCGTTTTTCTATTCAAAAGATAAAATCAAGACATACCGACCGACGTGTGAGTGGTATCCGAGAACTTTCGAACCTCTACCCCACAGGAGCTATATCGATAATTCAAAACTATGTGAATGATAAAAACCATTTGGTGCGAAGCGAGGCTCAAATTGCATATGCCTTCCTTGACCACACGGCTTCTTATCATTTCTTAGACAATCTTGAACAAGAATTTTCCACTTGGACTCAGCTTAATATCTTGAACTATGTAAAGCTGCATGAACAAGCTGTGCCATCGTTTCAAAAGTGGCTCGATTCACCTAATAACGACGTGCAGGATTTCTGCATTCGAATGATTCAGTATTTTCAACAAGCTGAGAGTGCTAGCGATCTTTCTACCATGGTTTATCATCAAAACAGACACACTAGAGAACAGATTTACAAAGCTATTCGAGCCTTGGAATACACCGAAGCTAAAGACATTTTGATCGGTAGATATTTCGATGAAGTGTCTCACAATAAGCTTGAAATCTTACGCACCATCAATGTTATTGGCAATGCCGATAACATTGATTTCTTGCTGCTTGCTCTTAGCGAAGAAAACAGCGTAGAAGCCATACTTCTGATTTGCCAAATCCTCATTGGATATGGTAGTTCGGGCGAGCAAGCTCTTCGAAATTATGCCGAAGAACGCGACCAAGATATGTTTAAATACATCAATTATGTAACCCTAAAAGATAGCGCAGCATAAATTATGACTGATATTGGAATGAAAATATGGAATGAAATCTCGTTTTGGATAGAAAATTATCTTTTCTGGTATGCTATTGTCATGTTCTTTCTTTATTCGATATTGGCATTTATTTCGGCCATCGTTTTAACACGACACAGTAAAGAAGCCAAGGTAACAAACTACAACGAAGTATTATCATCTCCATATGCGCCCATGGTGTCCATACTGGCACCAGCTTACAACGAAGAGCTAAACATCTATGAAAATGTGAAAGCACTACTTTCGCTCTATTATGCCAACTATGAAGTAGTTGTAATTAACGACGGTAGTTCTGATGCCACAATCGATGTGGTAATCAACGAGTTTGACATGGAGTTAGTAGATATTTTGGTTGACAACAAAATTCACTGTTCTGAAATTCGCGGTGTATATCGTTCGCGAAAAACATCGTTAAATAACTTAGTTCTCGTAGATAAAATAAACGGTGGAAAAGCCGACGCACTAAATGCGGGGATTAACGTTTCATCGGGTAAATATTTTGTAGCCATCGATGCCGATTGTGTAATCGACCCTTACGCTTTGCAAATGCTTGTAAAACCTTTTTTGGCCGATCAGCAGGGACAAGAAACCATTGCTGTAGGTGGGGTTATTCGTATTGCCAACTCTTGCGTTATTGAAGGTGGGCAACTTATCGACATTCAACTTCCCAATAAATTATTACCACTATTTCAGGTTATCGAATACAACCGCTCTTTCTTAATGGGGCGTTTAGCTTGGACAAAACTAAACGGGCTACTCATCATTTCTGGAGCCTTAGGAATGTTCAACAAAGAAATTGTGGTGGAATGTGGAGGATACTCTCGATACACGGTGGGTGAAGATATGGAACTTGTAGTGCGTATGCGTCGTTATATGTCGGAAGTGGTGAAGAAACCATACAAGATTGATTATCTTCCAGACCCATTATGTTGGACCGAAGCTCCAGCCACTGCAGATATTCTAATCAGGCAACGAAATCGTTGGACAAGGGGAACAATTGAAACCCTATTTGCACACTGGAATATGTTTTTGAACCCCAAATATGGCGTGATGGGCATGATGTCGCACCCGTTTTGGACTTTTTTTGAGTGGTTTGCCCCTATCATCGAATTTATCGGTATGCTTTATTTCCTTGTTTTAGCTTTCTCAGGACAAGCCAATTGGCCCATCTTCCTTACTACGCTTACATTCATTTATACCTTTGCATTAACGCTGAGTAGCATTAGTATCTTGTATGACCACATTGTGTATTTCAAATATCGCAAAATTAACATGGTGATTCGCCAGCTAATTGCAGCTGCTATTGAGCCATTTGTTTATCACCCCATTGTTACCTATGCTGCACTACGTGGCAACTGGGATTACTTCATTTTGCGCAAACGAAATTGGGGGAAAATGCCTCGTGCTGGATTGGGTGGAAAGCCTCAAAGTATACTTGCTGCCGAAGCCATTAGAAACAAACGTTTGGAAGAAGAAGCCGCAGCAGAAGTCAATGATATACCTGTGGTGGAAGAACCGACTAACGCACATCAGGAGCCTGAAAAACCTAAAGGAAAATCGAAGAAACTAAACTACATTATTGGAACAGCTTGTTTTGTTCTTGCGGCTGGATTTTTCTGGATGAAACCTAGCTTAGATAACAGAACTAAGAAAAAATCGGAAACTATGAATGAAACCTTAGATCGATTAGAGCAAGAGGATATTCAAAAGCAAGCCCGTATTGATAGTGCATCGTTAAAAATTACGACTAAAACAATCATGCAACAATCGAGCAACCTAGATATTGCAGAACCAGAACAAGGATCAAGTCATCAGGTTTCTATTGTAGTAAATGGCATTGATGTAACGCTACCTTATCAGCTCATTGTGGGAAGCTTTAATAATACACAGAATGCCGAAAATTTCATCCGAAATCTGAAAAATAGAGCCATTAATGCAGCCACGCTTTCAAACATCAATAACATTCATTTTGTAACAGGTGGTGGTTTTTCTTCGCTTCAAGAAGCAAAAGATGCACGAATATTTTTTGAAGAAAAATACCCTGATATTGAGGGAGTTTGGATTTATAGCCAGCAAAAAAATAGCTCATCTAAGTAAATTTGGCTAACTTTGTTGCTCGAAAACTTTAAGAAATGGATTTACAAGTTATTAAGCAACGTTTTGGTATTATTGGGAAAGACCACACGTTGAACCGCTCAATTGAAGTAGCAGTTCAGGTTGCCCCTACCGATTTGTCCGTATTAATTACCGGAGAAAGCGGTTCGGGTAAAGAGCGTATTCCCCAAATTATCCATCAATACTCATTGCGAAAGCATAATAAATATATTGCTGTGAACTGCGGAGCAATCCCTGAAGGCACGATTGATTCTGAACTTTTTGGTCATGAAAAAGGTTCATTCACAGGAGCCATGAATGACCGCAAAGGCTATTTTGAAGAAGTTGATGGAGGTACCATTTTTCTTGATGAAATTGGCGAACTTCCTTTGCCCACTCAGGCTCGACTACTTCGCGTGCTCGAAGCTGGAGAATTTATGCGTGTGGGTTCTTCAAAAGTGCAAAAAACCGATGTGCGCATTGTAGCTGCCACGAACATTAATTTCGACAAGGCTATTGCCGAAGGTAAATTCAGAGAAGATTTATTCTACCGATTAAACACAGTGCCCATCCGATTATCTCCCCTGCGAGAAAGGGGTGCTGACATTTACTTACTTTTTCGAAAATTTGCATCCGATTTTGCCGAAAAATATCAGATGCCGTCCTTGCGATTAAGTCCTAATGCCCAACGCTTGTTGGAAAGCTACCATTGGCCGGGAAACATTCGCCAGCTAAAAAACATCACCGAACAAATATCAATCATCGAGCAAGAGCGTGCCATTAATGAAGAAACCTTGCGCCGATATCTTCCCGAAGGAGGGAAAGCACAACTTCCAGCCCTTTACCAAGCCGAAGAATCGAAAAGTTTTTCTTCAGAACGAGAAATCCTTTATCAAGTACTCTTCGACATGAAAAAGGACATGAATGAGCTGAAAAAATTAGTGTTCGATTTGATTAACGATTCTAATGTATCTCCCGATATTTCGAGAGAAAGACAACAAATCATTCGAGATTTATATGATGATGATTCTTTTGCTAGCATTATCACCCATCAAGCACAACATTCGCCAAGTGCTCCAATGGGCTATCAAACAGCAAAAGACTTAGAACCCGAAGATGCTATTGAAGATTATCATGAAGAACAACGGTTGAGCGAAGAAAATATCATGAGTTTAGCCGAATATGAAAAGGCTGCCATTCAAACAGCTCTAGAAATGTTTAATGGCAACCGAAGAAAAACAGCTGATAAGCTTGGCATATCAGCTCGTACATTATACCGAAAATTAAAAGAATATGACCTACTTGAAAATAACGAAGAATAAACTTTTTATCCTTGCTCTCATGGCTTATATGCTGGTACTCCCCTTTTCAGCGTGTAAAATGTCATACTCTTTTACGGGTGCAGCACTCGACCCTTCAATAAAAACTTTTTCGGTTTATTATATGCAGAACCGTGCCCTATTGGTGAATCCGAACCTTAGCCAACAGCTTACCGATGGTCTATTGGATAAGATTACTCAACAAACTTCACTTCAAATGATGAAAGACAATGGCGATTTGGAATTTGAAGGGGTAATTTCTGACTATAAAGTTACACCGGTAAACATTTCACAAGGCGACCAAGCCGCTCAAAACCGTTTGACCGTTACCGTGCAAATTAAATATACCAACAACAAAGATCATGATGCTGATTTTGAGAAATCTTTCTCAGCCTATGTTGATTACGATGCTAATAAATTACTCAGCGACGTGGAAGACACAATTACAGAAGAAATAATTGAGCAACTCACTGATGACATCTTTAACTCTTCAATTGCAAACTGGTAATGGACAGCTTAGATTTTCATAAATATTTGCACGAACCCGAACTTTTAAATGCCACTAGTTTAGTGGTGCTTAAAAAAATGGTGGAAATACACCCTAGTTTTCAGATGGGATGGATACTTTTGCTTAAAAATCTGAAACTTCTAAATTCCCCCGAGTTTGAGCTCTATTTGAACAAAGCTGCATTCTGGATTACCGACCGTAGAAAACTCTATTATTTCATTCATGTGGAAAGTAAATTAGCCGAACGAGAGTTAAAGCTAATTAGCAACGAATATACTAAAAATGAAACATATAGCTTAAGTGAAGAGAATAAGCCAGAGGATAATTTGAGTCACCTAGCAGAATCTCTACGTCCCAAAAACACGACCGTTAAAACGAATTATGATGAGTCGAAAAAAAACGAAAAACAGAACTCCGATAATGATTTTGTGACCGAAACATTGGCCAAAATTTACATCAAACAGAGCTTATTCAAACAAGCAATTGCATCTTATGAGAAATTAGGTTTGAAATTTCCAGAAAAAAATGCTTACTTTGTTGCCCGAATCAAAGAAATAAAAGAATTAACGAAATAATTTAGGATGTACACATTAATTACAGTATTATTAATTATCGCCAGTGTATTCATGGTGCTAATTGTTTTAGTGCAAAACTCTAAAGGTGGCGGTTTGGCCAGCAACTTTCAATCGAGCAACCAAGTCATGGGCGTTCGTAAAACCAATGACTTCCTTGACAAAGCCACTTGGTGGTTGGCAGGAGCCTTATTGATTCTTTCAATTGCAGGTAGCGCGTTTATCCCAAAAGAAAGTAAATCAACAGTAGGAACTGAAATGAGCACTCAAATTGAGAACGCTATTGATCCTTCTGCAGTGCCTTCCTTCCCTTCAGCAGACCAAACTACTCCTGCAAGCCAAACTCCTGCAGAAGACGCTGACCAAAACTAAATCTTTCTTTAAAGATATTGAAAGGCTGACACTAACTTAGTGTTAGCCTTTTTGTTTATATCCCTAATGTAATCCACAATAACAAGTTATATTTTGCGTCAAAAATTAAAATTCATATTTCATTACACCAGTCGTTATAAATGGTGGTACTTAGGTGGAACTATTGCGCTAATTCTTACAGTGTGGACTTCCATCACCATTCCCCAATATTTGCAGCAAACCATCGATTTGCTTTCTGGAAGCAAACATGACAACGAGGCATTGCTTCGGCACAACTTACTCTTTATTGTTGCACTTGCCGTAGGATTGATTGTTGTTCGCTCACTCTCTCGCATACTCATCTTTGTTCCCGCTCGTCTAATCGAACGCCAATTGAAAGGAGAAATGTTTCTCAAACTAAGTTCTTTTGGAAAGAAGTATTACGACGAAAACTCTACTGGCTCAATCATATCACGAATAAACAATGATATAAATGGGGTTCGCATGATTACCGGCTTTGGTACACTGCAACTCATCAACATCATGCTTTCTCTTTCGCTCACCCCCTACATGATGTGGAAACTATCGCCTAGCCTAACGCTCTATTGCCTTGTGCCCATTGTCATTATTTTTGCGGTAGTACGCTCAGGCATGAAGGTAATGGTGAAACACACCCACAAGCAAATGAATTCGCTTCAATCTTTATCGGGAAAAACCATTTCTTTCTTATCGGGCAATAGCATTATTAAAAGCTATAATATTTATGATTATGCCGAAGAAGAAATTAATGCCGACAGCCTTTCGCTCTTTGGTCATCAGATGAAAATTTCATGGATTCGTTCTTTTGTAATGCCTTTGCTTGCCAACATGAGCCAAATACTAAAAGTACTTATCTTGTTTGTGGGAGGTATATACACCATCGAAGGGCATTTCACCATTGGTGAGCTTACCGCCTACATTGGCTATTCTGCCCTGCTCACCCAACCCATCATGAGTTTAGGATGGGTGCTCACAGCTTTCCAACAAGGAATGGTGGGTATTGAAAGCCTACAAACTATTCTAGATCGAGCAGGCGATGACGACCAACTCCAACTGCTTGCTTCTGAAGACCAACAACAACTCTTCAACTCAGGAATTCGCGTGGAAAATTTGTCTTATCGCTTTCACAATGGTGATCAACAAGCTTTACATGATATTAGTTTCGAAATAAAACCGGGAAGCATTGTAGGAGTTACAGGAGCTTTGGGTGCAGGTAAAAGTACACTCATCAACTGTTTAAATGGCTACTTACGCCCCGAAAAAGGCATGATTTATTTTGGTTCACACGATGCTTCCGCATTAAAAGCCGATGATATTCGCCGTGTAGTGCGTACCGTAAGTCAGGAAGTTTTCTTGTTTTCCGACACTATTGAGAACAATGTAATTTTCGGCTCTGAGAACAATGAGTTTACTTCAAATTTTGAAGATGCAATCTATCGATCGGCACTACAAGAGGAACTAACACGATTTCGTGAGCACAAAGAAACTATGGTGGGTGAAAAAGGAATTATGCTTTCTGGCGGACAAAAGCAACGTCTCAGTTTGGCTCGTGCATTATACACTCCTTGCCGCTTACTCATTCTCGACGATGTTTTTTCGGCTGTAGACACCGACACCGAGCGTTTTCTCATTCAACAAATTGTAGAAAACAATACAGCTCAAAGCTTACTTATTATTTCCAATAGAATTAGCGTACTGCAAAAAACCGACTATACACTGGTACTTGAAGAAGGTAAACTGGTAGCCCAAGGCAAACCCGACGAGCTACTCCAATCGTCAACATTTTATCAGGAAATTGCAAAACTTCAAACCGAACAATGATGACAAAGCACAAAAAGATATTCAGCGGTAGAGATTGGCAGCTTTTGACGCATTTTGCTCATTATTTTAAGCCCCACAAAAAGTGGCTCACCATAAGTTTAATCTCCATTCCAATCACAACGGGAGCTAGTGTAGCATTCTTGTATTTAATGGAATCCATCATCGACAATTACATTGTGCCCGGCAATGCCGACGGGTTACGATGGCAAGCATTACTTTTATTTGTAGTGTTGCTCATCAATATTTTTTTCGATGGAACATACAGCTACTCATTTGTGAAAGCAGGAGGATTAACCATTGTTGATGTTCGTCGGAAGCTATTTGCTAAGGCTATTCGTTTTCCATCGAAATATTACGATAAAAACCCTATTGGCATTACACTTTCTCGATTAACCAGCGACATGGATGCTATTGCTGAATCTTTTGCAACTGGCATCTTGGGGCTATTAGCCGACAGTATAAAGACTTTAGTACTCCTAATTTACCTGTCTTACATTAATTGGCAACTCACCTTGGTGCTCTTACTTGTGGTGCCTGTCATTTTGCTAGTCATTCGTTTTCTTCGGAAGAAAATGCGCAAAGCTTACTTCATTGCACGTGCTAGCTTGGCAAAATCGGCTGCTTACTTGCAAGAATCGCTCAATGGCATGAAAACCATTCAACTTTATGCCGCTCAAGAGGAAGTATTCAATAAATATGACAAGCTGAATAAAGAGTTTTGTGATGCTCAAAACCACTCCAATGTGTATGACTCTACACTCTATTCCATCATCGATGGAATTACTTCGGTAGCCACAGCCTTGGTACTTGGATTTGGTGCTTATTCAATTTGGGGCGATAGTCTCAGTATTGGGGTTTTGGTTGTGTTCATTACATCGTTAGAGCGTTTATTCATTCCTGTGCGCCAATTTGCACAACAGGTTTCTACCATTCAACGAGCTTTTTCTAGCTTAGAGCACGTGAGCGAGTTGTTCGACACCGAGGTAGAAGAAGAAATACAGCACGATGCTAGCCCTATTGTACTACAAGATATTGTGTTCGAACACGTATCTTTTTGCTACAACGAAGATGCCGATGATGTATTGAAAGATGTATCATTTAAGCTTAAAAAAGGCGATCGCTTAGCTTTGGTAGGCACTACTGGATCGGGAAAATCAACCATCATTAAATTGCTTTCCAAAAGCTATACTGGATATCGAGGTTCGATTAAAATTAATGGCATCGAATTGCGCGACATTTCTATTCACCAACTACGCAAGGCTGTTTCGGTTATGCAGCAAGACATCTTCATGTTTAATAATAGCATTGAATTTAACATTGCTTTGGGGCGAAAAAACATTACAAAGGAACAAGTGCTAGAAGCAGCAGAATTTGTATATGCCAATCGTTTCATTGAGAAGCTGCCCGAGCAATATCAATATAAGGTGCAAGATAATGGGGGGAATCTTTCAAAAGGACAAGCTCAGCTCATTTCTTTTGCTCGCGCTATTGCAGGACATTCTGAACTTATCATTCTCGATGAAGCCACTTCATCGGTAGACTCACTCACCGAACAATACATTCAAAATGCCATTGCCAATATTTTTGCACAGAAAACGGTAATTGCTGTGGCTCACCGCTTAAGTACTATTCGAAATTCTAGTTTAATTCTAGTGCTCGATAAAGGCGAAGTTATTGAGCGAGGCACACATCAAGAGCTTGTAAACATGAGTGGAAAATATGCAACGCTAGTGCAGAAATTAGTCAATTCTGAATTAGAAAATTAATTGTTACACTCCCTCATGGTCAGAATTAAAATTTGGCGTGAGAGCATAAGAAAATCATATCCCAAACGTTCAATTTCATGATTTTTGGTCTTTGGGTAAAATCCCAAACACTCTGTTTCATGAATAACCCAACTTTCATCCTCTATTTGTACCCAAATATGGAATCTTATACAAAAAAATGGAAATATTATCACAATCAAAACTTTACTGACTTTACATTCTCCCCGTTTCTTTTCTATGTTATATATTTAGGCTTCACAATTGAAATTTATTTAACTAAATATATAAATGTAGATGAGAAAAATCTTTTTCCTGCTAGCTTGTATTTTGGTAGCTAGCAACAGCATGGCACAATTCAAATTGAACCAACAACCTGAAGCCAGAAAAGTGATCAGCCTCGATAAAGATTGGGCGTTTATTGCTGAAGATGTAGCTGGTGCCGAAGCATTGAAGTATAAAGACAAAGCGTGGCGAAAACTCGATGTCCCTCATGATTGGAGTATTGAAGGTACTTTCGATCGAGATGAACCTTCGGGTCGTGGTGGTGGCTATTTGCCCACAGGCATTGGCTGGTATCGAAAAACATTGGAAATACCCAAAGAGTATGCCGATAAGAAAGTCTATGTGCATTTCGATGGGGTAATGAGTAATAGCTCGGTCTATGTAAATGGTACCGAGGTTGGTAACCGAGCATATGGATACAGTGCATTTCAATACGACATTACTGACTACCTAGTTACCGGTAAGAAAAATGTGCTTGCCGTGCGCTGCGATAATAGTATGCAACCTAACTCACGTTGGTACACTGGCTGTGGAATTTATCGTCACGTAAATTTAATTGTTGCTGATAAAATCAACATCGACAACTGGGGTGTTTTCATCACTACCCCTAGCATTAGCAAAGAAAAAGCAGTTGTAAAAATCCAAACCACAGTCACCAACCACACCGAAAAAGCACAATTGATAGCGGTTAAATCAACACTCTATTCTCCAGAAAACAAAGCTGTTGCCGATGATGTAAAATCGGTTCAAATTGCAGCTGGTGAAACAATGAATGTAACGCAAGAAGTGAATGTGAGAAATCCTGATATTTGGGACTTAGACCACCCTGCTATCTATGAAGCTGTGAGCCAATTGAGCCTTAATGGTGTACTTCTTGATGATGAGGTAAACACCTTTGGTATCCGTCAAATGCACTTTGAAGCTGCCACAGGATTCTATCTCAACGATAAGAACATCAAGATTCAAGGGGTATGTTTGCATCACGATGGTGGAGCTTTCGGGGCTGCAGTTCCCTTAGCTGTTTGGGCCGACCGAATTGCCAAACTTAAAAGCATTGGGGTTAATGGCATTCGCTGTGCCCACAATCCTTTTGCTGCTGAATTCTACGACCTGTGCGACAGAATGGGTATGCTTGTAATGGATGAATCGCTCGATACTTGGACTGCGGTGAAAAATCACTCGCGCTACGGCTACCAAACCATTTTCGAAGAAAACTGGGAGAAAGATACACGCACCATGATCCTCAAAAGTAGAAATCATCCTTCGATATTTATTTATAGTCTCGGAAATGAAATCCGCGACCGTATTGCAAATAAAGAAGCTCAAGATCGTTTCATTGGTATGCGAGATATTGCTCATGAACTAGATCATTCTCGTCCGAACACAGTGGCACTCTTCCGTCCAAACTCGGAATGGGCACAAGCCTACACCAATGGATTCTCTGAACTAATGGACATTGTAGGGCAAAATTACCGCGAAAATGAGTTGGTGCAAGCTCACCTCGACCGACCCGAACGAATTGTTATTGGTACTGAAAATGGTCATTCGCGTGCTGCCATGCAAGTACTCCGAGATAATCCATTCATGTCTGGTCAGTTTATTTGGACAGGTTACGATTACATTGGAGAAGCCGATTGGCCCGAAATTGACCATGGATTTGGTGTTTTCACCCGAATTGGAACTTACCGCCCTGTAACCTATCAACGTGAAAGCTGGTGGGGAGAGAAGCCTGTAGCCTATTTTGCTCGCCGAGAAACCAACGCTGGGAACGGAAATTGGGTGACTGATTGGACACCCAAAGACTACGACACCTACGATGTGGCTGTAATGGAGGTGTATAGCAATTGTGAAGAAGTAGAAGTTATCTTGAATGGTAAATCTATTGGGAGAGAAACTGTCCCTACCAATGGTTCGTCGGTTCCTTTTACATGTGCTTATGAGCAAGGTACAATTCGAATCGTGGGATATAACAATGGCAAAGAAGCCGCTTCTCAATCATTCACTTCTGCAGGCTATGTAGAGAAACTAAAAGCTGAAAGCGATAAATCTATCATTGCGGTGAATCCTGATGATGTGGCAACTATCACAATAAAAGCCTACGATGCTAATGACATTCACCATCCGCTTGCCGATGCAATGATCTATTTTGAAGTGGAAGGACCCGGATTTATTGCAGGAGTTGACAATGGCGATATTGAGTGTCACACCTCTATGAAAGGCACCGAGAAGCGTTTGCACCGAGGCGAAACTAAAGCTTACATTCAAGCTACTGGTGAGGGCACAATAACCATTAAAGCCAAAGGTAAATTCTTGCCTGAAGTTTCTATAAGTATTCAAGCTAAAGGTACCGAATTTAATTGGAGTGATTATTTAAAATAGGTCTTCCACTACTGTGGAATTAAACAAAATAGGGTGTTCCAAAACGGACACCCTATTTTTTTGCATTATAAAAATGACTCTACTACAAAGTAGCTAAAAAATCATTTGCATTTTTCTCGATGCGTGCATTAATATCAGCAGTGCTTGATTTCTCAAAAGTGTCGCCTGTGATATTCTCATAAAGCTCAATATAACGTTCTGTAACCGACGCCACAAAATCAGCATCCATCGTTGGCACTGTTTGTCCATCTTGTCCTTGAAATCCGTTTGCCATCAGCCATTCGCGCACAAATTCTTTTGAAAGTTGCTTTTGCGCTTCACCTTTTGCCAATCTTTCCGCATAACCTTCTGCATAGAAATAACGAGATGAATCAGGGGTGTGAATCTCATCAATCAAATATATTTTGCCGCCTTTCTTACCAAACTCATATTTAGTATCCACCAAAATCAAACCTTTTTCAGCCGCCATTTTTGTACCTTCTGCAAACAGAGCTTGCGTATAGTTTTCTAATGCTATATAGTCTTCTTCCGACACTAAACCATGTTTAATGATGTCTTCGCGAGAAATATCCTCATCATGTCCCACATCTTCTTTTGTTGTTGGAGTAATGATTGGGTGAGCAAACTTTTGATTTTCTACCATTCCATCAGGAAGCTCTACTCCACAAAGTGTGCGTTTACCACTCTTATATTCGCGCCAAGCATGACCAGTAAGGTAACCACGAATAACCATCTCTACTTTAAACTGTTCGCAAGCATGACCGATAGTAACGTTTGCATCGGGAGTAGCTATTTTCCAGTTTGGCACAATGTGTGAAGTTGCATCGAGGAATTTCGCTGCAATTTGGTTCAACACTTGTCCTTTATAAGGGATACCTTCGGGAAGAATTACATCGAATGCCGAAATTCTATCACTCACTACCATCACAAGATAGTCATTGTCTAACGTATAAACATCGCGCACTTTACCGTGATAAACTGCCTTTTGATTAGGAAATTGAAAATCTGTTTTTGTTAATGCACTACTCATTTTCTTGATTTTTATTTTGTTTAAATTCTTCTTTTCGAGCCAATTGCTGCTGAGTTTCCACATCGTAAGCCTCTACAATTTGTTGCACCAGTCGGTGGCGCACGATGTCGCTAGCATTGAATCTAACGAATGAAATATCTTTAATGTTTCTAAGAATACGCTGCGCCTGCACCAATCCCGACATATGCATATGGGATAAGTCAATCTGACTTTCATCGCCTGTAATAATGAATTTGGTGTTTTTCCCCATGCGAGTGAGAAACATTTTCATTTGATTGGCTGTTGTGTTTTGCGCTTCATCAAGAATAACAAAGGCATCGCTAAGCGTTCGTCCACGCATAAATGCCAAGGGGGCAATCTGAATAACACCTTCTTTCATAAATTCCTCCAACTTTTTGGCAGGAATCATGTCTTGCAGCGCATCATAAAGCGGCTGCAAATAGGGGTCTATCTTGTCTTTCAAATCGCCGGGCAAGAAGCCCAAATTTTCACCAGCTTCCACTGCTGGTCGGCTGAGAATAATGCGACGAATCTCGCGGTTTTTCAACGCTCGAACCGCCAAAGCAATCGCCACATAAGTTTTACCTGTTCCTGCTGGACCAATGGCAAAAACCATATCCTTTTTCTTTGCTTGTTCTACTAAAATGCGTTGATTAGGTGTTTTGGCATTAATTGGTTTACCATTATTCCCGTGCAACAGCACATCTTTGGCATGAAGCAAAGCCTCATTGGCTAGCGGACTATTTGTAAGTACTTGGCGAATCGTGTCGATGCTCAACACATTAAATTGGAGGTAATGATCGAGCAGCTCTCGCAGTTTCAGCTCAAAACTCACAATTTCTGCCTTATCACCCTGCACTATAATTTGCTCTCCCCTACTCACAATTTTGAGTTTAGGGAAAAATTCGCTCACTAAGTCAATCTTTGCATTATTCACTCCATAGAATTCTAGGAGGTCAACGTCATTTAGTATAATGGATTTTTCAAACATATATTAATTATTGCCGCTCAAAATTACAAAAATACCGATACCATGGCACAACTTACAACACAGTTTGCTCAAATAGGCTTAGTTTTTTGCAAAAAAACTTTACATTTGAGCGAGCAGAAATGCTCTGCACATAAAAATGTCTAAACAATCTACAATATTATACCTTAATGAAAACAAAAGCACTCCTCCTTTTAGCTCTTATCTTTAGTATTTCTTTTAACGCTTCGGCAAAAAAGAAGAAAGAAGAAGCACCCATTCTTGGACTAGTATATAGTCTTCCCCGCACGGTGGTGAAAATCAATGTGAGTGCTCAATACACACAAATTGTAGCTGGTCCTTATGCCAAATATGCAGAAACTTACTTAGGCATTCAGAACGTGCCTTTGCAAGATGTGCAACGTTGGCACATTAGCGATGTTAGCTTCATCACTTTTGCCGAAGCTGACCCTACGCAACAATACCAATCGCTAGGTACAGGAGGTTCTTTGGTGAGTTTGTGCAACAATGGTATAATTGCAGGCGTAAACACCGTAGCACCTCAACAAGAGCAACAACCTAGCTACTCATCTTTTGTATCTCCAAAAGTTCAAAGGCCCATTATCAATTTCACCAATCTTACTATGGATGGGCGTACCTACACCGTTACCGACTCAACAGGCACACATATTTTCAAAAAAACCGATGAAGAAATGGCACAAGAAGCAGCCAACACAATCATCGATTTGCGTCAGCAACGCTACGACCTACTAGCCGGAGCACTCGACAGTCGAGAAGCAGGCAGCGCACAAACTTTGCAAGCTGCTGCCGAGAAGCTAAAAAAAATGGAAGAAGAATATCTTTCTTTATTCATTGGAGCTAGCTATTCTGCTACTTGTCAGTTTAATTTCGACTATGTACCTACTAGCCCTAGCGCTTCTGGCGAAGTAGCTTTCCGATTTTCAACCGACCACGGACCTGTTCCTGCCGATGATTTATCGGGAGCTCCTGTTACTGTGGCTATCAGCACAAACAATCATTTAGCAGAAGGCTTTGGCAACACAGAAAGCGAAGATGCACTATATTATCGTATTCCGGGAAAAGCTAACTTTGCCTTAGAATATGCTGGAAAAACACTGGCAACAGCTCAAATTGAGTTAGCTCAATTTGGCTCTATTATGCCTATTCCTAGCCAACTTCTCGACGGCAGATTCGAAATCAAAATGAACACCGAAACAGGAGCTATCATGGGAAGCAAACAAGTGGTTTTTGAAGAAGACACTAAAAAGAAAAAATAACAAATAGCCCTACGAATGTTCAATTATAGCGCGTGCTTTGCACTTCGCATTTTGTAACTTCGCACTTTAAAATAATCATATGAGTAAAGAGATTCAAAACCTAGAACCCCAAGCCATTTGGAAAAACTTCCATGCGCTAACACAAATTCCTCGCCCTTCAAACCACGAGGCGAAAATTCAAGAATACATCTTCAATTTTGGGAAGGAATTGGGACTAGAAACCATTAAAGACTCGGTGGGAAACATCATCATCAAGAAACCTGCAACAGCAGGACAAGAACACCGAAAGGGTGTTATCTTGCAAGCCCACCTCGACATGGTTCCGCAAAAAAACAGCGACAAAATTCACAACTTCGAAACCGATCCTATCGAAGCATTCGTTGATGGCGACTGGGTTACTGCCAACGGCACAACACTAGGAGCCGACAATGGTATCGGTGCTGCTGCTGCCATGGCTATTCTAGCATCTACTGATATTGAGCATGGTCCCGTGGAAGCTTTATTCACTGCCACCGAAGAAACAGGCATGGACGGTGCCAATGGCTTAGAAGCCGGACTAATTGATGGCGACATTCTGCTCAATATGGACTCTGAAGATGAAGGTGAACTTTATGTAGGTTGTGCTGGTGGCGAAGATGCAACCGTTACATTCAAATATGAAAAACGCGAAATTCCCACCGAATTTATAGGGGGTAAACTCTGCATCACAGGTTTAAAAGGAGGACACTCGGGCATGGACATCGTGTTGCAGCGTGCCAATGCCAATAAATTATTCTTCCGCATATTAAACGAACTTTCTAACAACTGTGGCGTTCGACTATCGAGCATTGAAGGAGGAAGTTTGCGCAATGCTATACCTCGCGAAGCTTTCGGACTAATTGCCGTGAGGAAAACACGTTGGAAATCGGCTGTTGAGCTTGTTGAAAGCTTGAATGAAATTATCAAAAAAGAATATGCAGCTACTGAACCCGATATGCACATTGAGCTTATTCCTGAAACCATAATTAGCCAACTCATCAACAAGAGTACACAACGCCAACTTACCGCAGCTATTCTAGCCTGCCCAAATGGTGTAATTCGTATGTCAGATGATATGCAGGGCTTGGTGGAAACATCGGTAAATATGGCTACTGTAAGCTCTGCAAATAAAGGCAACAAGATTGTTATTTCATTCTTAATGCGTAGTTCGGTTGATACTGCCAAATCATATTTAGGACAACGCATTGCATCAGTATTTGAATTAGCTGGTGCTAGCGTTAGTTTTTCAGGAGCATATCCCGGCTGGCAGCCAAATATGGCATCGCCAATTTTAAAAACCATGCAAGATGTTTACCATAACAAATATGGAAAAACACCTGAAATTAAAGCGGTACACGCAGGGTTAGAATGTGGTATCTTGGGCGGAACTTATCCGAATTGGGACATGATTTCATTCGGACCAACCATTCGTTTCCCCCACTCTCCCGATGAAAAAGTAAACATCGAAACTGTGGCTAAGTTTTGGGATTACCTCCTTGAGGTGCTCAAGAACATTCCATCAAAATAATATCTCAAAGCTATATTTCGCAAACTGCAAAGTATAGCTTTGAAATATTATTTTAACAATAAGTCAAAAAATTAAACCTAAAATAGAAGTTTTTACTTCATAATTGGTATTTTTGCTAACATACATACAAAAACAATAAAATGAGTTCACAAGACAAAAGTTTTTTTGGTCATCCCGGAGGATTGGCCACGCTATTTGCTACTGAAATGTGGGAACGTTTCAGCTACTACGGAATGCGTGCATTGCTCGTATTATTCTTAACTGCAGAATTAGTTAACGGTGGTTTCGGCTTCGATCGTGAAACTGCTTTTCAAATCTATGGTATCTTTACGGCGCTAGTTTATGTCACCCCAATGATTGGTGGTGTACTTGCAGATAAAGTATTAGGTCGGCGCATGACAATCTACATTGGTGGACTAACTATGGCAATTGGTCAATTCATGTTGGCTTGGGCTGCTATTCATCATGGTGCTGGCGATTTACCTTCAGCTCGTGAATTTTGGTTCTACTGCGGTCTAGGTGTGCTCATCTTGGGTAATGGTTTCTTCAAGCCAAACATTTCAACCATGGTGGGTGATTTATATGACAACAATGACCCTCGTAAAGATGGTGGTTTCACTATTTTCTACATGGGTATCAACCTTGGAGCATTCATTTCTCCGTTCGTGGCTGGCTATCTTGGTGAACAAGTAAGCTGGAAATACGGATACATTGCATCTGGGGTAGGTATGATTATTGGTGTAATCTGGTTCTTAATGCGCTCAGAACGCACACTAGGTCATATTGGTATGCCTCCTAAAACTCCTAAAACTCAAACTCGATTAACATGCAAAAACTGGGCAACAATAGCTTTATATGTTGGCTGTTTAGTGTTTGGTGTGATTGGTTTCATGAAAGGATGGGGCGCATTATCAGATTCAGCTACTACTTGGATTATCCGCATTGTGGCTACTCTTGGAGGTGGTTATCTAATTACTTCAATTGTGAAAGATACTCAAGGTGCTGAGCAATGGGGACGCGTAGCTGTGATCTTCATATTGGCATTCTTTAATATTTTCTTCTGGGTTGGTTTCGAACAAGCTGGTACTACATTTAATATGTTTGCTGCTGAAAACACCGACCGTATGATTGGAAGCTTTGAAATTCCTGCATCGTGGTTCCAAGCTATCAATGCTGTGTTTATCGTGTTACTTGCTCCTTTGTTCTCTATCATGTGGGTGAAATTGGGCAAGCTAAACCCTAAAACTCCATTTAAATTTGGTTGGGGTATGGCCCTATTGGCAATTGGTGCTGCTGTAATGGCTGTGGCCGATGGTTTTACTCAAGGCGGCACAAACTTAGTTTCTCCTCTTTGGTTGACTTTAGTTTACCTTATTTTCACTTGTGGTGAGCTTTGTACCTCTCCTATCGGACTATCAATGGTAACTAAATTATCTCCTCCAAAACTAGTTTCAACTATGATGGGATTGTGGATGTTCTCATTTGCTGCTGGTAACTTCGGAGCATCGCAAATGGAAAAACTTTCTCAAACTATTGAAGCAAGCACTGGAACAGAAGTCAACGTGTTCTGGTTCGTGTCTATCATCACTGCCATTGCATCGGTGTTACTATTTATCCTTGGTCCATGGTTGACTAAAATGATGAAAGGTATTGATTAATTCTACATCGCAATAGATAATAAAAAACGGTTTGTTCAGTAATTGAACAAACCGTTTTTTATTATCTATTCTTTGAACAGGGGTACCTAACAAATAGTTTAGAGGAAGCCTCAAATATGCTTTACGCCCTAACAGCCCTATCCTACGCGTTTTTATTCTAGCTAACTCTATTTAGCTCTAGGCTTATTGCAACTGCCCTTTAAGTATATCTAATTCTATACTTAATTCCTTTGTTAGCTCAGCACTAGCCTCTACCAATGGTAAACGACAGGTGGTGCTACTCAATCCCATAAGATTCATTAAAGCTTTCACACCTGCAGGACTTCCTTCCTTAAAAATCAATCGGCTCAGTTGAAGCATCTTCACATGTAATTCTATGGCTTCTTTAAGCTTTTGCTCTTTGGCTAATTGCACCATACGAGCCATTTCTTTAGGGAAAACATTTGCAATAACAGAAATCACACCACTAGCACCTACCGACAAGATTGGTAGTGTTAATGCGTCATCGCCTGAAATTACGGTGAAATTATCGGGAGTATCTCTCACAATTTCTGAAACTTGGTTCAAATCTCCAGATGCTTCTTTTATAGCTATAATATTTTTACAGCTTGTGCCCAACTCCACGGCACTATCGGCCGATAGGTTAACCCCTGTTCGTCCCGGTACATTATAAAGTATAACTGGAACAGGCGAAGCTTCTGCCACTGCCTTGTAATAGGCTACTAATCCTGATTGCTGCGGTTTATTATAAAATGGAGTTACCGACAAGATTCCATCAATACCCGTAAAATCGGTCTTGTGTATCGAATCGATTACTGCCGTAGGATTATTTCCTCCAAGTCCTAACATAATAGGAACTCTTCCGTTCACTTCCTTCTTAATGCAGTTCACCACTTGGTCCTTCTCTTCATCAGAAAGTGTTGGCGTTTCTGCCGTTGTGCCAAGAGCCACGATATAATCAATGCCTCCCTCTATTTGGAAATTCACTAAAGCTTTTAGGGCTTCAAAGTCAATTGTATTATCTGCTTGAAAGGGAGTTACAAGTGCAACTCCAGCTCCTTCAAATAATTTTGTCATATTATTGTGCGTTTTTAATCACTTCTAAATAAAAAAGTATCTGCTCCACTAAGTATTCGGCACTATCTTTTTCATCAATCTGAATATTTAAATCTAAATAGCTTACATCTTCTGTTGAGCTTCCCACCTTGAATCTGGCTTTCGATAAAGCTCGAATTGCCTTTACCTCATACTTGGTACTTCGGGTAATATCAATTAAAATATCGAACGGTTGCACTGTGAATCGATGGAGTAGTTCCGTTTTAGGTTTACCTAAAAAGCTAAAATCTTTAGCGGTGAAAGTTATTTCTCGTTCCGTTTCGGAGTAACAAAGCTTTTTCACCTTAATGTTCCGAAGAACGAGTGCCTTTTCTAAAGCATTAACCGCAGACATATCTCCTTCTTGCCAAATCAAACCAAGCGTGTTTGCCTGATTGATATTAACAAATGCTTTATTGGTTCGCTTTATTTTTTTCAGCTCCGATTTCAACCAATAGTTCGATAATTTTCCTTTTATTCCCATCTCAACGTACAAAAGTAAAAAAAACCATTAGAAGTTAATCGGAATCCTTCACATTGCATTCTTTTTTTAGCTATTTAACTTTAGGACGGCTACTCTTATTTAAATTCCAATTGTTTACGAATTTCTTATCGTTTGGTGTTGCTACCGGAAAACTAGAAGTTTTCATTTATACGAATAAAAAAACCTGTAGATCCATAAGCTCCCCAACCATAGTCTAGACCCAAATTAGTTCGTGCCTTTTTCCTAAAGTTAATGCGCAAACCAAGCCCATAGCCCGGTGCAATGTATTCAAACAATTTGGCATCGTTCATCCCTCCTCCACTCACGGTCGTGGCATTCAAAAAGGCCACAGCCCCAATTAATCTCGGATTCGAACGACTTCCCCAAATGTGTTTGCGGTATTCCATTCCTGTATAAACAAGGTTTTCTCCTCTAAATCGTCCTTGGGTGTATGGTGCTCCCGAAGTACCATATTGATCCCAACCAATGGCTGGTAAACACAAATAGGGTAATTCTCCCGACAAAGTGAAGTTTCCAATTCCCCAAACGGCCAAAATATTGTGTTTGTCTTCGGTAAAGTTAAAGTAGTCGCGATATTCTAAATTTAACTGCGTAGAGTTTTTATCGCTTCCCAAAAATTGGGGATTTATGCGGAAATTCATCATAAGGTATCTGCCATCATAGGGATTATTCACGTTATCGCGCGTGTCGTAAACTGCATTCAGCGACAATCCCACGGTGTTGCTTCTATCCTGATCAAATCCGTTATATTGAGTATATGCCCAATAGGGAGTAATCACCGACGGATTATTAACATCTTCATTGTTTTCTTCCATCTCTGAATCAACAATACCTCGATGTAAGTCGATGTGTAGTCCTAAACCGGCATAAAGTCCTGAATATCCAATCTTATGTAAGAATGTTTCATAAACTCTAATGAGCTTAAACTCCATGAAATCTTCGTTCGATATTCCTTGATAGGTTATACCGCCTAAGCTTACCTCTCCCGATATCGGCTTTGAGCTTTGAGAACCTGTGCTAAGCCCCCAAGTAGCTTGCGATGTATCGAAATAGCGCACATCGCCAATTATTTGCCAATTATTCTCGCTAGTGTAGGTGGTAGAACGCAAAGAAACCATCTTCTGATTTCTTGTGGTAAAGATAATACCCAACACAGCACTCGATATGGATGTATTTTGAGGATCACCCATAAACCAACTTGCCGTACCCCCTAATCCATACATAAAATCGAATGCCGGATTGAATCCTACAATGGGAACAGGAGTTAAATAGACCGTGCCCTTTTGCGGTGATCGGTCATCCTTTTTAACTGTTGATGCAACCGCTAACGTGTCGGTATTCTGTTGCGCAAAAACGCTTCCTCCTAGCATCAGCATAAAGGATAACACAAATATTTTGGGGTATTTCTCCATAAGTATTTTTCTATTTACTTCCCGCAGCTTGTAGCTTGCTAGCCTGCTTCTGCTTATTTTTTTTCTTAAACAGAAGTATCCACGATGGAGTAGCTGCAAGGGCAAAGCCCAAAGGAAGTACGATGGCTAGTAAAGCCCAAGTGCCAATATCTCTCAAAAAATATGCCAAAAAAATAAAGAAAACATTCACGCCACCAATGGTAAATGAAATCTGATGATGAGTCATACCTAGTTCTAACATTCGGTGGTGAATATGGTTCTTATCGGGCGAAAAAGGAGAATTTCCTCGCAAGATGCGCAAAAAGAAAATACGAATGGTATCAACGACAGGCACAATAAGCACTGCCACAGCAACAGCTGGGGCACTCGATAGGGTGTAAGTGTGGGGTTCTACATTAACAATTTGATTGTTGAATTTCAGAAATGCAATGGCAACCACAGAAACCACAAAGCCTATCAGTAGCGAGCCTGTATCTCCCATGAAAATTTTCAGGCGCACACAATACATATTATAATAGATAAATGCCAACAAACCTCCAGCTAAAGAAGCTGCAATAAGAGGTATATGGTAGTAACCATTAATATAAAACCACAGGGTAAAAGCCGACAAACTGATAATCCCTGTAATGGCTGCTAATCCGTCGATACCGTCAATCAGATTGAAACCGTTGAGTAGGAATGTAACAGCAAAAATACTGATTGCAATCCCCCATCCCTCAGAAAGTGGAACACTTAAAACCCCCTGCAGTTCATCAATTTGAACTCCTCCAAGCCCCACAATGATACTCGCAGCTAGCAATTGCCCCAAGAGCTTAACTACTGCCGCTGTTGAAATAATATCATCTTTGATTCCGACAACAAAAATAAGCACAAACGAAGACGTTAGAAAAGGGACGTAGGCATAAGAATACCAATCGGCAAAGAAAGAGTAAGTAAAAATGAAGCCAAAAGCAATGGCTATTCCTCCTAGACGTGGCGTTATCTTGGTGTGTGCACTCCTAAAGTTTGGTTTATCAAACAAACGTTTGCTATATGCAATGTGTAAAACGGTAGGTATCGATGTAAATACCACCATAAATGATACAATCGCTGCTAAAGGCACCAATAAATGATAAGCCAATTCGGTTGGGTGTTGCATGATTTTTTTCTAAAGTTTTTTCATTCAAAGTCTATAAGTAGACTTCTGATCAATTTCAAGATTAAGTGTAAAAGTACATAAAATAGTGATAACAATCTAGAAGATTAACATATATCTATAAATCACTATGGAACAACAACTACAGTTCTGCTTTCTTTTCAATGGTAAAGTTTGGCTTGTAGTCTAATAAGAATAACCCTTCATTTACCCATCCTGCCGATGGTGAAATCTTTTTAAATTTAAAACTACACTGCAACAAATGAGGCTGATAACTCACTACTGCTGAACTGACATTTGCTCCATATTTAAACATCATGTCCATGAAGTAATAAGCCACATCATAACCTTGAAAAGCAAACTGACTAGGCTCTAAGTAAAAGTTTTCTCGATACTGCTTCACAAAATCATTTACCGCCACCGATGAGTAATCAATGTAATAGGGTGCCAACACATTCAAATTCAAACAATGGTAGTATTCAACTAGAATACTCTTATACTTCACAAAGCTGTAGGGGACAACAAGTGTTACGGCTGAATTTATTTGCGCAGCATTAAGCTGACTAACCCCTACGCTCACTTTCGCCTCTTCGTTGAAAGGAATGTATGCCACGGTGTTCATGTGCAAGCTATCTTTAGCGAAGCGTATTTTTCGTCTCAACACATTGGGGTCGTCTCCCTCTCCTAGTTCCTCTAGGCTTTGTGTCGGTTTGTGCGCCACATCGTAAGTCATGAAGTGGGCAAAGTTTTGTTTGAATTCTTCCGATTGATTTAAAAATCCCATTCCGTCATTACCCACAGCTAGCAAGTTGTAGTTCTTAAAGTTGTGAGTTAGGAAATATTCCGTCTTTTCTTGAATTAAACTTTCGGTAGGATTCACCTTAAAATAATAAGGGTTAGTTTCTTCAAAATTTCCAGCCGACGACAACGGAGAAACCATTGTAATGTGGTTCAACTTAGCATAAGTAGATACCGGTTCTTGAACTTGAGGGTAAACAGGTCCTATAATTAAGTCTGCTTGCCTAAAGTCGGGATGTTGCACAATGTTTTTCACCGTAGCCAATGAGCCTTCGGTATCAAACAAATGCACTGAAATTTGCATACCTTGCTCACGCATTTTATTGATTGCTAGAAGTATGCCCTGATACATCTGCATAAACCCTTTGCTCTTTGCAGGAATAAGCTCGGCATCTGTTTTGGGGGTATATTCAATCGAGTCATTTTTCGCTGCATCAATCATTAATTGTGCCTGCTCTTCTTTCAAATACTCGTATTCGGCTGCTGAAAAAGGAAGTAGCACTGCCACATTGTAGTGCTTCAATTGCGCTTCTATGCTCGGTTTTGCTTCTGCAGGTTGCAATGTCCACTCCTCCACCTGATTCACATTTTGCACCTTCGAAGGGATGGTAAGCACCATGTTTGTTTGCAAACCATGAGTTTTCATTGCTGGGTTGGCTGCATATAGATCGTCCACCGTAATGTCGTAGTTCTTAGCTATTCGATAAGCCGTATCACCGGCTTTTACGGTGTATACAACTATTGCATCTTTTTGTTCAACCATTTCCGATATGGTAAGCACCATGCCTACTTTTAAACCAGATTCCGCTTTGGGGTTTTCTGCCAACAGCGCAGCAATCGAGCGATTGTATTTTTTTGCCAAGCCATATAAAGTTTCTCCGGCTTTCACCTCGTGCTTAATTTGCATTACCTTAGCTTGGGCTTCTTGGTTTTCACGTTCGAAGTCTTCCAAGTCATTCAGTTGCTTCATGCTTTTGGCGTTGGGAATACGCAAGATATCTTTTTTCTTAATTCCCTTTTCTGCCCACGGATTATATCGAATAATATCATCAACTGTCACACCATATTCTTTTGATATACCATAAAGTGTTTCTTTTCGTTTCACTTTGTGGTTCTCAAATTTTATCTGCGACTCTACTACCTTATCTTGCATCACAGGTATCTGGATAATCTGACCAGATCGCAAATTGCCATTCAAACTCGGATTTGCCACTTGTAGCTCATCTTGAGTAATGCCATATTGCTTGCATATCGAATAGATTGTTTCTCCTGATTTTACAGTATAACTCTTCACTTGCTGGGCAAAACTGCTCAGCAAGATCATCATTCCTATAATAAGTAGTCCTGTTTTCTTCATCTAGTTTAAAATATTGCTGTAAGCGGTAAGTGTGGGCTAAGCCTAAAGCCCAAATTTCAAATATTCATCCATTCCCTTTGCAGCTCTTCGCCCGTCGCCCATGGCTAGAATGACCGTTGCACCACCACGCACGATGTCGCCTCCGGCAAACACCCACGGCAAGGAACTCTGCATATTTTCTTCATTCACCACAATGGTACCCCATTTTGTCACCTCTAGTTGTGGCAACTCTTGTGGCACAAGCGGATTGGGTGAAACACCAATCGCTACAACCACCATATCTACAGGCACATCATAGTCGGCACCTTCCACCACCTTCGGACTTCTGCGTCCAGAAGCATCGGGCTCGCCCAATTCCATCTTTTGCAAGCGCATACTGCACACACGGCCTTCGTCATTAGCTATATAAGAAACCGGGTTGCTCAAGTTTAAAAACTCCACACCTTCCTCTTGGGCATGGTGAATTTCTTCCAATCGTGCAGGCATTTCGTCCATTGAACGACGATAAATAATCATGGCACGCTCTGCGCCCATGCGTTTGGCAGTGCGCACCGAGTCCATGGCGGTATTTCCACCACCAATAATAGCCACATTTTTTGCTTTCAGCACAGGGGTATCTACCGCTGCACGTCCAGCACTCATGAGGTTCACTCGAGTGAGGTATTCATTAGCCGACAGTACACCGTTGCTATTTTCACCGGGGATATTCATGAAGCGAGGCAATCCCGCACCACTCGACACAAAGAAAGCTTGATAACCCTCTTCGCGTAAATCGGCAAATGAAGTGGTTCTACCCACAATAAAGTTACGTTCAAACTTCACACCCATTTGTGCCAAGTTGCGCAATTCGAAATCTACAATGGCATTTGGTAATCTGAATTCTGGAATACCATATTTCAACACACCTCCTACTTCGTGGAGTGCTTCAAAAACAGTTACATCATAGCCTAGCTTAATCATGTCGCCTGCCCATGCCAATGCCGCAGGACCCGAACCAACCGAAGCAACTTTAATGCCGTTGGCTGGCGCACAAGTGGGCAAAGCTGCCTTACCCGTGTTGCGCTCAAAGTCGGCTGCAAAGCGTTCTAAATAGCCAATTGCCACAGGCTGTTTTTGCATCTTTTGAATGTAGAAACATTGCGCTTCGCATTGCTTTTCTTGCGGACAAACACGTCCACACACCGCTGGCAAAGCCGAAGTTTCCTTCAACGTGGCAGCAGCAGCTAAGAAATCTTGCGATTCGATTTGCTTTACAAATTTTGGAATATTAATACCTACCGGACAACCATCAATACAGGTTGGATTGGCGCAGTCCATGCATCGTGATGCTTCGCGAACAGCCATTTCGGCTGCCAATCCCACATTCACTTCTTTGTCCATGTGCTTTGCACGCTCCACCGGATTCATTTCGAGCATACGCACACGCTCGATATCAGTTCTATCTTTTGCTTTTATTTTTTTGCGCAATTCGGCACGCCATTCTTCGGCGCGTTCAGCTTTCAAATCTACCATCTTTTAATCAACTAAGCTTTATTATTAAACGCCTCAAAGGCTGCACGCTCTTCGGCGCTATATGCTTTCAATCTCACCATCAACTCATCGAAATCAATCTGATGAGCATCAAACTCAGGACCATCAACACAAGTGAATTTGGTTTCATTGCCAATTTTCACTCGGCAAGCTCCACACATTCCTGTGCCGTCCACCATCATGGCGTTCAAGCTGGCTTGCGTTGGGATATTATATTTTTTAGTGAGCAATGAAGTAAATTTCATCATGATGGCAGGACCGATCGCTACACATTCGTCGATGTGCTCTTCGGTGATGAATTTCTCAGCGCCCTCGGTCACCAAACCTTTTTCACCATGCGAACCGTCGTCGGTCATAATAATTAGTTCGTCCGACCATTTGCGGATTTCTTCTTCCAAAATAATCAAATCTTTCGAGCGAGCAGCAATGACCGTTACCACCCGATTGCCTGCCTTTTTAAAGCCTTCCACAATGGGCAACAGCGGCGCAACGCCCACACCACCACCGCAAGCGAGCACCGTGCCCACTTTCTCGATGTGCGTAGCCTTACCTAGCGGTCCAACGATATCTAAAATTTGATCGCCCACCTTCATTTCTGCCAAACGAGTGGAAGTAACTCCCACCTTTTGCGCTACTAGGGTGATTGTTCCCGCTGCCACATCGGCACCAGCAATTGTTAAAGGAATGCGTTCGCCTTGCTCGTCCACGCGAAGCATAATAAAGTGTCCAGGTTTTCTCGATTTGGCAATACGTGGTGCTTTTATTACCACTTTCACGACATTCTCCGAGAAAAATTCTATTTCTACAATTTCGTTCATTTTAATCTTTTAGTAATGTGCAAAAATAATACGCTATTACTATAAAATGGTCATTAAATTGAAATTTTATACGCTTTAGGGGCTTTTTTTAACTTGGTGGGGGTGTAAAGTTGGCACTTATCTCCTCACAATCATCTTGTTTTCTTTATCGTATTTACTTTCCACAATCTTCCCATTAATAATTAGCTCTATCGCTTGTTCAATCACCTCGAAAGGAGCAATAAATCACTCTCGCATAGTGTGGCGTTTGCCCTTATCATCAAACACATCAACCTCTAAGCACGTTTTTCCAAAAAAGTTGTGCAGCAATTGTTCAAATTTCTGCGGATTCATGCTGAAGCATTTCCAAGCTCCTTTAAAGACTTTATATTTACAGTTTTCTTTCGTAGAACCAAACAAAATCGAAAACTTATTGAAAATAACATGGGCCTGTTCTTCTGAAATGCAAAAAATGGCATCTAAATTCTGACTCAGAACTTCCAACACACTTTTCGTATGTTTGAATATTTCTCTACATTAATTTCCAACTCAACCGATCCCTATTTGATGGCTATTGTGAAATCAATATCAAATACTTTTGTTCGAGCGAGGCAAACTTTGTGAGTGCATAAATTAAAAACGACATATACGCTTTCCCGTGTTATTCTAACCACAAAATAATACAAATGACTTATCAAGGTCAATTGGAGCCTCCTTAAATTACCCCCAACTGTTCTACTTTTATATTTATCTGTTTGTTTTTCGAATAATTTAACACACCGCTGCAAATTTCTCATTTACACAATACAACTATATTGAAAATAATTGCACTGGCGGGTATATTCGTTTTGTTACACTGAAAAAGGAGAAAGAAAGTATTTATTAAACTACATTTAGCTTAATCTTCCGTCAAGTTTACAACCACCCAAAGATTTGGACAGAAGCCTCCGTCGTCTTATTGCTTCCAAATTTTAGCAAAATTTCACATTAGTGGACTTTCCGCTATTTTTGGAGTGTACTCAAAATGCTTTTGCTATATTTGCAGCTTTAGTAAAAATAGAGTCAACAATTATCTTAATATAATATCTAATGATTTCTTTTTTCAAGACACCATCGAATAGCATTATTGCTGTTCATTCTTCTGAAAAAATTGACGATTCAAACATCAGCAAGCTGACGTGGCTGTTTGGCAACGCCGAACACCTTTCGGAAAACCAAATAGCCGGATTCTTCGTCGGTCCGCGCAAAGAAATGATTACTCCTTGGAGTACGAATGCCGTTGAAATCACCCAAAACATGGGTATCAGCGGCATTATTCGTATTGAAGAGTTCATTAAAGTAGCTGATGATAAAGCAGGTTACGACCCCATGCTTCAACGTATGTATGAGGGCATCAACCAAGAAGTTTTCACTATCGACAAGCAATCTGAAGCAATTGTTGAAATTGAAGATATGGCCGCTTACAACGAACAAGAAGGCTTGGCTTTGAGCGAAGAAGAAATTGCTTACTTAAAGTCGGTGGCTGAAACGCTTGGTAGAAAACTAACCGATAGCGAGGTGTTCGGATTCTCGCAAGTGAACTCAGAGCACTGTCGCCACAAAATTTTCAACGGCACATTCATCATCGATGGTGTAGAGCAAGAAATGTCATTATTTAAAATGATTCGCAAGACTTCGGAAATGAACCCTAACCAAATCATTTCTGCTTATAAAGATAACTGCTCGTTTGTGCAAGGTCCGGCGGTGGAGCAATTTGCCCCTGCATCGCACGATAAACCCGATTTCTTCGAAGTGAAAGACATGGAAACGGTGCTTTCGCTGAAAGCGGAAACCCACAACTTCCCTACCACGGTTGAGCCTTTCAACGGTGCAGCAACAGGCACAGGAGGCGAAATTCGCGACCGTATTGCAGGTGGTAAAGGCGCATTGCCTATTGCAGGTACGGCGGTTTACATGACTTCATATCCTCGCTCGGAAGGTGCTCGCTCATGGGAACAAGCTACAGAAGAGCGCGACTGGCTATATCAAACGCCCGAAGAAATCTTGATTAAAGCTTCAAACGGGGCGTCAGACTTTGGAAACAAATTCGGTCAACCGCTCATTACAGGTTCAGTGCTTACTTTCGAGCACTTCGAAAACAATAAAAAATATGGTTACGACAAAGTAATCATGATGGCTGGTGGTATTGGCTTCGGAAAAAAAGAAGACAGTTTAAAAGACACACCAAAAACTGGTGACAAAGTGGTGCTACTTGGTGGCGATAACTACCGCATTGGCATGGGTGGTGGCGCGGTTTCATCGGTGGCAACAGGCGAATTTGAAAACGCTATTGAGTTGAACGCCGTACAACGTGCCAACCCCGAAATGCAAAAGCGTGCCTACAACGCCATTCGCGCACTGAGCGAATCAGACCACAACCCGATTGTTTCTATTCACGACCACGGTGCAGGCGGACACCTCAACTGTCTTTCTGAACTAGTGGAAGAAACAGGCGGACATATCGACACCGCAAAGTTACCTGTGGGCGACCCTACCCTTTCGCAAAAAGAAGTAGTGGGCAACGAATCGCAAGAACGCATGGGTTTAGTAATGAACGAGAAAGATGTGGAATGGTTGCAACGTGTTGCAGACCGCGAACGCTCTCCCATGTATGTGATTGGCGAGGCGACTGGCGACATGCAATTCACTTTTGAAAACTCAAAAACAGGCGAAAAACCAATCGACTGGCAATTGAAATATATGTTTGGTAATCCACCAAAAACTGTTTTGACGGATACCACTAAAGACGAAAAATTTGCAGAACTAGGCTACAAACCTGAAGACATCAAAACGCACTTAGAAAATGTACTTCAACTGGAGTCGGTAGCTTGCAAAGACTGGCTGACCAACAAAGTTGACCGTTCGGTAACGGGTCGTATTGCGAAACAACAATGTGCTGGCGAACTACAATTGCCTCTGAACAACTGTGGCGTAATTACCCTCGATTATCAAGGGAAAGCTGGTTTAGCCACTTCTATTGGTCATGCGCCTGTAGCTGCCATGATTGATCCGGCTCGTGGTTCGGTGCTTTCTATTGCGGAATCATTAACCAACATTATTTGGGCACCAATGCCTGAAAAACTAAAGTCGATTTCGCTTTCTGCAAACTGGATGTGGCCAGCTAAAAATGATGGTGAAAATGCGCGTATCTACAAAGCGGTGAAAGCTGCTTCCGACTTTGCTTGCGAATTAGGTATTAACATCCCAACGGGCAAAGACTCGATGTCGATGACGCAGAAATATAAAAACGATGTGGTTTACTCACCTGGCTGTGTAATCATTACTGCTTCGGGCGAGGTAACCGATGTAAAAAAAGTGGTGGAACCCGTATTGGTGAACGATGCGTCGAAACCGGTTTATTACATCGACCTTTCATCGATGCACCTTGCTTTGGGTGGTTCGGCTTTCGGTCAGATTATTAATAAAATCGGACAAGAAGCGCCAACCGTGGTCGATACACCATATTTCATTAAAGCATTCAATGCTGTGCAAGAACTCATTGAAGAAGGACAAATTGCAGCGGGACACGATGTGGCTTCGGGTGGTTTGATAACTTCGCTGCTTGAAATGTGTTTCTCAAATAATAAAGTCGGTTTAAACCTTGATTTAACAGGCATAGGCGAAGCAGATACAACTAAAGTATTCTTCAACGAAAACCCTTCGCTTGTGCTTCAAGCCAACGATGCTGAGGCTTTTGAAGCTAAACTTTCAGCAACAGGCATACGCTTTGTGAAAATTGGCGCTCCAGCAGCTTCTCGCGAATTCACGGTGGTGAACCACAGCGAAAAACTTGCGCTCGACATCAATGCTTTGCGCGATCTTTGGTTTAAAACTTCCTATCTAATGGATAGAAAACAAAGCGGTGAAGAACTTGCAAAAGCTCGCTTTGAGAACTACAAGAAAAATGAGCTAACTTACGATTTCAAAGACTTTACCGGTAAAGCTGCCGACTATGGTATCGACTTGAAACGTCGTACGGCTAGTGGCATCCAAGCAGCTATCATTCGAGAAAAAGGAGTGAATGGTGAGCGAGAAATGGCGTATATGCTTTATCTCGCAGGCTTCGATGTGAAAGATGTGCACATGACCGACCTTATTGAAGGACGTGAAACACTGGAAGAGGTGAATTTGATTGTGTTCTGTGGTGGATTCTCTAATTCCGATGTGCTCGGTTCGGCTAAAGGTTGGGCTGGTGCTTTCAAATATAATGACAAAGCACGCACAGCACTCGAAAACTTCTACCGTCGTGAAGATACCTTGAGTTTAGGTGTATGCAATGGTTGTCAGCTAGCTGTTGAGCTTGGCTTGATTTATCCAGGACACGACGAGCAACCTCGTATGCTACATAACGACTCGCACAAATTCGAATCGAACTTTGTGGGCGTAGAAATTGCAGAAAACAACTCGGTAATGCTAAAATCGATGGCAGGCATGAAGCTTGGCGTATGGATAGCACATGGTGAAGGTAAATTTACCTTGCCTTATGCCGAATCAGAATATGACATTCCTTTCAAATATGCCAACACAGGCTACCCCGGCAACCCTAATGGCTCCGACTTCAACACTGCTGCTATCTGCTCGAAAGATGGTCGCCACCTTGCCATGATGCCTCACTTGGAACGTGCTTTCCGTCCTTGGCTTTGTGCTGATTATCCAGCCGACAGAAAACTCGACGAAGTAACACCTTGGATTGAAGCTTTCGTAAATGCAAGAGAGTGGATTAAAGAGAACAGAGGTTAGTTTTTAGAGATTCCGAATTAGATATTTACACAAAAGGCAGTTCGTTTGGACTGCCTTTTTTATGTTTGAACGTGTCCCGTCCTGAAAAAGTATTACAGGGCAGGACAACGACATCATCTCTAACAGCTCATATTGCGTTTAAGAACTTTCGAATACACATCATTTTGTTTTAAAATTGAGCATTACATTCAACCAAAATCACCGCTAGGTGTTTAAAGCTGCACAATTCAAAACTTTATACAGATGCAAAAAATTGGAATATTCTTTGGCACAACAACCGGCAATGCAGAATCTATTGCAACAAAAATTGCCACTAAAATTAATGCCGATGTGTTTGACGTGGCCGATGCTCGTCCGGAACAAATAGAACCATATAGCAAGCTCATTTTAGGTACATCCACTTGGGGCGATGGCGATATGCAAGACGATTGGGATGACTTTGTGCACCAACTCGTTCAGCTTGATTTAACAGGTAAAACCATTGCGCTATTCGGCATTGGCGATTCATACTCTTACCCCGACACCTTTGCCGGTGGCATGGGACAACTCTATGAGTGGATAAAAGACAAAGGATGCCACATTGTGGGACAAACAGCTACCGATGGCTATGATTTTGAAGAGTCAACCATATCGGTAGTTGATGGCAGGTTTGTAGGCTTAGCACTCGATGAAGACAACGAATCGAACCTAAGTGATGAACGCATTAATCAGTGGCTAAAACTCATAAAACCAGACTTCGGTTTTTAACCCCTTCACCTAGAAATAAAAGACCAACAAGGCTACAGCTTCGTTGGTCTTTTCAATTTTGAACGCTTAACCTCATCATGAAGTAAATGAATGCTCATCCTTTTTCAATTTGAACTGTTATTTATTCAGATAAAATTTATTTATACACCATACAGCAGTATTGCCACAAATAGAAACCCATGATTAGTACATTCCTCGATAAAACCACACTCATTCGTTACGCCGGTAGTGAACACAAAGTTTTAAAATTCACGCCTAACGATGAAATTCGCCTAAACACACCACCCCACACCCAATGGCTGAACACCTATGGCTTAGAGTTCAAAGATGAAGCTCGGGAATTGATTATCAACAACAATCTCGATGACTTCCTCCTTAAGCTGCTAAGCGGCGACGAACACCCAAATAAACTTCTTGAGCTTGAAGATCTTCTGTTTGTGGGTATCAAGGTGCTAAAGCCTGAATTCGAAGCCATCGACACCGAACAAATGTATTTCATGATTGGCTCTAACTTTGTGTGGAGTATTCAGGAGCGCAGCGGCGATTACTTTGGTAGAGTGCGCGAAAAACTGCAAAACCCCAAAGGGTTAGCACGAAGCAAAAAGGCAGATTACCTCTTCTTCCTCATTTTAGAGGCGATAATAGACCATTATGAATTGCGAATGCAGCAGTTGGTGGAATATATCAACACCGAATTAAACGAAATCAATAATAACAACACCGCCAAGCTCACCGAAGAAATTGAACGGCACAAACGCAGCTTGTTCGACTTTAAACGTGCAGCTGTGAGTTTGCGCAATCTGATTGTGAAGTTAGAAAAAACGGAACTCTACGATTTTGAGAATAAATATTTCTCGGAGTTAAAAGAGCAAACCAACAATTTAATATCGGATATTGATTTTGAACTGCAAACACTCGAAAGTAAGCTAAACCTTGCTTTCAGTATTCAGGGCGATAACCTAAACCGAGTGATGAAAACACTCACTAGCTATTCGGTAATCTTCATTCCGCTAACGTTCATTGCAGGAATTTATGGCATGAACTTTATGAATATGCCCGAACTGCAAACTCAAAACGGTTATTTTGTGCTGCTTGGAGCCATGGCTCTCGTTGCCATTGTTAGCATTTGGATATTCATGAAACGGAAATGGTTTTGAAGGGGTGGATTGTTGAATTTTTAGATGCTAGACAAATCCCGCATCTAAAAATCTAATATCTAATAATCCAAAATCTAACATCCCGCTTTAAACACAATGCCTTGTTTAATTTCATTGACTTTGTCCTCTCCCAGTAGCTGGGCAATGATGGTTAGTGCAAACGGAATGACAGTGCCAATTCCCCTACTGGTTATTACCTTCCCATCAACCACCACCTCTTGAGCCAACCAAGTTGCTCCGCGAAGCTTATCTTCAAAACTAGGGTAGCAAGTGGCGTGTTTTCCTTCCAACAAACCAAGTTCGCCAAATACCGATGGTGCAGCGCAGATAGCAGCCAACCATTTATCGTGTGTTGCAAAAAGCGTAAGCGCTTCCATGAGTGCTTCATGCTTTTGCAGATTAAGTGTACCAGGCATACCTCCTGGCAAAATAAGCATATCAAACTCATGGGCATCAAATGCCGAAAATAAATTATCAGCATACACCGAAATCTGATTAGCTCCCTCCACCTTTAAGTCTTCGCTTACCGAAAAGGTAGAAACAGTTAATCCTGCTCTTCTCATCAAGTCAATTGTAGCAATTGCTTCTGTTTCTTCGAAGCCTTCTGCTAGAAATACAGCAATTTTATTATCCATCTTTACAAACATATTATTTATTCCACTTCATAAAGCTACGATTTTTTTTATCTATCTATTTACTTATCAATGTAAATCTAACATAAATATATTTAAAGATAAGTTTATTCAATAAGTATAATATGCAAATTGTGAGCTGACTTGTTTAAATTTGCAGCCACATTTAATTTTATTTACATTTTACATATCTATTATGTTTGAATTCATGGTCATTGTGTTCATCCTAGGGTACATCGGAATTGCCCTTGAACACACAATTCACATTAACAAGGCAGCAACGGCGCTAATTATTGGCACGCTGTGCTGGGTAATCTACATTATTGGAGCACAAGATATTCTTGGAATGGGACATAGTTCAGTATGGCAGGAATTTGCTGCCTTACATCATGAAACGCTCTCTGTTCAAGAAGCGCGCCACTTCATTACCGAACACGAGGTAGTGCTACACCTTGGCGAAACGGCTGAAATTCTATTCTTCTTGCTTGGTGCAATGACTATTGTTGAAATGGTAGACTCGCACCGTGGTTTTGATATTATTACCGATCGAATAAAAACTACAAACAAAGTAAAGTTGATGTGGATTATGTGTCTTCTCACATTTTTTATGTCGGCATTGCTCGATAACCTCACCACCACTATCGTAATGGTTACTTTGGTACGCAAACTAATTAATAGTAAAAATACGCGTTGGTTTTTTGCCAGTATGATTGTGCTTGCGGCAAATGCCGGAGGAGCATGGTCGCCCATTGGCGATGTTACCACAATCATGCTTTGGATTGGCGGACAAGTAACAGCATTAAAAATCATTCAAGGTGTTTTCTTGCCAAGCATTGTGTCTATCCTTGTGCCTTTAATTATTCTTAGCTTCAGACTAAAAGGAAGTGTGCACGCTCCAAAAGCCAAACAAAAAAACGAAAGCCTTGCCACAAAGCGCGACCAACGTTTCATGTTAACCATCGGAATCATTGGCTTACTTTCTGTGCCTGTTTTCAAAACAGTTACTCACCTCCCTCCTTACATGGGAATGTTGCTTGCCTTAGGTGTTATTTGGTTAATTTCAGAGATTCTTCACCGCAAAAAGTCACACGAGGTTCGTCGCCAACTTTCAGTAGAAAATATTCTTCGCAAAATAGATACCCCAACCATCCTTTTCTTCTTAGGAATCTTATCGGCTGTAGCTGCACTTCAATCGGCTGGACACCTCAACCTAATGGCATCTTGGCTCAACGACAAACTTGGAAATGTCTATTTAATCGATTTGGCAATTGGTATGCTTTCGTCAATTGTTGACAACGTTCCTTTGGTAGCTGGTGCTATTGGTATGTATCCTGTGGCTGAAACAGGCGCATTCATGCAAGATGGTACTTTCTGGGAATTCTTAGCCTACACTGCGGGCACTGGTGGTAGCTTGCTTATCATTGGTTCTGCTGCTGGTGTGGCAGCCATGGGACTAGAAAAAATTGACTTCGTTTGGTACTTCAAAAAGATTTCAGTATTAGCATTAGCAGGTTATTTAGCCGGTGCTGCTATTTACTGCCTAGAGTTTATGTTTTAAACTAAGTGCCCACACTGGCCTACAGACCATCAACTGTAAGCCCTATTACATAAGCGCCGAGAGCGCGAAATAGATTTATATTTCGCACTCTCGGCGCTCTTTATTTCCCCCTACATCCCTCAAAGAGTTAGCTAAGAAACAATGTGTATAAAAATGAATTAAGTCGGGAACAACCTAGTCATAAACACCCGCTCGTTTCTAAATACCAAATATTTTCAAGATTGTATCTAGCACTCCCGAAAGCCCTCTGCTCACTGCATCTCCCTTTTTCGTGTCGGGTACTTCTTCGCAAATATAATAGCCCAGATGTTCATTATCCGACTGCTTAAACTTATCGTTGAATATGTTATCCCACGCGAATAAGTATCCCCAAAAAGATTCGCTTCGAGCATTAGAATAATTGAGGTTTGCGCTAAAACCGAGCACTAAATCGGGGTTTGTTACTTTCCCTTGTCCACCTTGTTCTACCACAATACCATGCTTCCCCTTTACAATGAGTTGGCAAGGACCCGAAAAAACTAAATATCGAAAATGAAGCATTAACCAATTGTGCCAGCCAAATCGCCACACACTATGAATTTTCACTTCCTCACCACGTTTTCTCACCACCCCCACAATGGCACGTGCCTGACAAACAAATCGCGTGTTTGGCAAAACTTCAATAATGTCGATAGCGCTAACTATCCCCTTCGGGTCGGAAAGTGTTAAAGCTGACTGTTCCTCTTCTGTTCTACAACGTAGCATTCCCCACAATCCTGCAAATATGCTTGTTAGCCAATATTCTTTATTCAAAAATGCAATCATCTTTTTTTCATCGGCTTCAAATGAACTTTGCAAAAATCGCTGATGAGCCACCACTTCTTTCTCTTTGGTAAAATCTATTTCCAAAGAGGTGCTACCGATGCGCACACTCCCCTTTCTCCCCGATTTCAGATCAGCAACCGATTTTAAGTTTATATCTCCATCGGCTGAGGTATCGATACAAGTTGGCTTCCTTCGCCCTACCCAAGGGGCAATAACATAGTATATAATTATTCGAACGATGAAAAAACTCAGCCAACCAAATATAATGATGATTAACGCTGTTCGCATATAAACGCGTAGCTTGTGCTCAGCAGGTTCTACCACCGAATTGACCAACTCACCTTGCTGACTCTGATAAAAGCTTAGCTGATCGCCATAATGAGTTATTCGCTCTTGGGCTTTTTGTTTTCGAGTAAGCAATTTTTCTTGCTGTGTTTGAAGCGATGATAATGATTCTTCTAGGGTTTGAATTTCTTCTTCATACCACCATTCCGACAATACACCAAACCAAGAATCTTTATACTCTTTCAGTTTCTCTTGAGCTTGACTGATTAAATTCGAAACCGATTTCAAATCGTCTTCATATTCTTCTAGCTTAACTTTCCATTCTTCAAAGCTATCGGCAGCCGACAGTAATTTATCTTCTAAAATGGTTGCTTGCTCTTGCACCACATCGGTTTCAAGTTTATCTTTTGCGAAATAAAAAACATCAACAGCCACCAATATCCCAATGATGACCACAAAGGATATTAATTGATTTAAAATAAAAGAGTAAATGCGCTTCATGAAAACAAAGTTAAGAAAATGCCTTATGAAAGACAAAAGGAGATTTGCCCTATTGCAAATCCCCTTTTGATATTAGTCTAAATTCTGATTTTCATTTAGTCAGCAATAGGCTTCATGGTGTCAACACCTAATGTGCCATGCAAGCTTTCTAGGTAAGCTACGCTGCTCACTCGTGCCAACTCATTCTGAGCTGCTTCCAAACGGCTAGCTAAATCTAGGCGTTCTGCCGCTGCTGCATAAGTTTGACGAGCTAAGATGTCTTCAATGTAGTTCACATTCTTAGTCCACAATGCCACATCTTTTTGTTGTTTAGCCACCAATCGAGCTTTATACCAACCGCTTTTTAACACTTCTTCTGGTGTAAACATTTGGCGGAATTTAGCATCGGTTCGTTTCATACCTTTATATGTGCCATGCACCATGGTGTGCACCAATCCTTTCAATGGAGGACAAAGACAATCAACTGTGCCATCGCCCAACAAACCTTCAGCCACACGACGTTGAGTTACCGACAAGTTGTCGATAGATGCCACAAACATTTCCATGTTTTGAGTTTCAGGCTTCAACATTTCATCGCAGAATACAGAATCTGGCTTACTGAAAATACGACCCAAATAACGAGTCACAAATTTCTTAGTAATGCGGTAGCCTAATAAACCAGCTTCCACTTTCTTGCCGTTATATTCAAAATCTTCTACTTTCTCTAAACAACCCGATTTAATCAAGAATTGAGGATCGCGTTCTTCTACCGACATACGACACCAGATTTCAGGAATGAGCAAGCTCACATCATGATCAACCTTAAATTTAGGTCCAACATAACCTGCTGCCGAGCTAAAACCATCATAGCCCGTTAAAATATACGATAAGAATGCGTTGTTCAAATCTGAAGAAGGCAATAGGTTGTTGAATGGTCCTTTTGTTAATGCTCCTTCTGAACCAAAACCAGTGGTTGACGGCGATTTACCGGTTACACTACAAATAAAGTCGATGAACAATTCCGGCAATTCTTGATAGTGAATTGGGTTATACACTGCCAATGGAGGCACATTGTTTGCTTCGTCAGCAGGGTTGTTTCTACGACCTGGCAACACCGCATTTACAGGCATATGCAATGGCTTATTCATCGGCACTTTGCGGAAGATGCGTGTTGACATTTCAGCCACAAATTTACCTAGTGGTTCCGTAATATCAGGGCGAACTTGCAAGTATCTTGGGTTTTTCGATGGCGCACCATTCACCAAACGAGGTTCTGAAGGAATAACACAGTATTCGGGCTTGCTCGATTCTAAGAAACGGTTTATTAAATCTTTCACAGGCTGTGTATAAAGCTCAAAACCAATGGCGTCATCTTTAATAGACTGCACTTGCGCTCTGTTTAATGGCTCGAAGTTCGACACGAAAGTGTTTGGGGTTGATAAATCCTTTTCACCTTGTTTATCGTAGCCTTTAATGATACAATCATCGGGGCGTTGGAACAAACGTGCCTCACAGTTGGTAAGCATTTTTACACTCGGATTATGATATTCAGCATTCAAGTCGTTCAACGCACTTGCCGGTACAATCATCGATGATGAAATATCATCTTCTGTTTGCACTTTTGCCGATGGTTCGAAATCCTGACGAGTTAAGAAAATACGCCATCCACCATCGATGTCATGACCTACACGCAAGTAGTTTGACGTTAGCTTTTCGTTCTTATATTTCAGTTCATTTCCTGGTTGACCATTAATTTGATCGACAGAGAAATAACTTCTCCACTCGCTATCCCATTCATCAGAATAACGACCTTTAATTACGTAAATCAATACCTTGATACGCTGAGGAAGGCTAGTTAACCATGTGTTATATTCATCAGTGTACTCATCTGACGGCGTAAGCAATTTAATAACCGAGCCTAACGAACGGCTAGAGCTTAAAATATGTCGTGGAGGGTTTACTGAATAGTCGGCAGGTTTATTGAATCGAGTGGAGAAATCGTAAGTCATAATTTCATCTACTTTCGCTAAATCTTCAGCTAAATCGCCCACAATGTACGATCCTTGAATCATAGCATCGCTGATTGATTTTGAGATTTCAGATTTACCACCACCCGAAACAGTACATGGTTTGTGTAGCACCGTTCCTTCGGCATGAGTGCCCACCAAGTGCCATCGTGTGCCATCGATGCGTTTTTTCATTTCAATCTTATATCCGTTTGGATAGATATAAACTTTGTATGGCAACAATTTGATGTTTTGCGTTTCGCCGTCTTTTGTCCAGCAGATGGTTTGCTTGTTCATTTCAAACACGGCATCATCAGGCACATACACTAGCTCGCTTTTTCGATTGTCCACCGCATAGCCTTCTGGCTTAAGTGTGATAACATCGGAAAATATTTCGGTAAATTGGTTGAAAGTTAAACCATTTGAAGGTAATCTTTCATCAAGATAAGCTTTTTCTCCCAAGTTGTAGCTACGGAAAGCAATGGCACCTCCTGCGTGTTCTTCTTCGGCACTACCATAAAGGTTTGCAGAATAGCTAATCATGGTTTTCACCTCTTTCTTGCAATAACCATAATAGTTATCAGAAATAATAGTTACCACCACACCTCGCTCATCGCGACAGGTAATTTTAAATGCGCTTCCATCGTTATACTTTTCATCTTCCGATTTCCAACACATTCCGTCTTTACGTTGACGCTCAGTAGCATCATCATAATGAGGTAATCCTAATTCTTTTTTAGTAAGCTCTTGCAAATGAGGAGCCAAGATAACGCAACCTGTGTGACCTGTCCAGTTTTCAGGATTTAACGCTGCATCATGGCGAGGCAATGTATCTTCACCTGCATTTCCGAAAATTGATTCCACAAAATCAAGATTCGACACCAAGCTACCAGGAGCAAGGAATGTAATTTCCATTGACTTTTCAGCTGTTACACCCGGCACTTCAGGCACCACTATTGGGCGAAGCATCAGACTTACGAATAACTCCGCAGGAGTTTCTTGGTTAGCAGTAAATGGCAATACCATGTTTTCTGCGGGCGGATTTAAAGCCGATTTCAACAAGCGTGCAAAAGCCACTTTAGAAACTGCTTTTTTATCGTGTGCAATTGGAGCACCTCCTTCTACCACGTGGAAAACACCTTTTGTTGTACGGCGGTCTTCTTTGGGGTTATTCAAAATTCCTTGTACTGTGCGATAGGTTTTAATGATGCCGTTTTCATAGTAATCAGCATTAGGCGGCAATGAAACAATGCGAGCTAATCCGTGACGATCGAGCACGAATGGGTTGTTGGGAAATTCCATGCTGAAACCACCTTCCACATCAGAAAGATAGTGGTCGAGGAAGTTCTTTACGCGAGTTCCCACTGGTGAAAGGCTATTGCCTACTAAACTTGACTTGATACTATAGCTCGACAACAAGGGTGCAGCAACTTCTAGCAAATTGCTCTTTCCTTCTACGCTTTCGCAAGTAGGATATCCTCCTGCAGCAAGTTTCAGATTAATGTACTGAATCTTTTTCTTTAATGATACTTTAGGCTCATCGGTGTCGGTAAGCTTAAGACCATAAGTTCTGTGTACTGTCATAATTTTATAGTTATATTATATACTTACTAAGTTATTCAACTCTTTGCCTATTAACAATTCAACAAAGCTACTTGTTGTGCAATTGACACCTCTCAAAGATACAAAAAAATGGATATCTGTATCTGAATTAGCTCAGCACAAATTAAGCTTAACATTAAAATTACAAGTTGACTTTATGCCCATTCTATCGCATATTTCGCCAATTCAACGGAAGATTACAAACCATTTTATAGCCTCCAAAATGGAAGGTTTAAAACCGGTTACCCTTAAATTCCATTAGAAAAACCTCGTTTTAGGGAAGTATTTTTCTCTCTTTGTTTTGTGAAGCGTAGCGAAACAAAGAGAGAAAGCTGCAACTTCCTCTCAAATTTTAAATGCTTATCTTTGTTTTCTACCAAAAAAAAACGAAAATGGCATATTTAAAACTGAAACAAAGGTATGTACGATTCGTAGAGAGATTAAACGCAACTCCTCCAAGACTGGGAAATACAATCCCGATTTTGCCCAAGAGATGAGTGATGAACGAAAAGAATGTTTTGCTATAGATAGACGATTTGACGTTAATATGAAGCAGTATATTGAAAAAAATAACGGAGGAACAATGATCGACAGAGCAAATAAAAGGGGTTTGCAACAAAGAAGCAGTCCCCATGGTTTGTGTAGAACACAACGAAGCAATATCAATATAGCCTCTTCCACAATTAACGGTTGGCAAGAGAATGTTTGTAATTTGTTGCTACCTCTTTACGAAGAACCCATGCGCCAAGTTTTTTATCAGGCTATGTTCAGGCAGATGAGACACCAATAAAAGTATTGGATAAGGGAAAAGAAGAAAACATATCAAGGCTATCATTGAGTTTTCCACAGTCCTATTCTCCGATTGGTATTGTTTCACTATATGCCGGGACGAGGAGCTGAAGCTCCCACGAAATTACTCAAACCTTTCACCGGATTTTTGCAAACAGATGGTTATGCAGTTTATAATAAAAAATAGTGGCAGCAAGTGAAAATAGAGACATTACACTAGTAACCTGGGTTTCGGATAAAGGTTGTTCTGCTTTTGAGCAGAACAAAAGGCTTCTAAGTGCAACTATTTTTGAAATAATTTCTGTGGTGAAAGCTTATCCGAAACTCAGGTTAGTAAATTGCCTAGCTCATGTGCGCCGTAAATTTGCAGATGCACTCGATTCAGACCGAAACCGAGTTGAAATTGCCATGCTCAAATTCCAGAAGGTATACGAAGTAGAGCGAGAATCAAGGAAGAAGAATATCAATTCAGAACAACGCAAGGAACTTCGAGTTAAAAGGGCATTGCCTATTCTAAATGAGTTGGGAAAGTGGATTAGCGCAATAAGTCTGGAGCGCACCCCAAAGTCGCCACTAGGTAAAGCTTGCCACTACTGCATAAATCATTGGGATAATTTACTGGCATATCTGCACAATGGAGATTTGGAGATTGATAATAATTTAGCAGAAAATGCGATCCGTCCCATTGCCTTAGGCAGAAAAAACTGGCACAGGGGATACTTTTGGGTCTTAGCCTAAAAAATGACATCTTTACTTTATAAAAAAAAGACAACAAATGCTCCAAAAATTAAATCAACAACTCATCTTTTTAACCCACTTTTATAAGATTAGAGCATGAGGGTGTCATATCCCATGCGTTCAATTTTCGTTTGAAAATAGTATTCAGACGGTGTGACGAAGTCCATTTTTGTTGCAGAAAGTAGCAGGCGTTACATTTAGCGTTTACCACCCCTTTTTTTGTACTTTATCAGACTTTTTCTTCTTAAAAAAATGCTCCGCTATCTTTTTTAGGCAATAGGATGACTTGAGCTGAAATTGTGATACGTATGTCAACGCAGAAGTTAGTCACCACTAAAACAGTCCATACTTTGGGTGAAAGCGTAGAGTTGAGACAGTATAGTTGCCCAACAAAACAAGCCAAAAAGATATACTCAACACCGAAATTAAAACACACCCATTCAAGAAAATAAAAATCTGTAGGTCGCAGCCACCTCCCGAATCTGCGACCGTGATTTTACTTGCGTTCTGTCGTACCCGATAGAATTATTATACTATATTTGTCAGAAATTTTCAAAGCCATGAACACGATTTTCATTGTTCTCTTCGATACACTTCTTATTCTGCTTTTAAACATTCCCTACGGAATGTGGCGTACGCGCGTAAAAAAACTCAGCTTCGAGTGGTTTTGTTCCATTCATTTACCTATCCCTTACATTGTGGTTATTCGCCAATGGACAGGCATTGGCTTTGCTTGGTGGACTTACCCATTATTTGTGGGAGCATTCTTCACTGGGCAATTACTGGGCAAAAAGATTAGCCGAAATCGAAATACAGAAGAATAGCCTGCGCAAAAAAAGATGCTTTTAGTAAGGAATTAATCCGCTTATAGCAAACTACTTTATACTACTAACCGGAATTTCGAATAAGCTTAAAGCTCATCTGAAATTCCGGTTAGTGGGAAAACCTTTACTGTTTTTATTGCTTTAGACTCTATTGAAACTTTAATTGATCTGCCTGCTGCATTCCTCGTAGGAAATCGTCTACTTGCAGACGTTTCTTGCCTGCTAGGTGCATATCTTCAATGGCCAACCACCGATCGGCTGTTGCCACTTTCAAATAAGTTTTACCATCTGTTTGTACAGTCCCCGGAGTTATATTTGCACAGGTTTCGGTCAACTGCGCTGCATATATTTTCATGCTTAATTCTTTATCTTTAGCATCCTTCACCGCCGACCATGCAGCAGGATAAGGCGAAAGTCCTCGAATTTGGTTGCGCACTTGTTCTGCCGACTGATTCCAATTAATCTTGCAATCATCTTTAAAAATTTTTGGGGCAGGCTTTAATTCTTCGGTTTCATCTTGTGCAATGGCGGCGTAATTACCTTGTGCTAGTGCATCTACTGTTTTGGTTACCAATTGAGCCCCAATAACCATAAGTGCATCATGAATAGTTCCTACATTATCATCAGCACCAATTGCTATTTTTTCATGAAAGAGAATAGCACCCGTGTCGATTTCATGCGAAAGCAAAAAGGTGGTTACCCCTGTTTCCTTGTCGCCATTCATGATTGCCCAATTCAACGGAGCTGCGCCACGATATTGAGGTAAAAGAGAACCATGAAGATTGAAAGTACCCAGTCGAGGCATACGCCACACTACCTCTGGCAACATACGGAATGCCACCACCACTTGCAGATCGGCTTGCAAGGCTTCAAGCTCGACTACAAACTCAGGATTTTTAAGCTTCTCTGGTTGAAGCACATTCAGATTCACCGATTCTGCATATTGTTTCACTGCCGATTGCTGCACTTGTCGTCCACGACCAGCGGGGCGGTCTGGAGGTGTAATCACCCCTACCACATTATAGCCTCCATCTACCAAGGCACGCAAACTTTCTACTGCAAAATTGGGTGTTCCCATGAACACTATTCTTAACTCTTTTCCTGTCATGTTTTCTTTATTTTAGGCAAATATACGCAAAAAGACTATCTTTGCCTACCATGAAAAACGAAAGACAACGGTATCGTTTATTTTCTAGCTGGATTCTTCTCCTGTTATTTCTGTTCCCTTCGGTCAGTCAAACAGTGCACAGCCTAAGCCTACCTAGCTTTCAGCATCATTGTTGCGAAAACAACGCGCAACCCAACCCAACAATCCAACCCAAGGGAAATAAAATTGAGTCTAGCAAAGAAAAGTGTTTAATTTGCGACTTCCAACTGCTTAGCTTCACGCAAAACACCGAGAATATTTTAAATGCTCGTAGCTTTGAGCATATTGATACCTTGGTGCAAAACACACGGAATAAAGAACAGTATATTGCTCGTTTTTTTAGTCTTCGTGCCCCTCCTGTCTATTGTTAATTTCCTGATTTCTGCACTCACCTACTGTCTTTAGTTTCTAAAGATGTCTGTTGCTGTGCACCAATATTCACGTAAATAACAATCTAATATGAATGTATTCAAACATATCTTGCTTGGGGCTATTTTGCTTGCAAGTCAAAGTCTATATGCACAAACATTAAGCGGCAAAATTACAGATGCCGACAATCAAATGCCACTAAATGGGGTTCAACTTTATTTCCCCGAAATCAAAAAAGGCGCTATTAGCAATGTCGATGGACAGTATTATTTCGATAAACTTCCTAATAAGAAACTCATTTTGCAAGTGTCTTGCATGGGATACAAGTCGGAAAGCATTAGCTTAGACCTGAAAGAAATTTCTACTCACGATTTTAAGCTTCACTTTTCTGTTACAGAAATGAGCGAATTAGTAGTTACCGGTCAGGCGGGCTATGTAGAAAAGAATCGGACACCAGCACCCATTTCCCTTGTACCGAAACAAGCGCTGCTTCGAAGCAGTGGAACTAACCTCATTGATGCACTAAGCAAAGAACCCGGAGTTTCGCAAATAAGCACTGGCTCTGGCATTTCTAAACCTGTCATTCGCGGATTGGGGTATAACCGCGTGGTGGTGGTGAATGATGGTATTCGCCAAGAGGGGCAGCAATGGGGCGATGAGCACGGCATTGAAATTGATGAGTATGCGGTAGATCATGCTGAAATTTTGAAAGGTCCTGCTAGCTTAGCCTTTGGGTCTGATGCCATGGCTGGGGTAATAAATCTCATTTCGGCACCTTCGGTAGCGCCAAACACCGTAAAAGCAATTGCCATGTTGAATTATCAAACAAACAATCACCTTTGGGGATATTCAGGGCAAGCACAAGGAAATCAGAACGACTGGCTTTGGGCGGCACAATTGGGTGGCAAGCACACACAAGATTTCCAGAATAGCATCGATGGAAAAGTAGAAAATTCTGATTTTTCGGAAAACTCGGCAAGAATCATGCTTGGCAAAAATAGACAAAATGGCTACACGCACACCAATTTTAGTTTATACAATATTAATCCGAACATTCCATCGTTGGAGGAACACACCGATGAGCATGAAGAACACAATGGACATGAAGAGGGACATAGCCACAGCCATAATCAAGAAATTGTGCACTACAAGGCGAGCATAGAAAACCGCGATTACATTGGTCAACAAGGTAAACTAACTGAAACTCTAGGATTTCAACAAAACCGACGCAAAGAGTTTGAAGAAGACGAAGTGGCACTTTACATGGTGCTGAACAGCTTAAATTACGATGTAAAATACGAACACAGTAGCCTCAATAATTGGAAATTTACCACAGGAGTTGGTGGAATGTATCAGCATTCGGAAAACAAGGGAGTAGAATATTTAGTTCCCAACTATGTACTGTTCGATATTGGGGCTTACTTTATAGCGCACAAGCAAATTGGACAATGGGATTTGAGTGGTGGACTACGCTACGACCATCGTTCAAGCACAGGCGAAGAACTACACACCGAAGAGGTAGAACACGGAGATCATGTGCATGAGGCAGCAGATATTTTTGATGGCTTCGATGTTAAATTCAGTGGATTGTCGGCAAGCTTAGGCGCAACTTATCAGCTTTCAGATGTTACTTACACCAAGTTAAACCTTGCGTGCGGATATAGAGCGCCAAATGTTGCAGAGCTAGGTTCTAATGGTTCGCACGAGGGCTCTTACCAATATCAGTTGGGAAATGCTGAGCTAGATGCTGAGCATAGTTTTCAGCTTGATTGGGGAATTGGAGTGTCTAGTCAGCACATAGCAACCGAGTTAAACTTGTTTAGCAACCACATCAACAACTATATTTACAATCGTAAAATTCAGAATGTTACAGGATCCGATTCCATTATGGATAATAGTTCGGTCTATCAGTATGCACAGGGAAAGGCTCACTTATATGGCGGGGAATTATTCATCGACTATCATCCTCATGCCATGCACTGGTTGCACATTCAAAACACGATTTCCTACACGCGTGGTCGATTGCTACAACAAGCCGATTCATTGAGCAACTTGCCCATGATTCCACCTTTCAATTGGCAACCTGAACTGAAATTCGATTTAGGAAATTTGTCGAAATACACCAAACACACCTTTTTCAGTTTGGGGCTCGATGTAAATGCGGCTCAAGATGATTATTTTTCGGCTTACAACACCGAAACACGCACACCCGCCTACACTTTGGTTAACGCATCGGTGGGTACTGATTTTATAACTAAGAAAGGTCGTAACTTTTGTTCGTTCTATCTTTCAGGAAACAATCTTGCCAACAAATCCTATCAAAGCCATCTTAATCGCTTAAAATATGCGGGGCACAATGAAGAAACCGGAAAGGAAGGTTTCTACAACATGGGACGAAACTTTAACTTCAAGCTGATTTTTAAGTACTAGCCTTGGTTTTGGCAGCATATGTCGATAGCCAATCTTAAACAAAAAAACAAGCGCCGTAAGTACGAAATATTATGTATTTCGGATTTACGGCGCTTGCTCAATCGGTCTGAATATTAACCTGAGTTCTGGATAAGCTTTCACCACAGGATTTATTAAAAGCCGCACATAAGAGCCTTTTTGCTCTGTTTTTGGCATAAATTCCGTCTTTCTCACTCAAAATATCCCGATATTCCTTCTTGGAAAAGCCGAAATTTCTACTCAAAAACAGAACAACCTGAGGCAAAATCTTATCCGGAACTCAGGTTATTATTATTGCGTCAGTTCCAACTGAAGCAAATTAATCAGTTTTTGTAGATTGGGGTTCTTTTTCTTCATGTCGGTAAACATCTCGCTTTCTGTCATCGGACGTCCTTCCACATTTTCTATTTCCACCACCTCTGTATGCAGTTCTAAGTACGAATTTCGCAGTTTATTCTTAAGATGGTTCAATAATTTGGGCTTAATCTTGCTGATTTCTTCTGCTCCAATTTTACTCCCTACTTCTAGCTTCAACACATGGTTTTCCACAGTGGGTGTTTTTCGCATGGCTGCTTTCAGAGCCGGACGATCATCTAATTTTCGCAAGAATCCTTGCCAAAGCTCGTCTAGTTCTTTAAGGTTTACGGGTTCATTTAATTTCTCTCCTTGAACATAGCTTTTTGCTTGTTCCACTACATCGGTTGCCATTTCTTCCGCCAATGTTGAAGCTGCTGAAACTCCACCTCCAGTTGAGGGCAAGACGGTCTTACGACGTAAAGCTCGCTTTGCTCCTGAAACCGCAGTTGTTGGCGGTGGCAAAGGTTCTGCCTTTTTCGTGTTTTCTGGTGCCGACGATTTAACAACTGGTGCTGGTGGCGTTTTCGTGCTTGCCGAAGGATGCTCTGGTAAGGTGCTGAAAATCGCTTCGAGCATATCGCTCACATCAGCTATTTTTTTTTTAGTCCTAACTGCGCCATACGCATAAGGGAAATTTCAACTGCCAATCGTTTGTTATCATTCGATTTATAGTGAACATCGCAGTCGGAACAAATCTGAAGTGCCTCCAAAAGGAAGGCTTGCTCGCATTGTTGCGCTTGCTCTTTATATTTCTCTTTCACCTCTTGCCCCACTTGTAATAGCTGCACTGTGGCTTGATCTCTACACACAAGCAGATCGCGTAGGTGTGTGCTCAATCCAATAACGAAATGATGCCCATCGAAACCGTGTTGCAATACATCATTGAAAAGAAGCAATACAGTCGACACGTCATGCTTTAACAAGGCATCAACTGCTCGGAAGTAATAATCATAATCAAGTACATTGAGGTTCTGAATGGCTTGCTGATAGGTAACTTGCTTTCCGCAAAAACTCACAATTTGGTCAAAAATAGAAAGTGCATCGCGCATGGCACCATCTGCCTTTTGGGCAATTACGTTCAAAGCTGCGGCTTCTACTTCTACCCCCTCCTTTTCTGCCACCGATTGCAAATGCTTCACCGTGTCGTCGATGGTCATGCGGTTGAAATCGTAAATTTGGCAACGCGACAGAATAGTGGGCAAAATTTTGTGCTTTTCGGTGGTAGCCAAGATGAATTTTGCGTGTGCTGGTGGCTCTTCCAAGGTTTTCAAGAAAGCATTGAAGGCATGAGCTGTAAGCATATGCACCTCATCGATGATGAACACGCTATATTTTCCCACTTGTGGCGGAATGCGCACCTGATCAATAAGTTTTTGCATTTCTTCTACCCCACGATTAGAGGCTGCATCTAGTTCATGGATGTTATATGATCGGTTTTCATTGAATGCTTTGCACGATTCGCAAGCATTGCACGGTTCAACCTCTGCACTTAGATTCTCGCAATTGATGGTCTTTGCAAAGATACGAGCCGTGGTGGTTTTCCCCACCCCTCGCGAGCCACAAAACAGATAAGCATGAGCAATCTTACCACTTGCAATAGCATTTTTCAATGTTGAGCTAATCTGAGCTTGCCCTACCACTGTTTGAAAAGTGTCGGGACGGTATTTCCGTGCTGATACAATGAAGTTTTCCATGAAACATTTTTTCTAATGCCCCAAAAGTACAATTTTTCTGCTAATGTGGAAATGTTTTTATTCGGATAAACTCGCCATAGTACACAAGCAAAGAACATTTATCGGCAGCTAGCAAATAGCACCTATCACTTTAAAATATTATCTTTGCAGCTCAATTAATCTTTGATCATGAGCAGCAACAAGCAAAATCAACAAATACATATTAAGGGTGCACGAGTGCATAATTTAAAAAACATCGAACTTCGCATTCCTCGCAATCAGTTTATTGTGGTAACAGGATTGTCGGGCTCGGGGAAATCTTCGTTAGCATTCGATACGCTTTATGCCGAAGGACAACGTCGATATGTAGAGAGCTTGTCATCATATGCTCGGCAGTTCCTAGGACGTTTAAATAAACCCGAAGTTGATTTCATTAAGGGAATACCACCTGCTATTGCAATTGAGCAAAAGGTAAATTCACGCAATCCACGCTCAACGGTAGGTACTTCTACCGAAATTTACGACTACATAAAATTACTTTTTGCGCGTGTGGGTAAAACCATTTCTCCCATCTCGGGCAAAGAGGTGAAACGCCATTCTGTAACCGATGTGGTGAATTTCATTGGCAGCCTAAACGAAGGAACTAAGGTTATGATCTGCGCTCAAGTTCCGGACTTCGAAGACCGCACTCTTCAGCAGCATTTAGAAATATTGGCTCAACAAGGATTTTCAAGAGTTGATACGCCTCAAGGGGTAAAGCGAATAGATGATGCGATGAGAGACAACTCGCTTAAATGCAACGATTGTGCCTTGATTATCGACCGAATTTCTGCTAGTACTGAGGAAGATAATCTGAACCGTTGTGCCGATTCGGTGCAAACGGCTTTTTTTGAAGGTCGTGGCGAGTGTTTTATTAAATATGACCAAGCAGGCGCATGGCTTACACAGCAATTTTCGAATAAATTTGAGGTAGATAGCATGAGCTTTGAAGAACCTTCAGAGCATCTTTTCAGTTTCAACAATCCGGTGGGTGCTTGCCCCAAATGCGAAGGATATGGCAAGGTTATTGGCATAGATCCTGACCTTGTAATTCCCAACAAAATGCTTTCGATCTATCAAGATGCGGTGGCGTGTTGGCGTGGCGAAACGCTGCAAAGTTTTAAGCTTGATGTTATCATGAATGCGTCTCGCTGCGATTTCCCTATTCACACTCCTTACTGCGATTTAACCGAGAAGCAAAAGCAGCAACTTTGGGATGGCTGTTCATATTTCGAGGGTATTAATAGTTTCTTTCAAATGGTGGAAGCTAGCGCCTACAAGATTCAAAATCGGGTGCTACTTGCTCGCTATCGCGGGAAAACTGATTGCCCCGATTGCAAAGGTTCTCGACTGAAAAAAGATGCTAGCTATGTGAAAGTGGCCGGTATTTCGGTGCAAGAATTGGTGCTAATGCCTATTGATGAGCTACGTGATTTTTTCAACTCACTAAAACTGAATGAACACGACACTGCCATTGCCAAACGCATTCTAATTGAAATCAACAATCGTGTGGACTTTCTTTGCGATGTGGGCTTGGGTTATCTTACGCTCAACCGACTGTCATCAACACTTTCAGGTGGCGAAAGTCAGCGTATTAACCTTGCTACCTCGCTAGGCTCAAGTTTGATGGGCTCTATCTATATTCTTGATGAACCCAGCATTGGTCTGCACCCCAAAGATACCGAACGACTGATTTCAGTGCTGCGGAAGCTGCAAAGCGTAGGCAACACGGTGCTTGTTGTGGAGCACGAGGAGAAAATTATACGCGCTGCCGATGAAATCATTGATATTGGTCCGATGGCTGGTGTGCATGGTGGCGAAGTTATTTTTCAGGGCGACCACAAGGCATTGCTTCACGCCGAAAATAGCCTAACTGCCGATTATCTTACTGGGGTAAAGTGCATTTTACCAGAACAAGCACCTCGCAAATGGCATAATTATATTGAAGTGCTCGGTGCTCAGGAAAACAATCTTAAGAATGTGTCGGTGAAGTTTCCGCTGAATTGCCTAACGGTGGTTACCGGTGTGAGTGGCTCGGGAAAATCAACCTTAGTAAGTAAGATTCTATACCCCGGAGTGGCTAAGATGCTTGGCATAACAGCAGAAAAAACAGGCAAACACAACGCCATTAAAGGCGATATTAAACAAATAAAAGCAATAGAGTTTGTTGACCAAAATCCTATTGGCAAATCTTCACGCTCTAATGCGGTAACTTACCTGAAAGCCTACGATGAGATTCGCAAGCTTTACGCCGACTTGCCGGCATCGAAACACCATGGTTTCAAGGCTTCGCATTTCTCTTTCAATATTGATGGCGGTAGATGTGAGGAGTGCCAAGGAGAAGGATTCATTCATATCGAGATGCAATTCATGGCCGACGTTACTTTGGAGTGTGAAAGCTGTAAAGGCAAACGATTTAAAGACGATGTGCTTGAAATTAAACATCGCAACAAGAGCATTTATGATATTTTGCAAATGAGTGTAGATGAAGCTATCGAGTTTTTCCAATCAGGGAAACTGAGCATCGAACATAAAATTGCAGCTAAAATACAGCCTCTTCAAGATGTGGGCTTAGGCTATGTGCAGTTAGGACAAAGTTCATCTACACTATCGGGCGGTGAAAGTCAACGTGTAAAGTTGGCAGCCTTTCTTTCGAAAGAAAATCAGGCGCACACGCTCTTCATATTCGATGAGCCAACCACAGGGTTACATTTCTACGATGTAGATGTGCTGATGAAATCGCTCAATGCGCTAATTAATCGAGGTCATTCAGTGATTATCATTGAGCACAATCTTGATGTTATTAATTGTGCCGATTGGCTTGTCGACCTCGGTCCTGAAGGCGGAAAACACGGTGGTACTATTGTGTTTGAAGGAACTCCCGAAGGCATCAAAGCTTGCAATCAATCGGAAACAGGGAAGGCATTGTGCGGCAAATAAATTTACGGCTAAAAACTTTCACCCCAATGTCATTACGAAATAACACTCCAATCGAACTCGGTTGTTTTCATGCGGTCGAGATAATATTGAAGCAATCTACCATCTTGGGTTTCTAGTTTAGGGTCTGCAGTTAGCACCTCATTGGCGGTTTCCGAGGCAATGCGTAAGATTTCACCATCTTTACCTAATTTGGCAATCTTCAATTCAAAACCTTCACCACTTTGCTGCGTGCCTTCAATATCGCCTGCACCGCGAAGTTGCAAATCCACCTCGGCAATTTCAAATCCGTCGTTGGTGCGTACCATTGTTTCCAATCGCTTGCGACTGGTGTTGCTGAGTTTATATCCCGACATGAGCAAACAATATGACTGTTCGGCTCCACGCCCTACTCGTCCACGCAACTGATGCAGCTGCGACAGCCCAAAACGTTCGGCACTTTCAATTACCATAATCGAAGCATTGGGCACATCTACCCCCACTTCAATCACCGTTGTAGCTACCATGATTTGCGTTTCTCCTTGTTTGAAACGCATCATCTCTTTTTCTTTCTCTACGGGCTTCATTTGCCCATGCACCATACTGATTTCGCACTGCGGAAAAACCTCTTTCATGTGTGCAAAACCATCCTCCACATTCTTCAAATCCATCTTCTCCGATTCCTTCACCAGAGGGTAAACAATATATGCCTGACGACCTTTTGCAATCTCCTTACGAATAAAATCGTACACCTGCAATCGACGATTCTCTAGGTAATGCCGCGTTTCAATGGATTTTCTGCCCGGAGGAAGTTCATCGATAACTGAAATATCTAAATCGCCGTAAAGCGTCATTGCCAATGTGCGCGGAATGGGCGTAGCTGTCATGATAAGCACATGGGGTGGCGTGTCAGAATTCTTCTCCCACAACTTAGCACGTTGAGCTACACCAAAACGATGTTGCTCATCTACAATTACAAGCCCAAGCTTATTCAGCTGCACGGTGTCTTCAATTAAAGCATGAGTACCTATGAGTAACTGAATAGTACCATCTTGCAATCCGGCATGAATTGTTTCCCGTGCTTTCTTTTTGGTAGAACCGGTGAGTAATGCCACATTCACCCTCAAGTTGCCCAACATTTTGGTAATAGATGCATGGTGCTGTGTAGCCAAAATTTCGGTTGGTGCCATAAGGCAGGCTTGATATCCATTGTCGAATGCCAAGAGCGCACACATGAGCGCCACTAGCGTTTTGCCGCTTCCCACATCGCCTTGCACCAAACGATTCATTTGTACTCCCCTACGCATATCTTGGCGCACTTCTTTTATGACTTTTTTTTGCGCACCTGTTAGCTCAAAAGGTAGATAGTCTTTATAGAAGGTATTAAAATAGTCGCCCACTTCACTAAAAACAAAGCCCTTAAAGCTATTCTGCCGATTAAATTTCAGGCGCTGAATCTTCAACTGAATATAAAATAGCTCATCAAACTTCAATCGGAAAGTGGCATATTGCAGCAACTGCGTGCTTTCGGGAAAATGAATTTGCAGTAAGGCTTGCGCCAAAGGCATTAAATGCAAGCGTCCAACTAGCGATTTAGGCAAGGTTTCATAAATATTTCCTTGTGCCGATTTTGAAATATTTTCTTGAATTTTTGAAATGGCTTTGGTGCTAATGAAACTTTTCTTCATCCGATCCGACGTGTTATAAAAAGCCTGCAACACGTTTTTCTTTTCCAACTCCACCGATGCTAATTCTATTTCAGGGTGGGCTATATTGAATCGAGAGTTAAACACGGTAGGCTTACCAAACGCCACATACCACTCATTCACTTTCAGGTTATCTTGTATGTATTTAATGCCCGAAAACCAAATCAGTTCAATACTTCCTGCTTCGTCGGCAAAGGTAACCACCAATCGTTGCTTTTTTCCTTCACCCTGCAACTCCTTTCGGCGCACCATGCCTTTAATCTGCACATGAGCAGAAGAGGTATTTAATTCGCGAATGGTGTGGAACTTTGTACGGTCAATATATTTATAGGGAAAGTAGTAAAGCATATCGCCAAATGTGGCAACCTGCAATTCCTTACGCAGTATTTCAGCCCTTTTCGGACCTACTCCTGCCATATACTTAATATCGGTGTCCATGAATCCTGCCATGAAGCAAAGATACAAATGAATTTCGGAAAGCAAGAAGATTAGGGAGAAGTGAGCAGCTATTATTTGCATCTCCTTATTTAAAACAAAACAAAATAGTGAAAATAATCAGAATAATAACTACTTCCTTACTCATTTTATGTGCTACTGTTTCCTATGCAGTATCAAAAGATGTTGTGGTTAGAGGTAAAGTGAATTCATCGGTTGGAAATGCGATCCCTTTTGCAAATGTATACTGTGTCGAAACCAAGGAGGGAACTACGGCGGATGAAGATGGTAATTTTAGCCTGTCCATTACAATGCCAGAATCTGCAATAACCTTGTATGCAAGCTTTGTGGGCTACGAAACAACTAAGATAAGTGTACCAATACAGAATCTAGAAGCTCCAGTGAAAATTTCAATGCCCAGAGGGTATAATCTAGAAGAAGTAGTTGCCGTTGGCGAGATAAAGCCTACATCTGTAGATAGCTCTATATATAAAGTGAAGTTGATATCAGAAGCCAAAATAAAAGCCTCTGGTTCACAAAGTTTGAATGACCTTTTGATGACAGAAGCAAATATCCGCATGAGTACAGACCTTATATTGGGTTCGCAAATAGAAATGATGGGTTTGGGAGGTCAAAATGTAAAGGTGATGATAGATGGAGTATCCATTATTGGACGTCTAGATGGCAATCTGGACTTAAGCCAAGTTCGATTGGATGATATTGCTCAAGTAGAAATAGTGGAAGGTCCGATGTCTGTGGTCTATGGAAATAATGCCATTGCAGGCACAATCAATCTTATTACAAAGAAAAACAATCATCACAAACTAGAAACTCAAGTACAAGCCTACGCAGAGAGCGTGGGGAAATATACTGGGTCGGTAAGGATGAATAAGCGAATTGGTGATAAGCACAATCTCGGTGTGAATGTAGGCACCGAGTGGTTTGGCGGTGTTGACTTCGACGAAACTACACGATCGCAAGATTGGAAGCCTAAGCGACAATATTTTGCAGACTTACTATATGCATACAAAACGACAAAGTGGGACTTAGATCTCAAAGGAAGATATTATACAGACCGCCTTGATTACGAAGGTGATATTGTACAAACAATAAAGACTTATAATACCTATTACTTCACAGATCGATTTGATGTAGGTGCTACAATCAATCGCCGATGGAGAGCCAACAAAACCTTAAACGTTGTTACCTCATACAATCATTACGATAGGTATAGTCAGGCATATACTAAAGACCTATCGGATTTGTCCGTTATATATTCAGAAAAGGAAAAATCACAAACAATGAATCAGGCATTGATGCGTGCAATATACATGCAAACGTTCAATACCAAACTATCTATGCAAACAGGATTAGATCTTAATTACGAAGAGATGATTGGTTCTAGAATCAAAGATGAAGCACAAAGTATGGGGGATTATGCAGGTTTCATAAACCTAAAGTATATGCCAATAAGCAAGCTGTATATCATGCCTGGATTGAGATATGCCTATAATACGAGTTATAGCACTCCATTGGTTTATTCAATGAATGTGAAATGGGACATAATAGATAACCTAAGTTGGAGAACTTCATTTGCCAAGGGGTTTAGAGCTCCCGATATAAAAGAGCTTTACATGGAATTTGTTAATAGTAATCATGAGATTTATGGAAATGAGGACTTGAAAGCAGAGTCTTCTTACAACCTGAACTCTAGTGTTGATTATCGGATAATAAAAGAAAACAGCGTCTTCAAATGGAATGCAACATTCTTCTATAATGATATCGAAAACATGATTTCGCTCACTTCAATTGAAAATAGCACGGGATATAGCTACTATAATATCGACATGTTTCGCACCAATGGGCTAAGCTTAAACTTCGATTACAAGTTTAAAAATATTTTCAACCCTTATGTAGGTTACGGCTACACTGGTAGATATAACTCACATTCTGACACTGGCAATGGAAATAAGTATAACCCAACACATGACTTCTTTGCAGGATTGAAAGCCTATGAGACAAATACGAAAGTACGCCTAACCATAGATTATAAACTCAACGGAAAATTGCCCTACTTCTTCACTGAAGACGAGGAAGTGAAGGAAGGCTTGCAGGAGTCTTACGATATACTCAATGCATCGATATCGCGTCAGTTTAGCAAACCTTCATTGAATGTAGTTTTGGGTGTACGAAATGCATTTGATGTTACATCGGTGCAACGCGCTACCGCAGGAACAGCACATAGTTCGGGGTCGGGAGGAGTTCCCATTTCTTACGGGCGGTCGTTCTACATTAGCTTGATATACAAATTATATAAATAAAAAATTAAGGTGATTATTTACGACAATACCCTAAATAGGTTTGTCTGATTTATAATAACTGAAATCTTAAAATTTCCAGATATTATTCGTTATATTCGCAGCGTTATAAAGAAAAGCCGCCGTCATAGTGCCAAAATGACAGTAGCTTTGATAAGACCCATTACCTTGTTGCAGCAAGGTTAAAGTAGGAAGCGAAACAATTTTACTCCACGGATGTCTGATAATGGCATCCGTTTTTATTTGGAGTTTAATCCCCTTTCTTATGAATATGGGGTTTCAAAGAGGGTGTATTTCCTGGAGTCTGTTTGTTGTCTCTTTGACGACGGTCAGGTTTTCCTGTGGAAATAGCAGTTCTTTTTGGACCTGGTTTAATACCCATAATGATATTTTTACTTAGTTAAACATGTTAGTTACCCTTGTTAACGAAGAGGAACTCCGCCATCTTAATTGTCAGGAAGATTGGTTGAAAACTGCCGTTATATCCAATAATAGGATTTTAAGCAAAACGGAATGCCGATGACACTAAATATGCAATTAACAATTTTTATACCACACCATTACACCTGACATAATGTCGCATTATTGTTTCCAAAGTTTTCAGATATAGAATAAAGAAAATTTGTAAATATGAACAGAACAATTATTTCAATCGAAGTACAGGACAATGGCGGAAAGGATGCCAATATCATCGTCAGAGGAGAACGGAACAATCAGATTATGTTTGAGGAACAGTTTGATTATAAGGACGAAGAAAAACATTCTTTGCATCTTCATCTTCTGAAAGGACGGTTTATGGAGAAGTTTCCGAAACTTGGCGAAAGTTTAGGTATTCTTTGTATCCGTAAACTATTCAATGATATTACGATACGGAGTAAAATGAAAGCTAATCCCGATTATAGAACACTTGATAAATAAGACATTATGAATACTATAAATAAACTGGCTACGCGCAAAGACATTAGAGAGCGATTATCAGAACAAAAAGCAAGAGTATTCCTTCTCAAAGTGCGTTCTAAATTTAATTCACTGGAAGAAATTGAATCTGAAATTAGAAAAATCTATGATTCATCTTTTGAATCATTATCAGATGAGGATTTAAGAGGTGTGCTGTTATTTGATGAAGCAACTTCATTATAATGTTGATGCCATATAGCACCGCAATCATCACAATACCAAAAACCAACTTCTGGATTAAAGTTTACCTTATTTGAATTGCATTTTGGACACGTTTCTGTTATCATTGTACAAACCTTTATAACCTCCAGCAAAGATACGAATTTTCTCACTATCTTTGCATTGTCTTTCGGGACAAAGTTTTGGAATATAATAAGGAAAGTGCCTTATACTCGTTGAAATCGCCAAATTATCAAGAGGTATATACGAGGCACAGAGGACAGCTCATACTTGTGGGTTGCCCTACTGTGCGTATATACAGGTGTTTGGCGATACCTAACGAGTATGCACAGGGGCAGCCCACTTTCTTTAACAACTAACATTGTTAAACTTCTCCTATGGCTGTCGTGGAGAACTCGTTAAAATTCGCCACCATGGAACTTATAGTAGGTTTCTTTTGTATTCTGTTTGCATTGGGTATTTCTATTGCCACCGCTGTATTAGCTTCCCGAAAAGGACGTAATTCTGTAAACTGGTTCTTCTTATCTCTATTCTGGGGTATCGTAGGATTGATTGTATTAGCATCTTCCAAGCATTTAGAGCGTGAGAAAGGAGAAAGTGATACACTCGTTAAGGTATTATGGAGTATCGTGCTTATACCGCTTGTATTATTTGCCGTATTTTTCTACAATCGTACAATAGAAAAAAGGGAACTCCGAAAGAGCTATCAAATTGAAGAAGTAGCTCCCAAAATAGAACCTTCCGATAGCTATATTGAACGGACAGTAGATTTGAATGATTATTTCAATTCAAGTACTGGCTGGGATGACGAAACGGATTGGAACTATGCAGGACTTGAAGACGAAGAAAGCCAAAAGGCTTTTGATAAAGTTCTCGAAAAGAATGGAATATATTGGAGCGACCAAAAGCAATGCTGGGTTAAAAAGTAAAGGAAACCGCAGAGCAAGCTCCCAAGGTCAAATTTAGATGAAGGCAGGATTATTTCTTGCCCTTCTTTTTAGGTTTAATATCGTATTTCAGAGCCTTCTGCATGAGAGCAGAAAAATCCACGGGAACTTCTGCTTGCTTCTTCAATTCTTTTGCAGGTAGAAGTTCGATAGCCATTGCCTTTTCCATGTCTTCTATTGTTACTTGTTTCTTTTTACTCATTTTGTCAGACTTTGAAAAGTTATACGATAATTTGAGTTGCAAAGTAACAAATTAAATCGTGAAACATCATCAAAATCTCTCGTATTATAGCGGAAGCAGAACTCATTAACATATCGTTGAAGGTGTTTCTTGCTCGTATGGTTGTATATTCCCGTCAAGCCACGTTTCAGAATACTCCAAAAACCTTCGATATTGTTAGTATAAGCATCTTCATCAACGTATTGTCCGTGACCGTGGTCAACCACGTAATGCTCGTATAACTTGCTAACAGTTTTGTATCCGCACCATTCATCTGAGAATAACGTTGCCGTGCGTTTTACGGTTTTGAGAATAGGAACTGTCAATGATTTATAGGAAGTGTCACGGACTACTTTACAAACCACCTTACCGCCACGCTGAAGCATACCCATGACGGGAACTTTATCTTTGAAGCTCCTACCTTGGCACTTCTTTACTTTCTTGTTATAGTGACGATTTTTATTCTTACCGCCTACGAAAGTTTCATCAAGCTCGACTTCTCCGTCAAGTTTCTCTTCCATGACGATACCAAAGCATTCACGAATACGCTGATTCATAAACCACGCAGTTTTATATGTCACGGATATTCTCTTGGATAATTCGATTGATGAAATACCTTTCTTGCGGGATGTTATTTCATAGATAGCCACAAACCATTTTCTCAATGGTAATTTAGAGCCTTCAAACATCGTTCCTATTCTGACGTTAAAGTTCTTGCCTGTATTTTTACAACGGTACATTCCATCGCCACGGTTATATACTTTGGACGTTGGGTCATAAGGAGAAACGGGAATACCGTTTGCCCAGCGTAGCTGTTCCAGATACTTGATGCAGCTTTCCTCCGTAGGAAATGCTTCCAAAAGGTCATATAAGGAGTTGAATTTACCGATATTCATCTTACCAAAGTTTATAGTTCTTGCTATATATAACTCTGGTGAGAAAAGTTGCTTGGGAAAACAGTTATCTGTGTATGTAGAAATACCGCCCAAAACTCTTGTTCTGAACGGTATTATTAGCAAAGTTAGTTAGGGTATTGTCGTAAATAATCACCAAAATTAAAATTAGAGAAATGAATTTAAGAGTATTAGGATTAGCGTTGGTAGCACTAGCAGCTACCGCTTGTAGTGATGATGAGGTAGTGGAGGTTAAAGACTATGGTGTTCACTCTTTTGAGGGTGACTTAGCTTACAGTACAGAAATAGCTGATAACGCTACACACGGCGATGGTTCGGTTGCTTATACACGACAAGTCTTCCTTGCCTTCGGCAGCGAAGACCCTGTGGCTACTGCAAAACATGGGACTGATAATTGGACAGACTTCAACTTAGTAGAGGGCGACAATTACAATGTATCTTCGGAGGTTACTGGTTGGGATTTGGTGATGACTTATTACATTGAGCCAATCCAAATGGGATCAACACTATATGAGTATGGAGTAACGGGCGTATTGTCAAACTCGGATAATATTACAGAAATAGCAAAGTTTGAATATACTCCTAGCGCAAGTGAAGATGTAGCAGCGGTGTTTGCGTATGACATTTCAATTGCGAGCTTTGATACCGTTCAGTTCAGCACCGATGTTGATGCGCTAGGACGTAATTGGAAATCTGTGGATATGAATACATCTATGTACACTGTAAATGACAATCTATTCTATGCTATAAGAACAAAAGCAGGTGAAACTTATAAACTTCGTTTTACAGGATTCCATGGTGCTATAGCAGATGATCGTATCATTCAATTTGACTATGCCCTGATGGAAAACTAATAAAAAATAACCAAGCTGTAATGTTAGGTGTACACTCCTTCGGGCGTGTGCACTTTTCTAGCTTAATAGATTGGAAATGAAAAATAAAATTACGGTTACTATAGTTGTACTAGTAGTATTGTTGGGAGCTTTTTCCTTGTATAAATGGAAGATGGATGCTACTAAAATTGCCTTTGTAAATTACCCAGACTTTCTGTACACTAAACTAGCAATATCGGCACAAGACTCGCACTGCGATGTATACAATGTAAAACAAGAAGATTTATCCAATTTAGGAGACTATGACGTAGCTATTTTTTTGGAATGGGACTAAAACTTTCTGAAGAGCAAGTGGCAGATGTACAGGAGTTGGGAGCAAGAGGAATGCCTATTTATCTAGGCTCGTCTACAACCAAAGGTCTAGAACTGACGACCCTTTCTGAGAAAGATGAAAAGCAGGTTCAAGACTATCTAGGCAACGGAGGGACAGCTAATTATCAAAACCTATATGCCTATATCCGTTCCAACTTAGATGATAAAATTATTAATGTGCCCAAAGTTATTAATCCTCCCTTGGAAATACCTTCGGATGTGCTTTTTTACAAAGACGAAAAGGTAGCCTATGACTCGGTTAAAGACTTCGAAGCTTATTGTGCTCAAAAGGGCTTTCACAAAGAAGGAAACAAGAAGGTTATTGTGATGACCAGCATTATGGGTCCATTCTCGGTGGATAGAGAGCATTTTACTAGTCTTATCACTGAACTTGAAGGGCGAGGTCTTAATGTTTATCCAATCTCTGGATTTGGCGGGCGACTTAAATTCATGAAAGAGATTGAGCCCGATCTAATTGTATACCTACCACATGGTAGATTATCTCTTGGTGGAGGAAATGCTGAAGAAATTGTAGCATGGCTCAAAGAAAGAAATGTGCCCTTGCTGTGTCCTCTAACTGTTCACCTGATGTATGACCAATGGGTGGATGACCGCCAAGGAATGATGGGAGGGCTATTAAGCCAAAGTGTTACTATGCCAGAATTTGATGGCGGAATTGCACCATATGCTGTATTCACCGAGTTTCTAACGGAAGATGGCTTTGTTGTATTCAAAGCAGTGCCTAATCGATTGAAAAAGTTTGGAGACATGGTAAGTAATTACCTCAATCTTCAGAAACTGGAAAACAAGGATAAGAAAGTTGCCATCGTATATTTTAAAGGACCAGGGAAGAATGCGCTTACCGCAGCCGACATGGAGGTGCTACCGTCTTTGTTTAATGTACTTACAAAAATGAAAGCAGAAGGCTATAACCTCGGTAAGCTTCCATCGGATTATGCAACTTTCAAAAAGCAAATCAACACGCAAGGAGTAGTGTTGGGTTCTTATGCACAAGGTGCTTTTGACTCATACTTAAAAAATGGCAATCCAGTTCGAGTTCCTATCGAAGAGTATAATGCTTGGTGCAAAAAGGACTTACCTGCTCAGTTAATACAAGAGGTGGAAGATAAATATGAAAACGCTGCAGATTCATACATGTCCTATGCCAAAGATGGTAAAGACTATATTGCTGTGGCTCGTGTGCAATATGGCAATGTTGTGGTAATGCCACAACCAATGCCTGGTGAAGGTGATAATCACTTTGAGTTGGTACACGGTGCAAATGTTGCTCCTCCACACTCTTACATTGCCCCATATCTTTGGATTCAAGAAGGATTTAAGGCAAACTCCCTCATTCACTTCGGCACACATGGTAGCGTGGAGTTCACTCCTGGAAAGCAAATTGCACTTTCAGACTACGACTGGACAGATCCGCTGATAGGTTCTACCCCACATAGCTATATTTATACTATCAGTAATATTGGAGAGGCAATGATAGCCAAAAGAAGAAGCTATGCTGCTATTATTACACACCTCACACCGCCGTTTATCCAGGCTAATGCATCGAGTGATTACCGTGAATTAGTACGAAATTCAGATTCTTATTCTACCGCTAAGGGAGCTGTTAAAAAGGAATATGCCTTGGCTGTGAAGCGTGCTGTCGTAGAGCTTGGAATACATAAAGAGTTGCGTTTTGACAGCCTTGTTGATGTACCTTATAATGATGAGCAAATGCTTAGTATTGCAAACTATCTTGCAAGCCTCGAAAACGAAAAAATTACAGGGGGATTATATACTATTGGTAAGGCATATGACAAAGCAAAGCTAGACGAAACAGTGAAGATGATATACTGTGACGCCCTAGCATTAGGCTTGGCTGAATTTGACATTGTAGCAGGAAAGATTAGCAGAGACGGCCTAAAAAACAAGGCGATATACAACTCTCAATACCTAAGCAAAAGTAAGAACGCTATTGATAGGTTATTGACAGGAAGTTCTGTTGCATCAGTAAAAAACACTTTGATTGCTCCAGCAATAGAACAACGCATTGCAAAATACAAAGCAGACCAGCGAGTAGCTTTGCAAAAGATGATGGAAGAGCAAGCGAAGAAGAAAGCTGAAGAACCAAAAGAAGAGGTAAATACAGAAGAGCCCAAAGCAGCGGAAATAGTAGCAGAAAAACCTTCCAGCGGGGGCCATCCCTCATGGATTCCAAAGGGGGACAAACGACCTGAAAGCTCTAATGCAAAGAAAGCTAGTACTAGCACAATGCACCCAGGCAAACCAGATGGAATGACTGGGGCTACTCAAAAATTGGAAGTACCTAAAGACTCGGTTGAGGAACTATATTTAAGTGCTTACGCAATGGTTAACCAAGCAATTAATGACCTACAAGAAAAACGGAAGCAGTTTGTTGCAAGTCCCCAACTAGAGCTCGAAGGAATATTAGATGCTTTAAACGGAGGCTATGTAGACCCTACATCGGGAGGTGATCCTATTGCTAATCCTGAGAGCGTTCCTACGGGAAAAATATGTTTTCTATCAATGCAGAGCAAACACCTACCAAAGCAGCATGGGAAGTTGGGAAAAAACTTGGTGATGATATTTTAGAAGACTACAAATCTCGTAATGACGGTAAATATCCTCAAAAGGTTAGTTTCTCACTTTGGGCTGGTAGCTTCATCGAATCAGAAGGAACAACCATTGCGCAGATTCTTTACATGCTAGGTGTTGAACCTGTGTGGACTCCTACAGGACAGATGAATAACATTCGACTTATTGATAGCAAAGACCTTGGTCGCCCAAGAATAGATGTTCTTGTGCAGACTTCAGGGCAAGTGAGAGATCTTGCTGCATCTCGTTTGTTCATCATAAACCAAGCGGTTAAAATGGCTTCAGAGGCACAAGAGAAAGATAATTTTGTAACTTCTGGAATTGCAGATGCAGAGAAATTGCTCATTGAAAAAGGATTCTCCCCCAAGCAAGCACGTGAGATGGAATCTCGTAGGGTATTTGGAGGGGTGAATGGTGATTATGGAACGGGCATTATGGGACTCGTTGAAAAAAGTGACGTTTGGGATAGCACAGATGTCGTAGCTAAAACATACCTTAATAATATGGGGGCTGTTTATGACGATGCCGAAAACTGGGGAGTCCATGAGAAAGGAGTATTTGAGGCTGCGATGTTGAATACCGAAGTGATTGTTCAGCCTAGACAAAGTAACACATGGGGTGCATTAAGTCTCGATCATGTTTATGAGTTTACGGGAGGACTAAACCTTGCGGTGAAGAACGTAACGGGCAATGATGCAGCATCATACTTCAACGACTTTAGAAACTCAAATAACCCACAAGTACAAACCTTGGAAGAAGCCATCGGACTGGAAAGTAGAACAACCTTGCTCAACGAGAGATACATCAAAGAGATGATGAATGGTGAGGCGACAAGTGCTGATGTATTCTCAGAAACTTTTCGTAACATCTTTGGTTGGGAAGTAATGAAGCCGGAGGTGATTGATGATCGTCTGTGGGATGATCTCTATGATGTTTACGTTGAGGATAAGAAAAACCTTGGCATACATGAGTTTTTTGAGCGTGAAAACCCATATTCTCTTCAAGAGATGACAGCTATAATGCTCGAAAGTGCTCGAAAGGGTATGTGGAATGCTTCTGAAGCACAAGTAAAACAACTCGTAGAACTACATACTGAAATAGTTGTAAGCCATGAAGCTGGTTGTTCTGGATTTGTGTGTGACAATGTAAAGTTGAGGGACTTTATTTCTGAAAATCTGCATGGTGAAAGCAAGCAGCAATATGATGAACAAATAAGAAGGGTGTTAGAATCAAGAACTCTTGAGGGAAACAATGCAGTTATTCTAAAAAGTGATAAAGATGAGAAGTTAGAAAACAATCAAGCCCCAACAGATGCTAAACTATACGTAAATAAATACGTCCTCATCGGAGCTATCGCACTGTTTGCATTGTTGTTAGTTGGGCTGTATATAAAAAAACGCAAGCAATAAATGGCTACACTTACCATATTAATATTTATCTGTGTCTGCTTGAGTGCTGCGATTCAGATGACTTTCATCTCAAACGTATGGCTCAAGTGGGGCTGGTATCTTTGTATGGCATTGTTTGTATATTTTATACATCCCTTTGCCATAGAACAGAGTTATGACAGTATCAAAACCTATCTTGCAGACAAGAATCTCATCGCAAACTTTGTCGTACTGCTCATCATAGAATCTAGTTTGGGATTCATAATTGCACTTAATTTGATTGACCGCTTCTATCGAGGCAAGCTTAACAGTTGGATCTTTGCAATTCTGGACAAATTTATAGGCGTAAGTTTTTTTATTGCCTTGTTCTACCTTGAATGCTTTAGCTACTTTTCTCTTGCTGGTATTTCCTTCGAGCTTCTAGCTGTGATAATGGCTGCAGTACTTCCATTGGCAATGCTTTTACTTGAAAAAGGAACCACTTTTTTTATGCAAGAAACAGACCTTAGAATTGATTTGAAAATCATATTGCATCTGATTCCGTTTGTGGTCGGAATTGTACTTTCAATAACAGTTCTGCGCCTCCCGTTACCCTCTCAAGAAAACGATTTAGTAATAGCAATTAAAGGTCTACTTGCTTTTGTAGCTCTAGCTCTTATCTGCTTTATAATTGGATATAAATACAAAAAACGAACAAAAAAAAACACTTTAAATGAACACTGTAACAAACATGCTTTATTGGATATCTACTGGACTATTAATTCCAGTGATAATAATCCTCCTCATTCTATTCATTCGCTCATTAATTGCCATTGGACAGCTCTACTCGATGTATAGGAATAAGGTTACCTTTAACAAGAACTTTGCCCACATAGTAGACGAATTGACTGTTGAGAATGTTAGAGAAACGTTGGAAAGCTTCGATATAAAAGACGAAAAGCTTAATGGCGCAACATTTCTTTCTAAGATATCAAGCTCTACAGCTTCGGATGCCCACTATGAGAAACTGCTCAATGAATTTGAAATAGCTGCTCAGAAAGACATGGCTATCTGTCAAACATTAGCTAAACTAGGACCAATAATGGGACTTATGGGTACGCTCATTCCTATGGGACCAGCCCTTGTTGGATTAGCGAATGGAGATATTGCATCTATGGCAAGCAACATGCAGATTGCATTCTCAACCACTGTAATAGGACTGTTTATTGGAGCAGTTGGCTTTATGATTCTTCAGGTGAAGAAACGTTGGTTTACAAGCGATATTAACCGCATGGAATTTGTATGTGAGCTACTAAAGTCTAACGTAAATAAATAAGGCTATGAGAAAGCGAAGAACACGTTTATTTAGTGATGATGGAGACGTTGACATTATGGCAACCGTTTCGAATCTATTTGATGTGGCAATGGTTTTTGCCCTAGCTCTAATGGTAGCCTTAGTATCCAGATACAACATGAGCGAAATGTTATCAAAGGATGATTTTACTATGGTAAAAAACCCAGGAACAGAGCAAATGGAGATCATGACAAAGAAAGGTGAGAAGATTGAAACTTATCGTACTTCTGATACAGAGACATCTAGCGGTAATAAAGGGAAAAGAGTTGGAGTAGCCTATCAGCTTGAAAGTGGTGAGATTATTTATGTGCCTGAGTAGCATCATAGTCTAATCCCCATATTTAGCTAATAATGAAGAGAATTTATCCATATAAATCCCCAATAATAGGGGTTGTATGCTTATCTAGAATCATTTTACTTTGCGGGGTGACAGAGTATTAAATTAAATAATAAAATTAACATGAGTAAAGTAGGTATTTTCTTCGGTTCGGACACTGGCAACACAGAGTCTATAGCAAAACGCATTGCTGCTAAAGTTGAAGGTGATGTGTTTAATGTGGCAGACGCTCCTAGCGCAGCACTAGCAGAATATGATAACTTGATTTTTGGAAGCTCGACTATGGGGCTTGGAGATTTACAAGATGATTGGGATGATTTCTTGGCATCAGTTAAGGATGCTGATCTTTCTGGAAAGGTAGTTTCAATTTTCGGATTGGGCGATGCCGATTCTTATCCTGATACATTTGTGGATGGCGTTGGTACAATCTACGAAGTAGTGAAGGATAAGGGATGTAAAATTGTTGGTTCGGTATCTACAGACGGCTATGATTTCGATGAGTCAACAGCAGTTGTTGATGGTTCTTTTGTAGGACTTCCTTTGGACGAAGACAATCAAGATGACCAAACGGAAGCCCGCCTAGATGCATGGATAGCAAAAATAACTCCTGAGTTTATCTAGAGATATGGAAGTGCTCAATCATCATATATATGAATACTCCAAAGGTCTACGCAATCTTGTATTGCACACTATGAATATGCAGGAAGTGGAACTTGCTATAAAGAAACTAAAGCGACGAAATATCCGTTATTGCATCCAGCAAGTGAGTTTCAACAAATGTAATATATTCTTTGGAAAACCTGAATGTGTACGAATTATTGAGCCGATGATTCATCGATCTTTAACGAACCTAACTGCAGAGGAAGACTTCATGTTAGGCATAATGTTAGGCTACGATAGAATGTTGCAATGTGAACGATATATTGCAAGAAAGCAATTATTTCAGCTAACAGCAACTTAGCCCAAAAGTTGATATATTAAAGAGCAACCACTCAATGTTGTTGCTCTTTTTAGGCACTGTATCACAAAGTGTGTAAGTTAAATTTTACCGAGGATTTTATTTAACTATAATCTCACTCTATACTCAAAAATAACTAAGAACTGATTAAGGACAATGCCCCAATTTCTAATAGGCATTGTCCATTTTTTTGTACATTCTCTGAGAACCAAATATACAGATCTTATTACAGCTTGATCCGTAGGAAAAGAAAGTTTATTTTTTGTATACTTTCTGATTTTCTCATTAAGGTTCTCCATAAGGTTTGTGGTGTATATTATTTTTCTGATTTCCAGAGGGAATTCAAAGAATACAGTCAAATCTTCCCTATTGTTTTCCCAACTCCTTACAGCATAGGAATACTTACTCTCCCATTTTTCTGCAAAGTCCTTTAAAGCTGCATGAGCAGCTTCTTTTGTGGGAGCATTGTGTATTTGCTTCATGTCGCTAGTAAACGCCTTTTTATCTTTCCAAACTACATATCTACAAGCGTTTCTAATCTGATGCACAACACAAATTTGAGTTTTAGATTCAGGAAACACATTGCGTATTGTATCGGTAAAGCCATTTAGATTATCAGTTGCTGTAATTAAAATATCTTCAACACCTCGAGCTCTCATATCGGTAAGCACACTCATCCAAAATACAGCAGATTCATTCTTACCAAGCCACCTTGCCAGAACTTCCTTTTTGCCATCCCTGCGCAAACCAACTGCCAGATAAATAGTCTTATTTAGAACCTTTGAGTTCTCGCTAACCTTAAAAACAATACCATCCATCCAAACGATAAGGTATACTGGTTCTAGAGGTCTGTTTTGCCATGCTACAATATCGTTTGTTATTACATCTGTGATGCGGGAGATAAGACATCAAAACCATATACTTCCCGTATTTGCGCCTCAATATCAGAGGTACCTTTTCCTTAACTCATAAGCTCAGACTTATCTATTGCCAGTGTAAAGATAAAGACAAGGGTGTTGCATATACTCGACTAGCTCGTTGGTACAATGAAGTTACAGACTCTGGCTTTCATTCCTTTAATACCATTTCTGCCACAATACATACGAACTATGCTGATATTTTAATTTTTTTCGACAACAGAAATACAAATGCTTCTGCCGAAGCTTTCAATGCTAAACTAAAAGCTTTCAGAGCTTCACTTAGAGGAGTAGCTCACATCAAGTTCTTCCTGTACAGAGTTACCAAAATATACGCTTAGAAGATATCAAATCCACCTAAATTATAAACTGACCCATCCCCTGCCCCATGAATGCCTAGGCTATTACAGGATTGACTTTCAGGCAAAAAAAAAGCCATTCAGTAAAAACTGAATGGCTTTTGCGGTGCGGACGGGATTCGAACCCGCGACCCCCGGCGTGACAGGCCGATATTCTAACCAGCTGAACTACCGCACCTAGTACAATCAAATAAACAAGCGGTGCGGACGGGATTCGAACCCGCGACCCCCGGCGTGACAGGCCGATATTCTAACCAGCTGAACTACCGCACCAAATGCGCAATCAAAAAATAAGCGGTGCGGACGGGATTCGAACCCGCGACCCCCGGCGTGACAGGCCGATATTCTAACCAGCTGAACTACCGCACCAATTTTTGATGTGTCTATTTTGTTTGCATCATTTATAAGAACTCACATACCCTTTTCGGAAATGCTCTGCAAATGTAATGCTCTTTTCCGATTATACAATAGCTTAAACAAAAAAAACTATGTTTTTTGAAGCTCAAAAAACACACAATCCAATTAATTCACTGTTTATCAATCGACAAAAGATTAAATAAAAATATGCTTTTTTTCTAGCTTTTTTTCACCATCCCATCGATAAGCGACTAACTTTCCTGTTTTTCGAACACAGCTATCTACACAACACAAATTGGGTTTGATAATATTTTTCGATTTTCGAATGCAATAATGGCCAAAAAACACCAAAGGTGCATCTGGAGGATAAGCCTGCCGATAAACTGCTATTTCCTTGGGAATCTGATAATCTGGAACATCAAATCGGAAATCATAAGACAACGATTTAAAAGTGGCATCTTCTCCGCTATCCCACCACTTTCGCCTAAAATAGCTGTGAGAATCACCGCGAGAATCGAACAATAACAGATCTTTGGGCAAATAAAAATCGACACCTCTACACAATTCCCAAAAAGCATTCCCTTTCGCTGTATTCCCTTTTCCAAACTCCTTCAACTGCTTTCTTGAAAACCTACCAGTTGGCGCAATTTGCTTCATTAAATCTACCGCATTGTCATTCCATGCTGCATGAACCACCCTAATGCCATCGAGCTCAAGAAACAAAGGCAAGGTGCGCAACCATTCCACATGTGATTTCCATTCTTTTTTATCGTCGGCAAATTCTTGAAGCGTTGATGTGAGGTTTAATCGGTGTTGTGCTGGCTTACTAGACAAGCGTCTGCCTGCCTTACCTCGCAAACTATATAAAAGGGCATAAACCTCATGGTTGCCCAAAATAGCATAGGCAGCCCCTGCTTCAACCATTTGACGAATGGTTTGAATTGTAAGCTTAATATTTGGTCCCCGATTGATGAAATCGCCCACAAAAACAGCTTTTCTACTGGGGTGCTGATAAAATCCTTCTTGATTACTATATCCCATGCGAGTTAGCAAATCAACCAATTGCCCTGCCTGCCCATGCACATCGCCTATAATATCATACATGATGTTAATTCCTTGCGTTGTATATCAAAAAGAGGAAACAACTTCGTTTCCTCTTTTTATATTCTATAATCTACTCAATCTATTCAATAAATAATGGTCGGCAATTACCAAAGCTGCCATAGCTTCAACAATAGGCACTGCACGTGGCAGTACACAAGGGTCATGACGACCTTTCGGATTTATCACCGCTGGTTGTTCATCTTTATCAATCGCGGGCTGCTCTTTCAACAGCGTTGCCACAGGCTTAAATGCCACATTAAAATAGATGTCTTCACCATTGCTAATACCTCCTTGAATACCTCCTGAATAATTGGTTTTCGTGCGCACTCCATCGGGGGTGTTTTCAAAAATATCGTTATGTTCCGACCCCGTAAGTTTAGTACCCTCGAAGCCCGAACCATACTCAAAGCCTTTCACAGCATTGATACCCAACATGGCTGCGCCTAAATCGGCGTGCAATTTATTGAAGGCGGGTTCTCCTAAGCCTACAGGGGCTCCTGTAACTACTGCTTGTACCACTCCTCCAATCGTGTCGCAATTCTTCTTCACTTCCTCAATACGCTTAATCATCTGCCCTGCCACTTCGGCATCAGGACAACGCACAATATTCGATTCCGTGAGCGATAAATCTAATTCTCGATAACTTTTAGACACTGCAATATCGCCTACACTTTGCACGAAAGCTTGCACGCTAATGCCATAATGTGCCAACATCAATTTTGCCACTGCTCCAGCCACTACCCTAGCGATAGTTTCCCGAGCCGACGAACGGCCTCCTCCCCGATGGTCGCGACTACCATACTTTGTCGTATAAGTATAGTCGGCGTGCGAGGGACGAAAAATATCTTTGATATCGTTATAGTCATGAGAATGCTGGTCTTTATTCCGCACCACAAAAGCAATGGGTGTTCCTTGGGTTTTCCCCTCAAACACACCTGAAATAAATTCCACCTTGTCATTTTCTTTGCGCTGTGTCGTAATTTTCGACTGCCCGGGTTTTCTTCTATCGAGTTCTTGCTGAATGAAATCTTCATCAATAACCAAACCTGCTGGGCAACCATCAATGATACCACCAATAGCTTTACCGTGCGACTCGCCAAACGATGTTAAACGAAATATTTGTCCAAAAGTATTCATGAGCTTATTTTTTGAGTGCGAAGTGCAAAGCGCAACGCCAAAGCACTATCAAGTCAATTCCTAATTGCTGGTTCGTAATTGCTTAGTGGCATCCACAACCGCCATCGCCACAATCATCACCACAGCCACCGTCGCCACATTCATCACCATCGCAACTGCAACCGCCACCGCAGCCACCACCATTCACGAATTTAGCAATCTCATCATCGCTAGCATCGCGCACTTCAATAATATCGCCTGTGAAATGCAAGTCTTCACCAGCCAATGGGTGGTTGAAATCCATTTTCACTTGATCTTCTGTTACTTCCAGTACCAAACCATTCATGCGTTGTCCGCCTTGTGTCATCATAGGCACGTGATTGCCCACTGCAATCATTTCATCGTCGAATTTTCCTTCTACAACGAAAATATCTTTAGGTAGATCCACAACTGCTTCTTCATCGCGTTCGCCGTAAGCATCTTGGCTTTTCAATTCAATCACAAAAGCTTCACCCTGTGATTTTCCTACCAAGTGAGCCTCAAACATAGGCAACATTAATCCTGCACCAAATAAAAATTTCAAAGGTGCTTCTGTTGTTGTTTGCTCAATCACTTCACCTTCTGCACCTCCTAAACGTAGGCTGTAGGTAAGTGTTACCATTTTGTTTCTGTCAATTGTCATTTCTTTATCTGTATTAAATTACTTATTCTGTTCATGGCATTCAAAAACGATATTGCTGAATCCTTCAGTTTATTATCTATCAAACCAGCTTTTGCTCTTCTCTACTTTCAAATCGCGAAGCATCGATGATGATGCCGCAAGGGTAAAGCTGTAACTTTTCCGCTCTCCAAACGGAACAAAACTGAAACTCATGTTCCAACAGTGTAACGAACGTGTTAAGTTCAGCGTGGTGAATGAAAACTCACGCGCTTGAATGTCGTAATTTGTTGTCATTGAAATCTTCCAATTTGATGTCAAACTCATATTACCACTCAAATTCACACTCTGACTAATGTTTGAACTCGTGTATGGGTTGGCATTCGAATATGAAAAACTGTAGTTCATATTTACACTCCATGGCACATTAAAATCATAATACTTGGGGGCATTTAATCCCGGGAAAATAATTGGGTTCCCAAATTCATCAACTCCTGTGCCCAAACCATTTGCCATGGGGTCGTTTTCCACATCGGGCACATAGGTTTCAATACCATCAAATCCTCTACCATCGCCTTGCGATTCAAGGGCTGCATCGGTTTCATTTTCCTCTTTCTGCTTACCATCTTTCGATTTAAACGACAATCCAAACGACAAGTTCGCATTGGTTAAACGCCCAAGTTTGTGCATCCCTTTCGAGGTATTCCACATAAACTCGTCGTATCTTGTTCCTGTACTATCTACGGCATAAGGGTCGAGTGTTCCTCCAAAGTTAATGCTTATCCCTTTAACAGTGGTTCGCCCACGAATAGATATAGTGCTCAAATTCATGGAATCTGCCACCAAGTTATACGAACCCGAGAAGCTCAAGTTATCGAGAAGGCTCACCTTCTTATACATATCTTTAGCTTCTTCTTCGGTCATCGTGCTATCTCGCTCACTCGATGTGTTCAGCACTTTGGCTTCTACCAAGTTTGCCAAACTAAAGCTAATTGTTCCACTTTCACCACGACCTGCCGAGCCATAGGCAGCACCATTGAATCGGTTGAAATATTGCGTTTTCCCGTTTTTATCTACGTAAGTATCATAGAAACCATATTTAGGTTTTCCGAAGTCAGGACGCCAACTCGCACTTACCGTTGGGGTAATTTTATGGCGAATAGCACGCACTTTCCAATTCGGATTCGTCATCATAAACATTCCATAAACAGTGGTTGATGCACTCAGCGACATACTATAATCATAGTTTCGACTGAAACCATAAATCGTATCAATTTCTTGAACTCCAGCACCTGTGTAAGGGTCAATATAATAATGACTCTCCTGATGGTTTGAATACCATCGTTCGTTATACGAGAATGAAGGACTCATGTTCACAAATTTCAGAATATTGAAGCTTGGCAACGTAATTGGGATACTGTGTTTCACCCCATTTGTCCAATCTTTCATGAGGTTTTTCTCGAAAAGTTCCGACTCCTTGGTCGTGATCGAGTTTTTAATGTTTCCGGTATAGCCTACTGCAATCTTTTCCCAGAAATGTAATTTACCCACCACGCTTTGTCTGCGAAACGGATAAATGCGCGACATCGTTAGTGTCATTTCTGGAAGGCTCAACGTGATCGTTGAATCTCGTGAGTTTTGCGAATGGCGAAAGTTAGCCGACATACTGAATGGTGAATTTTCGAACTTCTTACTGTAGCTAATACTCGACGACTTTTGCGAGTTCAAATAGTCATTTACATCATAAGAGTTTTCTTCATCATAGCTCGATGTCGATAAATCTACGCTTGCCGAGAATGTTTGACTTGGATTTGCTTTGCTATCTTGACTATGCGACCAGCGAATGCTGAATCCTTTAGTCTTGTAAAAATCGGGTAAGCCTTTTTCGCCATAGTTATTCACATTGTAACTAAGATTCAAGCTACCACTGTATTTATATCGACGACGATATCTGCTCGACACGTAACCTGCCCATGAACCCTTAGAGTAGATATCCATCGTGGTTTTCAAATCGAAATATTCGCTAGCTGCCCAATAATAACCACCACCACGCAAGAAGAATCCCCGGCTACTTTCCTCTCCATAAGAGGGAATAATGATACCCGAAGAATAGGACGACGAACGAGGAAAAAATCCAAACGGCAATAACAACGGATAAAGAGGTAGATCTTCTAGCACCATGTAAGCCGGACCTGTTACAAACTTTTTGCTCGACACGGCTTTCGCCTTAGTCATGCGTAAGTAAAAGTGCGGATGATCGGCATTACAAGTAGTGTACTTTCCATTCCGCAAGATGAAGCTATCGCCTTCCACTTTTTTGGCCCTCTCACCATGAATAAAGCCTTCGCCCTCTTCGGTCTTTATGTCTTCAATTATACCTTTCTGCGACTCAAAATTATAGCGCATGGTTCTACTCTCAAACTTATCGCTACTCTGAGTAAATACTGGTGAACCTGTTGTTACACCCAAAGAGTCGACAATTCCTTCGGCATAAACTTCTTTGCTATCCATGTCTAGCTCAATGTAATCTGCCACCAACTCAATATCTTCATAATTCACCTTGGCATCTTTATATAAGTACACCCGACGTCCATCAAGCGACACCACAATTGAATCGGCTGCCTGATAAGTAATCGTAGCCTGAATGGCAGATTCGCTGGCTTCATTTTCATCCCTGCGTAAACTATCGCTAGGCACAGAATCGGCGTGCATAATTGCAATAGAATCGACTGGTGCCCCAATAGGTGCTATGAGCGATTCTTGATTGATAGAATCATTTATCGCCTCAAATGATAACACTTTCTCTGGCGCATCTTGAGCCCACGAAGTTAAAGCCACCAAGAGAAATGTTAGTATATAATATGATCTTGTCAAAATTCGATTTAACATCAAGCTATTCTTTATTAGCTCGCAAAAATACGAAATCAAAATGGGGAAACAAACAAATAATTGCCAACTCTTAAATTTAAATGATTCTACTCATTCAAAAGTTACTTTTTACTCCATATCTCCTTCCCAATATGCCCCAACTTTTCAAGACTAAAGCATGAGAAAGTCATATTCCATGCGTTCAATTTCATGATTTTTGGTCTTTAAGTAAAGTCCCAAACGTTCAATTTCAGGAATAACCCAACTTTCACTCACCAAAATATTTTCAACCAAAAAAGTGAATTTGAGCGAGTGAAAGTTGGGCTAAGAGTTTATGGCTGTTTAATTTTCAACTCTCCTAGTTATGCCTGTCAGACTAAATCAATGTAATTTTAACAACACCCCTTTTTAAGCACACTTGCCATTTTTACAGCTAAACAACTCAAAACCAAGACAAAAAGACACAAAACACTCATCCATTAGCGACATTTTTTCATACACACACCTACGTTTCTTCTTTTGGTTTTTCCTTTGTAGGCATAGACTACAAGAAAACCGTTTTTCAGACAATATTTAAAAACTAAGAATATGGACTTTAACAAATTAACCATCAAATCGCAAGAAGCCGTGCAAAAGGCTTCTGAGATTGCAGCTGCCAATCAGCAGCAAGCCATCGACACTGGGCATCTATTTAAAGGGTTGCTTCAGGCTGGCGAAAACATCATCAGTTTTTTATTAGACAAAGTGGGTGTAAACACCCACAGCCTCAACTTGGAAATAGAAAATATTCTGGCAAGCTATCCCAAAGTGAGCGGAGGAAATCCGTATCTTTCAGCAGCAGCCAATAAAGCATTAGAAAAAGCAGCAACTGCAGCCGAAAAAATGGACGATAAATTCATTTCTATTGAACATTTGTTGCTAGGGCTGATCGAAGCGAACGACCAAACCGCCAAAGCACTTAAAAGCGCAGGAGCTAGCTGTTCGGCGCTCAACACTGCAATTAGCGAACTTCGAAAAGGAGCAAAAGCCGATAGTCAAACTGCCGAAAACCAATTCGACGCACTCAACAGATTTGCCATCAACCTAAACCAAATGGCTAAAGATGGCAAACTCGACCCTGTAATCGGGCGCGACGAAGAGATTCGGAGAGTGTTGCAAATTCTTTCAAGAAGAACAAAAAACAACCCTATTTTAATTGGTGAACCCGGAACCGGTAAAACTGCAATTGCCGAAGGTTTAGCTCATCGGATTGTGCGCGGCGATGTGCCTGAAAATCTCAAAAGCAAACAAATTTATTCGCTCGATATGGGCGCACTTGTTGCAGGAGCTAAATATAAAGGTGAATTTGAAGAGCGTTTAAAAGCTGTGGTGAGCGAGGTGCAAAATGCCAATGGCGAAGTGATTCTCTTCATTGATGAAATTCACACGCTTGTGGGAGCTGGTAAAGGCGAGGGCGCTATGGATGCCGCCAACATTTTGAAACCCGCATTGGCAAGAGGTGAATTACGCTCTATTGGAGCAACCACCCTCGATGAATATCAGAAATACTTTGAAAAAGATAAAGCATTGGAGCGTCGGTTCCAAACCGTAATGGTAGATGAACCCGACACACTTAGCGCCATTTCTATCTTGCGTGGACTGAAAGAACGCTACGAATCGCACCATAAAGTGCGCATTAAAGATGATGCTATCATTGCTGCTGTAAAACTTTCTCAGCGCTACATTAGCGACCGTTTTCTTCCCGACAAGGCAATTGACTTAATGGATGAAGCAGCCGCCAAACTTCGACTAGAAATGGATTCTGTGCCCGAGGCTCTTGATGAAATAGAACGTAGAGTAAAGCAATTGGAAATTGAGCGAGAAGCTATCAAGCGAGAAAACGATACGCAAAAATTGGCTAGCCTAAACGAAGAAATAGCAAACCTACAAGAAGAACAGTCGAAATATCGCGCCAAGTGGGAAAATGAAAAAGGATTGGTGAATAGCATTCAGCAAAAGAAAGATGAGATGGAAAATCTTAAGCTAGAAGCCGAACAAGCCGAACGTGTGGGCGACTACGGGCGCGTGGCTGAAATAAGGTATGGCAAACTGCAGGAATTGAGCAATGAGTTATCAAAACTAGAAGCCGACATTCAGCAGCGGAAAGACAATTCTCTCATTAAAGAGGAAGTAGATGTAGAAGACATTACCGAAGTGGTGGCTCGCTGGACAGGCATTCCCGTGAATAAAATGATGCAAAGTGAACGCTCAAAATTGCTACACTTGGAAGACGAGCTACACCAACGTGTAATCGGGCAAGACCAAGCAATTGAAGCAGTTGCCGATGCCGTGCGCAGAAGTCGTGCCGGACTGCAAGATGAAAAACGCCCGATTGGATCGTTTATATTCTTAGGCACCACCGGAGTGGGTAAGACAGAGCTAGCAAAGGCTTTGGCGGAATATCTCTTTGATGATGAAAATATGATGACTCGCATTGATATGTCGGAATATCAAGAGAAATTTTCTGTAACTCGGCTCATTGGTTCGCCTCCCGGATATGTTGGCTATGAAGAAGGAGGACAGCTTACAGAGGCGGTACGCAGAAAGCCTTATTCTGTAGTACTTTTCGATGAAATAGAGAAGGCTCACCCCGACGTGTTTAATACATTGCTCCAAGTGCTCGACGATGGGCGGTTGACTGATAATAAAGGTCGAATGGTAAACTTCAAAAACACCATTATCATTATGACTTCAAACATTGGCTCTCATCTCATTCAGGAACGTTTGAACGGATTAAACTCCAACAACCGCGAGCAAGTGTTACACGATACTCAAGTTGAAGTGATCGATTTGCTAAAGAAAACCATTCGCCCGGAGTTTCTGAACCGTATTGATGAAACCATCATGTTTGCGCCATTGAGTGAAACCGACATGGTAGGCATCGTAAAGATTCAATTGACACGCATCAAGGCTAGATTGGCGGAACAAAACATCGACATTGAAATGAGCGACACAGCCGCTGCATGGCTTGCCCACAACGGCTACGACCCTCAATTTGGTGCTCGTCCTATCAATCGTATGCTACAAAAGATGGTACTCAACCGACTTTCAAAAGAGATTTTGAGTGGAAATATCAGTACCAATCAGCGTATTTTTGTTGATGTGAAAGATGATGAATTAAGCTTTCGCTAATTGTTATTTATTCTAGATAAAATACAACTTCAAACTCTAAAAACAAATAACGACAAATATATCAGCGATTTATAGAAATGTAGCTTTCATTGAGGAAACACAAAGATGTTTAAAACGATGCTTGTATTTATTTAGACTTGCAACAAATTAAGCTTCGAATGCATACTCTCAAAACAAACTTTTTTAAATTTGCCCTTGAAAATACAAGTATTAATCAATTTAAAAGACAGTAATTATGGCTTATGTAATTTCAGACGAGTGTATCGCTTGCGGTTCATGTATTGACGAATGTCCAGTTGAAGCAATTTCTGAGGGCGATATCTATTCAATCGACGCAGATCTTTGCACTGACTGCGGTTCTTGCGCTGACGTATGTCCTACTGAGTGTATCTCTGCAGAGTAATCTCAGTTCGCTAATAGAACAAAGCCTCTTCAATTTTATTGGGGAGGCTTTTTTATTGGGGTACTTTGTCCTAAACGAAAAAAAGCGCCACAAGTGTGAAATATAACTTGTAGCGCTTCTTTGTTTCAGGCATTCCTTTGTAGTGCGATTACTACACTACTACCTTTTATCCCAGAGAACTAGCAAAACGAATGCTTACCCAACTAGAGCTTCAGATGTGTACTCTTTCTAAAAGTTTTGCATATTGTGAAGTTTGCAATACTGCCCTCCTGCGGCGAGTAATTCTTCATGCTTGCCCATCTCGATGATGCGACCAGCTTCCATAACGCAAATTACATCGGCGTTTTTAATGGTAGAAAGACGGTGAGCAATCACCAATGAAGTACGATCTTTCATGAGGTTTTCTAAGGCTTCTTGCACTAGTTTTTCCGATTCGGTGTCGAGTGCAGAGGTTGCTTCATCAAGAATCAAAATTGGCGGATTGCGCAATATGGCTCGCGCAATAGAAATACGCTGTTTTTGTCCACCCGAAAGCTTATCGCCACGGTCGCCAATGTTTGTTTGATACCCTTCTTCAGTGTGTACGATAAACTCATGCGCATTGGCAATTTTTGCTGCTGCTTCCACCGATTCTGGTGTAGCGTGTTCTACTCCAAAAGCGATATTATTATATATAGTATCGTTGAATAGAATCGCATCTTGATTCACATTTCCCATCAGGTTACGCAAATCGAAGAGCTTAATCTTGCGAACATCTACACCATCGATAGTAATTGTACCAGACTGAATATCCCAAAAACGAGGCAACAAATCTACCATGGTGGTTTTACCACTACCCGACTTACCCACTAGCGCCACAGTTTGTCCTTTCTTAATGGTTAGATTCACGGTATCGAGCACTTTGTCATTCTGATATGCAAAGCTGACATCTTTATAGGTGATTTCCCCCTCGAAAGTAGGTTTTGATTGCGCACCCGGCTCATCTTTAATTGTATTCTCTGCCGAAAGAATCTTATCGATACGTTCCATCGAAGCCATCCCTTTTTCTACATTATATAGCGCACTTGAAAAAGCTTTGGCAGGATTGATGATGTTATAGAAGAACACCATGTAAACAATGAAATCTTGAGGGCTCAAAGCTCCTGCTCCTCCATCAATAATTAGGTTTCCACCAAACCAAAGCACCACTACGATAACAAATGTACCTAAGAATTCGCTCATTGGCGATGCCATGGAATGACGACTCATTACCGCATTCTGAATAACTCGATATTGTTCTAACTCGCCTTCAAATCGAACCTTGGCTTTCTTTTCTGCTGTAAATGCCTTAATGATGCGCAAACCCGTAATATCTTCTTCAATTACCGACAGAATTTCGCCTAATTTTTGCGTGCCTTTACGCGATTGGCGTTTTAGGCTTTTCCCAATTCTACCGATAATAAAACCCGCCACTGGCAACATAACAAACACAAAGATGGTAAGACTCCAACTCGTGTATATCATATAGGCCAACGAGGTGAAAATAAGAATTGGATTTTTAAACAGCATATCTAGCGAGCTCATGACTGAATTTTCCACTTCTTGCACATCGCTTGTCATACGCGCCATAATGTCGCCTTTTCGTTCATCGGAAAAGAAGCCCAAAGGCAACGAAACAATCTTACTGTAAAGTTTTTGGCGAATGTCGCGCACCACGCTGTTTCGAATAATCACCATGGTGTAACTTGAAAGAAACATAAACAAAGCCTTGAAAAAAACCATCACCACCATGAAGATACCAATGTACATTAGTGTGGTTGATGCCCCTTGTGTTTCTTTAAAATAGGTAATATAATATGCTCCATTATGCTTAATTGCATCCATTGAAAAACTCCAATCCATCATGATGTGCACTTCATCGTCGGTGTTGAAGAGAATGCCCAAAATGGGAGCCAAAAAAACAAAGGAAAATGCAGTAAAAATCGCTGAAAGTAGATTAAACAAGATGTTCAATCCCACTTTCGATTTATATGGCGTGATAAATCGCCCTAAAATTTTAAATAAGTCTTTCATGTTTCTTTGAGTGCGAAAACGATTACGAATTACGCAGGTTTTGACCCCCTGCATTAAATTAGCACATTGTCGCGTTATTAAAAGATACCGGTGTAGTTTGAAGGTGTAATTGTTTTTAATTCAGCTTTCAATTCATCGCTCACATTCAATGTGTCGATAAATTCGTGCACCACTTGCTGGTCGATTTTCTTATTTACTCGTGTTAAATCGCGCAATGCTTCATAAGGATTAGGATATGCCTCACGACGCAAAATGGTTTGAATTGCCTCTGCCACTACTGGCCAGTTATTTTCTAAATCGCGAGCAATAGCTGCTTCGTTAAGCAAGAGTTTATCTAATCCTCGCATGGTTGAAGATACCGCAATCAGTGTGTGGGCGAAAGGCATTCCAATGGTACGAAGCACTGTCGAGTCGGTCAAATCGCGTTGCAAACGAGAAACAGGCAATTTAATTGCCAAGTGTTCGAAAAGGGCATTTGCCACGCCAATGTTTCCTTCTGAATTTTCAAAATCAATAGGGTTTACTTTGTGTGGCATGGCGGAAGAACCCACTTCACCAGCTTTAATCTTTTGTTTGAAATATTCCATCGAGATGTAAGTCCACATATCGCGGTCTAAATCTAAGATGATCGTATTAATGCGCTTCAATGCGTCAAACACCGAGGCGTGATTATCGTAATTGGCAATTTGCGTGGTGTATTGTGCACGCTCTAAACCCAAATGATTTTTCACAAATTGGTTTCCGAAAGTTCTCCAATCGTAGTTCGGATAAGCAATGTGGTGGGCATTGAAGTTACCTGTTGCGCCACCAAATTTAGCATCGATATTTACAGCTTTAAGTTGTGCCAACTGCACTTTCAATCGCTCTACAAACACGCGAATTTCTTTACCTAAATTGGTAGGCGAAGCTGGCTGACCGTGTGTTTTGGCTAGCATTGGAATATTACTCCATTCGTTTGCCAAGCTTTCTAGTTTAGCCACCATGGCTTCAATAGCGGGATAGTATTCTTCCACTAATGCGTCTTGAATAGACTTTGGCACCGATGTATTATTAATATCCTGCGAAGTTAAACCGAAGTGAATAAATTCTTTATATGCGTTCAAGTTTAGCTTATCAAATTCTTCTTTCAAGAAATACTCTACAGCTTTCACATCGTGGTTGGTTACCTTTTCAATATCTTTAATGCGCTGTGCATCTTCCACCGAAAAATCTACTACAATTTGGCGCAAAGCGGGGAAATGAGTTTTATCGAAATCAGCCAATTGAGGCAAAGGTAGCTCGCAAAGGGCAATGAAATATTCTACTTCCACGAACGTGCGATATTTAATCAATGCATATTCTGAAAAGTAGTTTTCTAAATTCGCTACTTTCGAGCGATATCGTCCATCGATTGGCGTGATAGCCGTTAATGCGTTTAATTCCATGTTGTATTTTTATTTTTAAAGTCGCTAAGATAGTCATTTCACATGAAAATGGGCTCGGCAAGAGTCACAAACTCCTCCAGGCTCAAGTTTCTGTTAAGCGAAAAGCTATTTCACAACACAAACCGCCCCTTTCTGCTTTTTGGAAACAAAGCTTTTGAGCTTAAATCGCATCATTCTGTTCAGCTTAAAGCTTGGTTTCAGCCAAAAATTGGACGTTCGATTCGAAGAAACCAATTGTTTCAGCTCGAACAATTCGGTGCTACTAACCGCAAAGGTATTTTTTGAGCAAAATGCACTAATCCCGCTTTGGTTAAGGGTTAATTTCTGCTCAAATTATGCGATTCTAATTTGGTTTTTATAACAGTTATCACGAAAAGTTTCAATTACAAATCTACCTCAAAGCAAACAAATATCTACAACACAATTGCTTAGCTAATTTTTTTATTTTTATTTGTATTCTACTGTGAATTTGCTCTAAATGCACACTGTAGGCTGCAAGTCCAATATCTGACATCGGATATTCTGGCTGTTATTTGAAAAAAATAAACAAATGAAAATTTGTAACGGAAGTCCGAAATTTATTCTCTACTTTTAACCCCTAAATATTCCTTATTATCATGATATCATGAGAAAAATTTTCAGCCTGCTGATTATGGTATTGAGCTTTCAGTCCATTGGTTTTGCCCAAGAGAATGAAAAAAAATCGCTCATCTACCAACTCAATATTAAAGAAGAAATTTCACCTAAAGTGTGGCGCAACACGCAACACGCTTTCGAAAAGGCCGACAGCCTTCATGCCGATTTAATTCTAATTCACATGAACACCTATGGTGGACTGGTTGATAGTGCCGACTCTATCCGCACTAAAATTTTAAATAGCACCATACCGGTTTATGTGTTTATCGACAATAACGCAGCTAGTGCAGGAGCTCTAATTTCTATTGCTTGCGATAGCATATATATGCGCAAAGGAGGAAGCATAGGTGCTGCTTCGGTGGTGAATCAATCGGGCGAGAAAATGCCCGATAAATATCAATCGTATATGCGGGCTACCATGCGAGCTACAGCCGAATCTCACGGTTGCGACACCATTGTGGAAAATGGAAAAACGCAAATCATTTGGCACCGCAATCCACTCATGGCAGAAGCTATGGTAGATGAAAAGGTAGTAGTGCCCGGCGTGGTCGACTCTACACAGATTCTCACGTTCACTCCTTCGGAAGCTATGAAACATGGCTTTTGCGAGGGCACAGCTGAAAACATTAGCGAACTCCTCGAAAAACTTCATTACGATGATTATGAAATTGTGGAATATAAACCCTCGTTCATCGAAAAAATCATAGGATTCTTGGTGAACCCCATGATTTCAGGCATTCTCATCATGGCTATTATTGGTGGCATTTACTACGAAATGCAATCTCCCGGACTAGGATTCCCCATCATTGTGGCTCTTTTAGCTGCAGTGGCTTACTTTGCTCCGCTTTATTTAGAAGGATTAGCTGAACATTGGGAAATTCTCCTTTTCATTGTCGGACTGATACTCATTGCGCTCGAAATATTCGTCATACCTGGATTTGGTGTAGCTGGCATTTCGGGCATTATCATTACATTAGGCGCATTAGTGCTTAGCTTGGTTCAGAATGTCGATTTTAACTTCGAAGGTGTGCCTGCTAGTCGATTAACATCGGCTGTGAGCTTGGTGCTCATTTCGGTAACCGCCGCCACGGTGGGAAGCATTTACCTTTCATCGAAAATTTTTGGCGCAAGCAAAGGACCATTTAGCCGACTTTCACTACACACCGTGCAAGAGGTGCAAGATGGCTATGTGGGAGTAGATAACTCGAGCAAAAACTTGGTAGGCGAATTGGCAGTTGCCACTACCGTACTTCGTCCATCGGGCAAGGTGAACGTGCACGGGAAGCATTACGATGCAGTGTCCACCTTCGGCTTTATCGACAAGGGAGTGCAAGTAAAAATTGTGCGCCAAGAAGCTGCTCAGCTTTATGTGGAAGAACACCTCGAACCAGAAGTTGAATAAATTATTAACAGCGCTATGACACTCCATACCCTTATTATCATCTTGGCTTTTGTTCCCTTAATATCGAGTCTGCTATTGGCTTATCAAACCATGCGTGCTGGCTTTAGCATTTGGGGGAAGGCATCTATTGCTTCCAAATGGCTCTATTATTTTGCAAAGACAATAGCTGCAATAGCACTTTTGCTCACTGCCCTAGCCTCGCTTGTACCTCAATTCTATTTAAATTTTGCAGGAACTGTGCAAATGGAAGTGCCTTTTTCGCAACGCATACTAGCTGTTGTTTTCTTGTTGGCGGGCAATTTGCTTTTGCTCCTTGCCCAATATGAACTGAGCATTTTCACACGCATTGGGCTACCCCAAGGGAAACACGCCCTTTGCACAAGCGGAGTATATGCCCTAAGCCGTAACCCCATGTACACTAGCCTAATTTTCTTCTTCATTGCTTGTTTTCTGCTGAATCCTAACCTGATACTAGCATTAGTATTAGCTGCTAGCTTTGTGGTGCACTGCCACATCATACGCCGAGAAGAAGAATACCTCTCGCTGGAATTTGGCGAAGAATACGAGGCTTACCGAAGCAAAACGGCAAAGTTTTTGTAGGTCAGCGTACTCTCCAAGAAAAATTCTATATTTGTTCACAAATAACAATTCAAAAAGATTATGAGCGACGATAAGAAGATTATCTTTTCTATGCATAGGGTAAATAAAATTTACCCTCCACAGAAACAAGTCATTAAAGACATTTCTCTTTCCTTCTTCCTTGGTGCTAAAATTGGTATCATTGGTTTGAACGGTTCGGGTAAATCGACCCTACTAAAAATCATTGCGGGCATTGAAAAAGACTACCAAGGAGATGTGGTTTTCTCGCCCGGATACACCGTGGGATACCTAGAGCAAGAACCTAAGTTCGATCCTACAAAAACCGTACGCGAAATTGTAGAAGAAGGAGCACAAGAAACAGTAGATGTGCTGAATGCCTACAACGCCATCAACGATAAATTTTGCGAGCCTGAGGTGTTGGAAGATCCCGATAAGATGCAAGCACTCATGGATGAGCAGGCCAATCTGCAAGAAAAAATCGATGCACTCGATGCTTGGAACCTCGACTCTAAACTAGAGCGTGCCATGGATGCGCTTCGCTGTCCTCCAAGCGATCAGCCTGTGGGCGAACTTTCAGGTGGTGAGCAACGCCGTGTGGCACTTTGTCGCCTACTGCTGAAGCAACCCGATGTATTGCTACTTGATGAGCCTACCAACCACCTCGATGCCGAATCAATTCACTGGTTAGAGCAACACCTACAACAATATGCCGGCACCGTAATTTGCATTACCCACGACCGCTATTTCTTAGATAATGTGGCAGGCTGGATTCTTGAACTCGACCGTGGCGAAGGTATTCCTTGGCAAGGCAACTACTCTTCGTGGCTCGATCAAAAATCGAAACGCCTAGCGCAAGAAGAAAAACAAGCATCGAAACGCAGAAAGACTTTAGAACGAGAATTGGAGTGGATTAAAATGGCACCCAAAGCTCGTCATGCTAAATCAAAAGCTCGTTTGAATGCTTACGATCAATTGATGAACGAAGATACCAAACAAAAAGAAGAAAAATTGGAAATCTTCATTCCTAATGGCCCTCGATTGGGCGAACGTGTGATTAAAGCCGAAGGTGTTACTAAAGCCTATGGCGACCGAGTGCTTTTTGAAAACCTAAACTTCACATTGCCTCCAAATGGTATTGTGGGTGTGGTTGGTCCGAACGGTGCTGGTAAAACTACACTCTTCAAGCTCATTATGAAACAAATTGAAGCCGACAAAGGTACTTTCGATGTGGGTGAAACCGTAAAAATTTCTTATGTGGACCAATCGCATGGCGACATTGACCCCGAGAAAACGGTTTACCAAGTGATTTCTGGAGGTGCAGACCTCATTAACATGGGCGGGCGACAAATTAATGCACGCGCTTATGTGTCACGTTTCAACTTTGCAGGTTCCGACCAAGAGAAAAAATGCAGTATGCTCTCGGGTGGTGAGCGCAACCGCTTGCACCTAGCCATGGCACTAAAAGAAGAAGGCAACGTGCTATTGCTCGATGAGCCTACCAACGATATTGATGTGAATACACTTCGTGCCCTTGAGGAAGGTTTGCTTGACTTTGCAGGCTGTGCGGTGGTTATTTCCCACGACCGTTGGTTCCTCGACCGTATTGCTACCCACATCCTTGCTTTCGAGGGCGATTCTTACGTACACTTCTTTGAAGGTTCGTATTCGGAGTACGAAGAAAACAAAAAGAAACGCTTAGGCGATGTTGGTCCTACACGAATTAAATATCGTAAGTTAATGTACTAATACTTCCCCACTCTTTACACAAAGAAGTATTTGAAAAACCATTTGCAAATTTTATTTGCTTGAGAAACGTAAGCCCTGCTAGTCTGAAATACGGCAACGAAGGGCAAACAGAATGGAAAACAGCAAGCGCTGGAAGTACGAAATATCAATGTATTTCGCACCTCTGGCGCTTGTGATTTTATGCTATATTAGCACCATTTAATAAAAACACTTTGTACCTTTGATTCGTACAATCAATCATTTATAGTCATGAAATCTTTATTCTCTGTTATTGCAGCCTTGCTATGGGCTAGTGTTAGTATGGCTCAATCTTCTACCCCTCAACCTCAGGAGCACTCTAATGTAGTGAAAGAATATGATGAAAGCGGCAACATTACTCGATATGATTCTACTTATGTTAGGACTTGGTCGAGCAGCGATTCTGTAAGTTCGTCAGATTTTGAAGAAATGCAGCAGCATATGCAAGATATGCTTCGCGATTTTAATAATAACATCCGCATCAGTGGCTTTGTCGACAGTATAAAAGATCAGGTAAACGACTTCGATTTCGATGCCTTTAGCGATGATATACAAGTGGAATTTAATCAGCTTTTTCCGAAGGATTCCGTAATCTTTACCTATCCGCTCGATAGCACTATGTTTGAACCAATCAATAAGTATTTCTCGAAAGAGTTCATGCAACAAATGCAACAGGGTACACAAAAACAAATCGATAAATTTACTGACCCTGCGTATTACGAGCGCACAAAAAAGATGTTGGATGAACAGATGAAAAACTTCATGAAACAAATGGAAGTTGAAGAAAAATGAAACAGGATTCGAATGTTCTACGATAATTGAGTAGGCCCCGATTCCAAAAACTTAATACACTTCGGCCTAAAGTATTCCTTCATCACCAAAGCTCAGATATTTCTGGTGCGCAATGATGATGTGATCGAGCAACCTAATATCCATGATGCTTGCTGCTTGTTTAATCTTTTGCGTAATTTTTTTATCTTCCAGACTTGCTGTCATGGTTCCTGAAGGGTGATTATGGCAAAGAATGATGCCCGATGCCATATTTTCTAACGCATATTTCAGTATTAGGCGCACATCGGCTACCGTGCCTGTTATTCCCCCCGAACTAATGCGCTGCTTTCCCATTACTTTATTGGCTTGGCTGAGAATCATTACCCAGAATTCTTCGTGGGGTAAATCTTCTAAAATCGGACGAAAAATATCGGCTACATGGCGAGATGTCGTAATAACAGAACGCTCCAATACATCTTGCTCCTTTCGCCTACGAGCAAGCTCACACATGGCCATAATATTGATAGCTTTTGCCTCACCCACTCCCTTGAATTTTTGGAGCTGACTTTTATCGCATCGCCCCAGTTCCACCAAGTTATTATCTATCGAAGCTAAAATGCGCCTGGCAAGTTCCACTGCCGATTCTTTTGTCGAGCCTGAGCCCAAAATAATGGCTAATAATTCGGCATCGGAAAGAGCTCGTGATCCTTGTTCTGCCAGTTTTTCTCGTGGGCGGTCGGCAATAGCCCAATCTTTTATGCTTAGTTTATGGTCGGTCATGCACAAATATAATAAAAAAGCAATAGCCCCCCTTAAGGCAGCTATTGCTTAATTTGAATTGGAGTGAGCTACTAAAAAGCTCAATCTATTAACCTGAGGCAAAATCTTATCCGAAACTCAAGTTATTAGATGAAGCGTTCGCGTTTTTGCAGGTTAAATAAACCGCCTAGTAAAAAGACCAAGCTGCCCACCGCCAGAAACAAACGGTTTTTAATCAGAATGTTTCCCCAAAGCAATTCGCTCACGTTATATGGCACATCAAAAGGTCGGATGAAGATGTCCCACATGGTGTTTTCCATGGTGTCCGAAAGTACGGTTAGCAACACGCCAATCACCACAGCAACCACAGCCGTTCCATTTCCATTTTTAATGACTGTCGACAGCCAGAATGCCATGTTTCCTAGAAACAATATCGGGAACATAATTTGCGCTGTCATTTCGAATATATTCACCGGGGCAAGCAAGTAATTGCTCAACAAAGCGAAGCCCAACAAGAGCACGAAAACAATACCAAACACCATAATCAATCGCACCAACCACACTTTATAGCGGTAGTTTGGAATGCCAAAGAGTATTTCAAGAATGCCCGCATCTAAGTCATTTTGAATGCCGAAAGTCATGGGATAGAAAATCAGCAATATTGCTGGGAATCGCATGACACCAAACACGAAGTTTTCGTCGGGAATATCGCCATCATAAATAGCAATGACCGAAATCAAAAGATAGAAAGCAACTGCAGCCAAGATGAACCACAGAAATTTGCCACCAAAAATAACCCTAAAGTTATACTTGATCATTTGAAGCCCATAGTCTAATCTATTTTCATTCATTTCTTATTTTTTATCAATGTATGAAGTACGAAGCTTGAAGCACAAGCTGCGAAGTCAATTCGTAATTCCTAATTCTAAAGGTCTTTAATCAAACATAAATAGGCATCTTCCAATATTGGCGTTACCTTTATAGCGTTTGGATGAGGCTGTCCTTTCGATAAGTATCGTAGGCGAATTTTATCGCCAATATACATATGGTGTAGTACCATCTTCTTATCTTCTAGTTGCTCAAATTCCTCAGGCGATAAATCATACTGCCAAACGAGGTCTTGCGCCAGATGAACCATTTCACTTGGCGAGCCTGTGTATTTCACTTGCCCACGAATGACCACACCCACTTGATTACAAGAGCTTGCAATATCCTCAATAATATGCGTTGAGAAAATTACAATACGCTCGCGGCTCAATTCTACCAACAGGTTTCGGAATCGGATACGCTCGCGAGGGTCAAGACCAGCCGTAGGTTCATCTACCACCAAAATGCGAGGCAAGTGTAACAAGATTTGGGCAATGCCAATACGCTGCTTCATACCTCCTGAGAAAGAGCCGATTGCATCATCTTTTTTATCCCACATATGCACTGCTTTAAGCACATATTCCAAACGCTCCTCACGCTGAGTTTTGTCGGTCAGTCCTTTTAGAAGTGCTATGTAATTCAAATAATCCCATGAGCTCATGCTTTCGTAAGTTCCAAACTCTTGAGGTAGGTATCCTATTAATCCTTGCAGCTCTTCACGCTTCTCTTGGGTGTCGATGCCATTAATGAAAATCTTACCGTAGCTTTGTTCAAAAATACCACAGATAATACGCATCATGGTTGATTTTCCTGCACCATTTGGACCTAACAGTCCATACATACCCGTTTTTATTTCAAGCGACACACCATTCAATGCTCGGAATGGTTTGCGTTTCTTTCCAATAACAGGAATAGACTGCACGGTACGGTAGGTAGCACGACGTAATCCGCCAAATCGTCCGGTAATTCGGTTGATATTAACGTCTTGCGCATCGAGTTTATTTGAGGTGTAAGCAATAAGTAATCCGAGATACCACAATATGCTAAATCCGATTAACGCCCCAATTGCCCCTCCTTGATAGAAAATAAACGTTAGCCCTATAATTGGTAGGAACCAATAAACAAATCTATGCACTACGGTCGACATCAATTCATATCCTTTTCGCTGTGTTTGCTCTTGCTTATGTTTCCAAAGCAGAAGGAACGGACGGATAAACTCACGCATAAACAACCAAGTGGTGAAAGTCATGAGATAAGCCCAGAATCCGGTTTGCAAATAGAAGAAGGTGAAATAGATGAGGAATGCGAGCAATGGCAGTTGCCATAATAAATGCTCAAACTCGGCTAGCGAATGGAAATTACGCTCTAATCCAGCCCGCTTGCGAAGTTTCAACCCGGCAAACCATTCGCGCGAGAAACGTCCCGGACGATCGTAAATCTTCACCAAATTTTGAATGCTAATTTGCACCTCTTCATCTTCCGAAATGAGTTGTGCATTGGCATTTTTCAAGCTATTTAAAATGAACCACACCATGCCCGGAATTACCGTCACGATGAGGATTACACACGCTAATTTCACCAAGAATGTTTCAGCATAGTAGAAGGTGGCCCAAAATCCTACTACCATTAATACAATTTGCGTTAGTTTCAGTTTCCAATTGAGCGACTTAAACCAATCGAGTGCATTTTCTAATCCGGAATAGAATGTAGGAATGAAAATTAGCGTAAGCAAGGTACTGAACGACAATCCACCAATCACCACAATAGCAAATGGTGCGCCAATTGCTCCCACATATTCATCTTGCCCCATGGCTAGCGGCATCATCGCCACAATGGTTGTTGCGGCTGTAATCAGAATCGGACGAACACGCGATATGCCTGCCAGAATGAGGGCACGCGTTTTCCGATATCCTCTCTCGCGCAGAATGTTGGCATAATCGATGAGAATAATCCCATTATTAACCACCACTCCCATTAAGATGAGGAATCCAATCATGGCGTTAGCATTTTCCAATCCGTTGCCTGTAATAATCATAGCTAGAAGCGAACCAATGGCCGCCAATGGAATGGAGAATAGCATAACAAACGGTGTAACCACCGATTCAAAAACCGATGCCAAAATCATGAAGATGAGAATAAAGGCTACCCCTATGAAGTAATAAATTTCCTCCATTTCATCTTCCTCAACCTCTACCGAAGCGGTTACTCCCGAAGGGTAATTATAGTTAGCCAAGATATTATCAATTTCGGCAGCATAAGCATCATGAATGCTTTTTGACTCATCGGCTTCATCGGCAAAAGCATAGGTTAGCGTGATTTGCTTCTCTTGGTTCACTCGCAATATCCGCGATAAGCCCGACGAATAATACAAGTTTGCAACCTCTTGCAAATCATGATATGAACCTTGATCGTCGGAAATCTGCACCCGCTTCAAATCATCCATTGAGCGAGCTTCTTCTTCCTCTTCGTCTTGTTGCTGATTAATTACAATTTCGTATTCCTCGGTGCCTTGATCGAACATAATTCCGGTTGAAATTTGGTTGGTGAACGAGTTCAACTCATTCGAAACACTACCAAGTGTTACGCCATAGGTAGTCATCAGCATTTGGTCGAACTTCATGTGCACCTCCGGTTGTTTGCCCGAAGAGTTGCTTCTCACCCAGTTCACAATGTCTAACTCGCCAAGAACATATTCTAAATCATCGGCCACATTGTCCATCATTTTGTAGTCTTCGCCCTTTATCACGATGGTTTCTTGCGATGAACCAATGCCAAGCAATCGTTGGAAGCCAGCAGCTCCACCACCTGCACCTCCGTTTCCGCTCGAACTCGATGAACTTGTGCTCACACTTCCAATTCGAACTTGGCGTGCCAAGTCGTAAGCTTCTTTCTTAATCTCTGCAAATGTGCGATTATTGATTTTCTCGAAATCTTCTTTCAATTTGATTGTAATGCTCGCTTCTTCCTCTTGCACCTTGCAGATAATATCTTCTTTCTCTGCAATACGATCTAGTTTTTCTTCAATTAGGCGAACTGCATTGTCGGTTTTATCGAGGCTTGAACCCGATGACATGGTGAGGAAAATCTCCACTTGGTCGTTTTCTACCTCCGACAGCGAACCACTATCGATAAACATAGCTCCCACTGCCGACAAGAAAAAAATGATTACCGCACCAGCAATAGTTGCCACAGGGTTGCGCATACAGGTTTTCAATAGCAAGACATAAATCTGAACCAATCGGTTGCTTGTATCGAGCTTTTGGAAGTTTATCTTTCTGCCCCACTTTCTACCCAAAATGAAATGCACCACCATGGGCACAAAAAGCAATGCCACTACCAAGGAAACCACTAAGGTAGAAATAATAGATACCCCGATGTTTTCGCCTAGCATTTCAATTTGATAATTTGTAGAGAAAACAAAAGGAAGGAACACCGTAATGGTGGTTAGCGTGGCTGCCACAATCGATCGCCAAACTTCTTTTGTGCCTTGCATTACGGCTTCATCGGGCGAATATTTATTCCCCGCTAGGCGATAAATATTCTCCAACACCACCACGCTATTGTCTAGCAACATTCCAACAGCGAGCGCCATGCCCACAAGGGTTAAACTGTTTATTGTAATGCCATAGGCATAGAAAAAGTTAAACGCCGTGAAGATAGAAACCGGAATGGCCAATGCCACAAATGTCACAATGCGCAGATTCTTTAGAAACACCCACAACACAAACACAGCCATCAGTCCGCCAATGAGTGCCAAATTGATAATCTGATTGATGTTGTCTTCCATGGTTTCGGCCGTGTTATCTTGCACCACCAATTGCACATCTTTCGTTGTTATCTTATGGTTTATCTTATCAATGGCTGCCAACACAGCATGAGAAAGCTCAATCTGATTGGCTTGCGAATCGCTGATTATCTGAATGCTTACTGTTTCCAATCCATTCACCCTACTGTAGCTCTCTACTTCTTTCTCGCCAAACCTAATGGTAGCAATATCCTTTAAAAGCACTGGTCCTGATGCTACCACCAAGTTTTCAATGTCTTTTACTTCGCTAAACTCGGCTGTAACGTGCACAAATCGAAGTTGCCCATGTTCTACCAAATTACCCACGTAGGTTCTATCGGAACTGTTTTGCGACAACAAGCTTCGCAAGCTAGCCATGGTAATGCCATAGGCTTCACAGGCATCAAGATTAGGTGTAATTTCTAAGGTTTTTTCTTTACCTCCATACACCTCAACACCTGCTACACCATCAATATTTTCTAGCTCGTCGGTCACTTCTTCATCTACCACATTGCGCACCCGATCGACTCCCCCACTACCACGAGCCTCTATGCTCATGAGCTGACTGTTCATCTGCGACAAGTCAACCCGATCCACCGTAAGGGTGAACTCATCACCTAAAGTAGAGTTCAGCTCGTACATTTTTTCTTGAAGCTTCAAATAAGCCAAGCTTAAATCCACATCATTCTGATAATATACGGCAATCGATGCTTGTCGCGATGTAATTGTAGTTTCTAAAGACTCAATGCCCGACAAAGTACTGATTGCTCCTTCCACCGAAATTACGGCCTCTTTTTCTAAATAATTTGGCTCCGACTCTTGCGTGCTACTCACCGTAACATACAAAAATGGTAAATCGGCATCGGGAAGTAACTCCACTTTTAGCTGTTTGTATGACACATAGCCCAACATGGTAAGCCCAATAAAGAACATACTAATGAGCGTTTTCCTATCAATTACAAATCGCATAATTAGTCCCTCTCGTTTGAATTGAATAATCGATTTTTGATGCTTTCAAACACATAATACACACAAGGAATAACCACCAAACTCAATAAGGTAGACGTAATCATACCTCCGATAACTGCTAGTGCCATGGGCGAACGTAATGCAGAGCTTTCGCCAATGCCTAAAGTCATGGGCAATAAAGCCAAGATAGTAGTTAAACTGGTCATCAATATCGGACGAATGCGCTGCTGCCCCGCTTGCAAGATAGCCTCTCTTCGAGCTACTCCCGAGCGTTGTAGTTGAATAATTCGGTCAATTAAAATGATGGAGTTATTCACCGCAATACCTGTTAGCATGATGATTCCAATGAATGCCATCATGTTGAGTGATTTCCCGAAAATGAAGAAGGTTACAATGGAGCCCACCACCGCCAACGGAATGGTAAGCAAAATTGTAAATGGATGCAGCAACGATTCAAATTGCGAAGCAAGCACCATGAACACCAAGATGATAGAAAGCATTAATGCAAAGCTCAAACTTCCCATTGATTCTTCGCGTTTAGCTTCTTCTCCTGTAATATTTATTTTGTAGTTCACAGGCAAAACAACATCGGCTAACTCGGCTCTAATTTCGTCTGCCACTTTGCTCAACGAAACATCATTTGATAACTGTGCCGACACTTGCCCAATGCGGGTTTGATTGTTACGCATAATCTTTTTGGGTGAATAGCCCTCTTTAATGCTTGCCAACTCATCGAGGTAAAACTCTTGCTCACCCGATGTAATTTTAATCTGGTGCATTTCGGCTAGTGTCATGTTGGGCATCTTCAAGGTAATATCTTGCATTTCGCCCGAGCGTTCTACTTGCCCCACGGTTTCACCATCAAGTTGACTTTGCACTTGTCCTACAATGGTGCTCACGCTGATGCTATACATTCCTGCTCGCAATCGATCTACTTCAATTTCTACTTCAGGCGAACCTTCTTCCATTGATGATTCTGCATTATAAACACCTTGCACATGGGTTAGCTTAGCTAGAACTTCATTCAAAATCTCGTCGATTTCATCGAGCTCTTGCCCCTCTACTTCAATAACTAAAGGAGCTTCATCGGTGCCCAAGATACTTTGCAATGCCGTTTCATCTTGTTTATACAATATCTCTACATCGGCAAGTTCACCCACTACCGAGCTAATTAGCTGAACGGCTTGGCTAGAGGTAATAGTGGCATCTTTTGCCAACACATATTTAATTTTTGCAGTATTTTCGCCTTCAAACAATGCACTGGTTGATGAGCTCAAACTGCTTGATGGTCCAACACGAGTATATATATATGCTACATTATCGCCCAAGGCTTCTGCGGCAATATGCTCTAAACCTTGCACTGTGGCATTGGTTTTAGAAAGCTGTGTTCCTTCGGGCATCGTAATTTGCATACTAAATTCTCGCGTTTCGGTCTTTGGCATGAACTCTGAACCAAGCATAGGAACAAGAAGTCCACCCGCTAGCATGAGCAACGCTGCAATGCATATCACCATCCATCGGTGATTTATTACTTTGTCTAAGAATCGACCATAGCCTTTAATTTCCACGGTATCTACTTTCTTATTCACTGATTTCTTATAGAATAACGAAAATAACATGGGAATGATTAAAATGGCAACAAGCAACGATGAAATTAGAGAAAAGGTTACTGTCCACGCTTGATCTTTAAACAGCTCGCCCGATGAACCATGCAAATACACAATGGGCAAAAACACCACAATAGTGGTTAGGGTTGACGATGTAATTGCCCCCCCCACTTGAGCTGTTCCTTCAATAGCTGCTTCTCTTACCGACATTCCATTATCGCGATTTCGGAAAATATTTTCCACCACCACAATGGCGTTATCTACTAGCATACCTGCTCCGAGTGCTAAACCTCCGAGCGACATGATATTCATGCTAAGTCCGTTGAAATACATCAGATTGAACGTTGCCACAATAGAAATTGGAATGGCAATACTAATGATCAGTGTACTTCCTATTCTTCGTAAGAAAACATAGAGAATCAACACCGCTAGCACAATACCAATGAGTGCTGAATCTTGCACCTCGCTAATAGCACTATCGATAAATGTGCCTTGGTCGGACACCATGGTTAAGCGATAAGAAGGCAAAGCTTTGGTCATCTTCGCCATGGCTTTCTGCACATTTTCCACCGCTTTCACGGTATTGTAGTTTGTTTCTTTATAGATGGAAAGCCCCAATGAAGCTTTGTCATTCAATCGAACAATGTTTTCAGGGTCTTTATTACGCACTTTCACGCTTGCTACTTCGCGCAAGAAGATGGGAGCCGATTTTGCCGTTTCATCTTCCGACTTCACCGACTTATACCCCACAATAATATTCTCGAAATCTTCCACCGAGCTCAACAAGCTCACCGCTTTCACCACATACTTGGTGCCCATCTCCTCGATGTTACCCCCCGATATGCTTTGATTAAAATTGTTGATGGCCGATGAAATACTGCTCAATGTTAGCCCAAAGGCATCAAGCAAATATTGCTTTGTTTCAATATAGATTTCTTGCTCTTGGTCGCCGCTAATCTCCACATCGGCTATACCCTCTAAACGAATTAGTTCGTTGCGAATATAGTTCTCGGCTGTTTTGCGCAGCTCGTTCAGGTCGTCAATATTGTCATTGCTCAATGCTATTTCTACAATCGGACTTGTGTTAGGGTCGTATTGCGTAATATTAATCGCATCAATGTTATCATCGTTTTGGGCATAACTGTTTACGGCTTTCTGCAAATCGAGAAAGGCATTATCCATGTTTTTATCCCAAGTATATTCTACTGTTACTTGTGCTGTTCCCACCATGGAAACCGACGATACGTTTGTTACATCGGATTGACGAATAGCCAAAGCTTCAAGTTTTTCTACATATTGTTTTTCAATTTCTTCTGGCGGACGCTCGCCAGCTTCAAGCTCAATATAGAGCTTCGGGTTGTTCATGTTGGGAAATAATTCCACCCCGAGCTTATCGAAGGAAATATATCCCAACAGCAAAATACCCAACACCACCATGGAAACAGTTACGGGATACTTTACCGAAAATTCACTTAGTTTTCTCACCTTCAGTCCTCCGCTATTTTACGATTTTAACCTTCGATTGATGACGAAGTGTTTCAAAACCTTTGGTTATTAATCTATCGTTGGCTTTTAGTCCAGAAGTAATTTCTACTTGGTTCGCATTTTCATAGCCAAAAGTAACTTTACGTTCCTCGGCTGTTGAGTTAGCCACTACAAACACGTGTTTTCCTCTACGATTTGAAATTATTACCGTTTTTGGAATCACTACTACATTTTCTCTTCTATTGAGGATGATGTCGGCTTGAGCAAACATACCCGGACGTAAGAGTAAGTCATGATTATCTACATCAAGTTTACACGTGAAAGTGCGTGTTTCGGTGCTGATAGCTGGCGAAATCTGAGCTACTTCGCCCTCTATTGTATCATTGGGCAAGGTGTAGTTCATTACACGAATGGCTTGACCTTGTTTAATTTCGTTGATATACTTTTCGGGCAAGTTCACCTCTAAATACATTTCTTTATAATCCATGAGTGTTAGCACTTCGGTGCCACTGGCTAGCATTACCCCTTGGGTGTAAGTTGGCAGGCTTGTAATCACGCCATTGAAAGGTGCTATTACTTTGGTTTTGTTCAATTGAATTTGTGCCAATTCGTAAGAGTCTTTAGCATTCACATAAGACACCTCTGCTTGGCTCAATTCGCTTAATGTAACACCCCCTTTTTCATAGAGCGATTTTTGTTTTTCATAGGTTTGCTGTGCAATGTCTAAGCTTAATTTTTTCGACTCAATGGCTACTCCATTAATATATTCTTTGCTCTGCAATTCTACAATTACTTGTCCTTTTGAAACTTTATCGCCCAAGACATAAGGTTTGTTGGTTTGCGGGTTTTTGCGCAAAATATATTCTCCCGCCGATTCGGTTGTTAACGTTACTTCTTGTGCTGCTGCTAGTGTTCCGGTTGAATTGATTGTTTGCTCAATATTGCCCAATTTTACTTCCTCTACCGACACGGGAATTGCGACATCGGCCTCTGAGTTTGATGTTTGACTGCTGCATGATGCCAAAGCCATAAGTGCTAAAGCATAAAGTGGTAAGTAATATTTCTTATTCATTTGTTCTGATATTGAAGCTTTCTCTGAATCCCCAAAGGGGGAAAAGATTAAAAGCAGTTGGGTTATTAAATTTATTCTACGAGTTTTAATCCTTCTTCCATGATATCATCAGGCACGATAGGAGTTTGGTTAACAAAGTCATATAAGGTTTGGATTTTCAGATTTAGCAACTGAATTTTATAATCAATTAATGATTGTGCCGAACTTTTCTTCGCATTTGATAGCTGAGTTTGGAATTGACTCAAATCCATACCTGTTAAATCGCCATTGCCATAACGCTCTAGGTTGATTTCATAGGTTAACTGCGCATTCTTCTCGCTTTTCTCTGAAATTTCAATTTGAATTAACTGATTTTGCAGGTTGCGAACCGTAGAACGAATGTCAACAATAATCTGTGTTTTTTCACTCTCATAGTTCAGTTTCTGTGTTTCAATCACGGTTTCTTGTGCCCTGATTCTGGCTTTGCGTTCGCCCCAGTCGAAAATGGGCACATTGAATGACAACGACACATTAGGGTTGCGTGTTGGGTTGGCATAAATATCGCTCAACTTTGCATCTTGACCAACCAAACCAATGGCTAGATTCAAATCACCCTTAAACTCATTGGTTGCTTTAGTTGATATTAAATCGAACAATGAATTCTGAATGTCAATTTCACGCTGACGAAGTTCCATTCTTGAGCTTAAAGCATATTGTGTGGCTTGCTTTACATCTACCTCAACGGGTGTTACATCGAGACTTGCCATTACGGTTATTTCCTCGTAGATGTCCATACCTATGTATTGTTTGAATGCGTCTTTAGCATTCTCTAAAGTAACTATTGCATTTTGCACCGACGATTTCGATTCAATGTAGTTTAGCTCGGCTTGCAGCAATTCCTCTCCTGCCAATAGTCCTGCTTCTACTTTGTTTTTTGAAATTTCAAATGAACGCTCGGTGTTTGCCAATTCATCTTTAGCAATGCTTAGGCTCATTTGCGCCATATACACATTGTAGAAATATTGTGTTACATCGCGTTCCAAACTCAATCGCTGCATGGCATAGCTCAAATTGGTGTTTTCTAAATCGAGCTCTAAGGTTTTTAGCTGTTGTTTCAATGAATTGTAAGAAAACAGCGGTTGATTCAAACTCAAATATAGGTTATTTGAAAACGACTTATTTTCATGCAACGAACTTGCCGAGCTATTGTTAATTTGCCAACCAAACTGATTTACCAAAGAGATTGTTCCATTGGTGGGTAAAATGGGTTGGTCGATACGGAATGTTCCCGATGTTTGAAAGTTTTCGCTAGTGTACCATGTTGATGCGTATTCATCGAACGAGCGGTTTTGCCCGTAGCTCACAGGGTCGAGCGTCATAAGGAATTGCGATTTCATGGAAGCCTTTTGGGCTTTCAACATTTGTTGCGAACGTTCCAAACTCAACAGGGTAGATTGAAGTGTAGGACTCTTTTCTTCGGCAATCTGCATCGCTTTGTCGAGCGTAATGACTTGCTGACTGTGAGCACTTCCCCACAGCAAGACACAAGTAGTTAAAATACTAATTTTTCTGAACATATTTATATTCTTTTGCTAGCGTTATTGTTTTACAAATTTCACGGCATCAGCCACCACTATTCGAGCTTTTGTTTTGTTCGATAGTTCCACTACTGCCGTATCTTCTTTAAAGTAAAATGCACCTAAATAATACCATCCTTTATCTCTCATCGACACTGGAATTTCTTCCTCGCCATCGGCGTGTATTAGTTTGTAGTCGTATTCTGAATTTCCTCTTCTTCCCCACGGTCTAAATAAATAAACATAAACCGAGTAGAATCCTTCGCCTTGAAGTGGAACGTGCCACTTGGCCACTTGGTCGCCATTGCCCGCAGCGGCATAATAAGCCGAACGGATGTTGGTTCCATAAAAATCGGAATGCGTGGTCATTGTCCAACCTAATGGTGGTCGCCATTGGTTGAAGGAAGCATATGTTGCTTCTTCATCATCGTTGGCTAATAACCAGTTACGCAAGCGGCTACCTTGTGTAATTGATGTTATTTCAAAACCTTCATCTTCATTATCTACCACAATTTCACCCGGCGAAACTACTTCTACTTGCTTATCCAGAATTCGTTCACCTTCATAAGGTGTTTTGGTGTCATCTTCTTTCAATCGACCCCAATCAAGGCGCATTTCTGAGGGGATGTTTTTCGATGTTAAGGTGTTTATTGTTCCTCCTCGTGGGCTGCCCGATATGAGCATACTTACTTCCTTGGTTTGATTTCCATCGAGGTGAATCAATTTGGTGATATTATCAGAAGAGCTACCGCCCCCCATCATGCGAGGTCCACCACTGGTTCTAAATTCCAACTCTACCACACCTTCTGTTGGTTCGATGTTTGAAATTTGAAACGTAACCATTGTTTTTAGCTCATCGTCATCGAGCACATTCACAGCCTCTACACCACCAACCAAATATGCTGGCAGCTCTTTGCTTCTGAACCACTCTTGCATATAGTTAATTAAATCAACGCCAAATTCATGTTCTAAATCGCGTGCAAAATATTCTAACGTTCCTGTTTTGAAGCGATTGCGATAGAGGTAATCGAACAAGAAATCATCAAATTCATCATCGCCTATCTTCTCCCGAATAATCGACAGTAAGCTTGTGCCTTTCAACTCAATCACATCATTAATAATGTCTTTTTGATCGGGATTTTGAAGCAGTTCTTCAAAGCTATTCGAAATTAATGCCACGTTTGCTTTTTCATCGCCTGTCATGCCGTTCATGTCTCGCATCCATCCGCCCATGCCCGAATTTTCGGTGGCACTTGCTTTATATGAACCGAACACTTTGTTGCTCACCGGCCAATTGTCTGAACTCACCGAGTAACTATAATAATAAAACAACGGGAAAACATAATACGGATTTTTGGTTTCCGTTACTTCAATCTGACCATTGCTTCTGCTGAAATCAGGGCGACCATTCGATGACAAGAACGAGCTTACAAAATTGCGAAACACTTGAATGCGAATTTCTTCATCTGTCATTTGGTTGTTTCTTCTTCCCCAGCCACCGCCCGGACCTCCACCACCATCTTTTTGTTGACGATAGTTTTCTTGAAAATCGGCTTGATCTGACATCGATGCTTTTTCTGCAAAAAGAATCATTTCGGGTTGTGCATATTCCTTGGCACCCCCAAGCACTCGTTCATAGCTATAATATTGCACAGGTACTTCCACTAGCGAAAATCGCTCGAAAGGATAATATAAATCCAATGTTCGCTCATAGTCTTGAAGGGCTTCTGCAACTACCGAAGAAAGTGTATCTTCCACTGTTTCAAAGAAATTGCCATAATAATCATGCCCCGGTTTTAGGTAAAGGTTGAATTCTAAGCCGTCTATTTCTTTTGTTTTTCGCATATAATCGCCAATGGTGAGCGATATTTGTGAATTGGCGTGTGAAGATTCGAAATACCATTTCCCATCTTTTTGCTCGCTCACCCCTTGCGAGATAACCGTAAGGTTTGGCGCTGTTTCTACCGAAAGTTTGAAGTCGCTAAATTGTGGATTCAACCAAGTGAGGTGTTGCTTACCAAAACCTGCACCAGGCACCGGATACCACATATTCTCTCGTGTGAGTAGCACATAATTCTCAGTAAGGAAAGCATAACGCTTATCTATTTGAAACAAAAAAGCGGTGTTTAATTCCTCAAATTCATCTTTGTCGATGTCTAAATAAGCCGCCGATTCTACAATGCCGCCATGATAAACAAAGTCTATTTTGGCTCTTTCCCATGGTTTCAACTGAAAATCTTTTATCAGCACGGTGCTCAATGTTTGTTCAAATGCCACCGATTTTCCATTCACCGTAAGGCTATCTACCACCAAACCAGGGTTTAGGGTAAACAATATCGAGTCATTGGCTTCGCGCATTCTGTTTTGCACCTGTAATTTTGCTCGTACGGCTAGTTGATCTTTCTGGTGCTTCACTTCTAAATCATAAGACTTTACATCTACTCTAGCCACCGATTTAAGAGCATCGTTGTGCTCTAGCAGGTTTGCTCTTAGGTCTGAGTTTCTTTGCACTTCTTGCAAATGGTTATATCCCATAAAAATGGCTGTTACCAGAAAAACAGAGCCCAATACACCCGAAACCCAACGTTCTGCCTTTGAATGCGAAAGTCGGGTAAGCATCATAATGGTAAAACTAATGAAACTCAGACCAAAGAAAAGATACATTCCTCGATGATTCAGCAGTATATCCATATTGCCAAAGCCCACAAAATCGGAGTAGGTCATTGGAATACTATAAGCCATATAATCGAAAATGTAATAGAATCTCGATTTTAGGTAAAACAATGCCAATGCCACATATCCTAACATAACAAGAAAAGTAACCGCTTGATTTTTAAGCAGCGACATGAGCAAAAATGACAATCCCATGATGAATATCAGCGTGGGAACACTTATTAAAAAGAAGTATTGTACATATGCCAACACATTGATTGACGCATTGGGAGAAAGCACATTCATAACGAGCACTCCTCCCAAAACCAAAAGGTTTAGCAGGAGAAATACCCCCACATTTCCCCAAGTTTTACCCAACACATAATCGATGTTGCTCATCGAACGCACATAAATTACATCGGTGGTGTCGAGTTTGCGATCTTGTTTCAAGAAATCACTCGCCAAGAAAATGGCAACCACCGCCTGCACGACATTCAAAAACAACATACTCACATAAGGTATGTTGGCTGGCAAGGTTCGCACAAACCAAGTACCCATAGTCCATTCGGGGAAAACTAGAAGTATTAAGTTCCAAAATCCGATAAACACAAGGGCTAGCAAAGCAAAAATGCGGAAGAACCAACTTCGAAATAAGGTCTTACGCTCGTATTTGGCAATGGCAGCTATTTGAGGTATTGAAATCATAGGTTTTACTTATTTAATTGGTCACTAGCTGTCCATAAATTTAAACTCTTTTCCATGAAGTACACGTAAGCGTGCTCTAGGTTTGGTGCCATCAATTCGCCATGAAATCCATTAACATTCTCTGCAACTACTTCCATTTCCCAGCCACTGCCCATAGGCACTGTTGCCACCACAGGAAAGCGTTCGTTAATGAGGTTGAACTCATCATGCGAGGCTTTAATGCGCCACACTTTGCCTTTGGCTTGTGCCACAATATCATCGGGCGACCCAGTATAAGCTAATTCTCCCTGATTAAGTAATACCATGCTGTTACAAGTGCTGGAAATATCGCCCACAATGTGCGTGGAAAGAATGATGATCACATCTTTAGTGGAGATAGTGGAAAGTAAATTTCGGAAGCGAATGCGTTCCTCGGGGTCGAGTCCTGTAGTTGGTTCATCTACTACCACCACTTTCGGACCATTCATGAGAGCTTGAGCAATGCCTAAGCGGCGTTTCATACCTCCCGACAGGCGGTTGGCGTAGCGGTCGCGAGCCTCAAACAAACCCACCTCCTCTAGCATTTGGTCCACCTTTTGCGCACGTTCTTTCTTTCGGTGCAAACCCGAAAGGCGTGCCGTGTAGTCTAAAAATTCGTAGGTTTTCAAGCTTGAGAAAAAGCGAAAATCTTGCGGCAAATAGCCTATCATTTTACGCACCTGCTCCCGATCTTTCACCAAATCATAGTCGCCAATGGTTACCTTACCAGAAGTTGGCTCAGCAAGCGTTACCAAAATGCGCATCAAGCTTGACTTGCCCGCCCCATTGGGACCTAGCAAACCAAACATACCGTCATGTATATCGAAGGTTAAATCATTGATTGCCTTATGCCCATTCGGATACACTTTGGTCAATCCTTCAATGCTTATTTTCATACGTATAATTGAGATACCTACTAATCTATGTCGGCTGTTAAAAAAACAGACTTTAGATAAAAGATATCGGATTTTTGCAAAACTTATTTAAAGACTAGGTAAAACTAGGATAGTTTAATGACAATACAATATAAATTGATTTAAGATTTGAGCAATTGTAATTTTACAATGGTTCACAGCCCAAAGCTGGGAGGGGTAATTGTAACTTGACAACAACTCGAAGATTTGGTATTTGATCCATTGTAAGCTTGACGGAGGCTTCTGTCCAAATCTTTTGGGGAGAGCAAAGATGTAGAGAGATTGGGGCAGTGCCGAGTTTAAAACGAAATATTAGTGTCCGCTAAAACTGTTTAGGCTGACATCTCTGTCTAAATATATTAGAGTCTTTCTAACCTCTTCAAATCACCGATAGACTCATCAACTTTCCGTTCATCGGTTGCCCATGAGGTGATTAAGCGGATAGATGAATGATCTTCATCAATTTCTTGTTGTTACCGTCAAAAAAAATCCCTCAAGCGTAAGCTTGGGGGATTTTTTAATTATAAAGTATGTCTAACCAATTAGTCAACCACCACTTCAATCACTTTTGAATCGGCAGGAACTGTTGCACCTACTTCAACATTGATTTTAGCTACCGTACCGCTGATTTCAGAAGTAATGCTGTTTTCCATTTTCATGGCTTCAAGCACTAATACATCTTGTCCTGCAGTTACTTTATCGCCTACTTTTACAGCGATAGAAAGAATTTTACCCGGCATTGGCACCGTGATAGCTGTTGTTGGACCAGCAATAACAGGCGCACCTGCTGTACCAGCAGCCACAGTACCCACTTTGTCTTTGCTATCCACAACGTCCATCAATGGAGCTTCCGCAGGAAGTGTATCTCCCACTTCAGCTGTAAGCACATTTACGAAACCATCGCAAGTAGCCGAAATGGTATTTTCCATTTTCATGGCTTCTACCACTGCCACAGCATCGCCCATTTTCACAGCGTCTCCCGTAGCAACTAAATATTGCAACAATTTACCCGGAAGTGGCGTAACGATTGCTTCACCCACCACGGCTGCAGCACCAGAAACAGCAGCTCCTGTTGTTACATTTCCAGAAACCACATCAATCAACGCAGCTTCGGCAGCCAAAGTGTCGCCCACATTTGCCATAATACCATTTACTGTACCATCGCATGTTGCCGTAATTGTGTTTTCCATTTTCATGGCTTCCACAATAGCAATAGGATCGCCAAATTTCACGCTATCGCCTACTTTTACTAAGTATTCCAACACTTTACCGGGAAGTGGAGTTACCACCGCTTCACCATAAACTGTTGTAGCTACCGCTACCGATCCAGCTGCAGCTGCACCACCACCTTGAGCTTCCCAAGCGGCTTTTTTCACTCCTGTAAGGAAGTCTTTAGCAACCATTGGGAACAATTCTAACAACATAATTTCCTCGCGGTTGGCTGCCAATTGCACACCACCACAGTTGTCTAATGTTGGGTTAGGTTGATAAGCATAGTTTGTGGTATCGAAATCGCGAGCATCGCGGTGACCGCAAAGTTTCTCACGAAAATCTTCATTTACTGGAATTGGCGTGTGACCATATTCACCTTTCACCAAACTCTTGAATTGGTTCGACACGTTGCTGTACATTTCTTTGCCGTTTTTCACGTCCATTGCACAGTTTACTGCTTGCGCACCTACAATTTGTGAAGTTGGTGTAACCAAAGGAGGCAAACCTGCAGCCAAACGCACTGTAGGAATCAATTTCATAGCATCTTCCAAGATATCTTCCGATTTCAAGGCTTTCAACTGAGCTACCATGTTGGTGTACATACCACCGGGAACCTCCGCTTTTTGTACTAATAGGTTTGGTTTTGGGAAACCAAAGTAATCTTCAATTGCATGACAAGCATCAAGCATTGCTTTTTCATCGGCTGCATTTACAGCTACAATTGCTTTATCAAACAAAACATCGATTTCAGCAGGAAGTGTATCAGTCAATGGGTTGAATGAATTAGGAATTGGTGTAGTATCGATATCTGCCAATTCTTTGCGGATATTCAACAACTCGGCATTGATTTTAGCCACTGCTTCCATGTTAATATCAAGCTCTACACCCAATTTTTGACAGAAGATGTAAATCAACTCAATTGCAGGAGCTGCAGGACCACCAGCGAAGTTCCAAATGTTAGTATCTACAATATCTGCACCGCTCATGATAGCCGTTAGCACTGCTGCCAAACCATAACCCGGCGTACAGTGTGTGTGGAAATCTAAAGGAATGCTGGTAGCGCCTTTAATTGCCTTCACCAATTTAGCCACTTTCATCGGAGGAATCAAACCACTCATATCTTTAATAGTGATCATATCCGCACCCAATCCTTCTAGCTCAACGGCTTTATCTACAAAGTACTCATCGGTAAACACAGGAGGCTCCAAACCTGCAGGGTCAATAGTGTAACACACTGCACAGTCGGCAATACCCCCAGCTTTTTTTACATACTTAATAGTTGATTTCACGTTATTTGTGTCGTTCAACGCATCGAAAATACGCATGATACCCAATCCCGACTCAATAGAGTGCGAGCAGAATTCTTCAATAATATCTTCTGGATATGGTGTATATCCGAAAAGGTTACGACCACGCGAAAGAGCTGTTAATTTGCTCACCTCTCCTACTTCCGATTTAATCGTTTTCAAACGTTCCCATGGGTTTTCATTCAAGTAGCGCATCACCGAATCAGGCACGGCACCACCCCATACTTCCATGGCGTAAAAGTTTGCAGACTTGTAGAAAGGGAGAACTCTATCAATTTGCGCTTGGCGCAAGCGAGTAGCAAACAATGATTGTTGACCATCGCGAAGAGTTAAATCTCGTATTAAAAGTTTTTTTGTCATAACAAATAACTTCAGATGTTAAGTAATATATTTTTGTAATTCTCTATTTCCCTGAATGTCTAGCGAAAATACGCTATTAAATAGAAAGTCGGGTTAGAAAAAGTCTTTTTTTGACGCAATATGGAATTACTCAAGATAAAGTTAACACACAATATTTTAAGTATTACCTTCCCATTTTTTGAAAATTATCAGAGTTTAATTCCCTTTCGATATTAAAATAAAAGAAGCCCATTACAATGAGCTTCTTTTATTAAATATTTTATCTTCATTCTGTTTAATTATTTTTCTCGAAAACACCCTACATTTGCAAACCAGCCCTAAAAAATTATCTCATGCAAACTTTCATTCATTATTTTCTACACCTCACTTTTCCTGCGCTAATTGCCTGGGTGTTCTTTCGGAAAGATTGGAAAAAAGCATACTTAATTTTACTGGCTACTATGCTTGTCGATTTAGACCATCTATTCGCCACTCCAATATTCGATGCCAACCGATGCAGCATTAACTTCCACCCCTTTCATACCTATTATGCCATGGGGATTTATGTTGTTTTACTTTTCTTCCGCCGTCCTTACAACATCATTGGCACTGGACTACTCTTTCATATGCTAACCGATTGGATTGATTGGCTAATGTAGAGATGCGTCTTTGTCTAAAAAATCATGTTAAACAAACAGCCCAACATGATGATGATGAACCCAAGTTGTTTTAAAACGCAAAAAGCCGCTACTGATTTTACTCAATAACGGCTTTTAGTGGAAGCGCCGGGATTCGAACCCGGGTCCTAATAAGGAAGCAATAAGCTTTCTACATGCATAGTCTCGACTTGTTTTTCGAGTGTTGGCTGGATCAAGACCACCGACCACCACCTTAGCTCTTAAACTTCATTGTTGCGACAGAGCAAAGCAACAACTAGTTCGAATTTCTTGCACCACGTGACCGAATAGCCTCCAAACATTAGCTTCGAGTGGTGTCTTGTTGTAGCACCTTGTGCCACAATTAAGCAATTAATCTACTAAACTTCGATTACGCAGCAAGAGCGTAGTTATTTTCGCCAATTAAAAAGTTTGACCATTAGGATTATCGAGCCAACAATCAAAGCTCGGCATGCTTACATACCTCTTCTACCTAAAGTCAAAACCAGTCGCCCCCAAATAAAAGTGAGAACAAAAGTAATTCTTTTTATCAAAACAACAAGAGCAATAAAAAAACTTCTCCGCAAATCAATGCCGAGAAGTTTTAAATCTATCAACTCATTAAATTACTGTTATTCCCTTTCACCCTCACGTTTTCGTCTGAAATCTTTAATCATGCGGATACGAAAATCATTTTCCACAGGAGCAATAAGCACAACTTTCTTTGCGGGAAGCACTTGCAGAAACTTCTCATTGTATTTAAGCGTCAAACTCAAATCCTCTTGTGCTATCTGGTTCATCTCGGCATTAATCCGCTGAAAATCTTTTTCCGACAATTTCTCATAATCATCTCTCAACTGATGCTCAATCACTCTTCTGCGCTCATGCAGCTTCCATCGCGTTTCATCGAATTCATTGTATATGGGCCAAAATTGTTGTGCCTCCTCCGTAGTTAGATTCAACTTATCGGTCATGTAAGACACTTTCTGAGCTTTAAATTGTTCGATTTGCTCTGCTGACGGCTGGGCAAATGTTACCGCACCAATCCATAGGGCAATCGCTAAAAACACGTATTTTTTCATTTCATCTCTTTTTATTCGTTCATCATTCCCGAAATTAAATCTAAATCATTTACATAACAAGTCAATTCGCTTACCATGAGTTCTGTATCGGCATCGGTGTGCTCCGCATCATCTTGCCACAATAAGTTGGCTAACTCCATATCGCCTACATAATTATTCACTGCCAACTCAAAAAGTTCTGTCGTTGACATTGACTCTGCATCTGCATACGAGTCTGAAATTTGCTGTGCTGGATATCGAAACAACAACATCACCAACACAAAGCAAGCTGCCAAAGCCAACATGGGCTTAAACAACTGGATTACTTTAGCTGAAGGTTTTTTCTCTTCACCAAAGGCTTCCATGCGCATTTCTAACCGATCTTCTAAAGTTTCGAAGTAACCTTCTGGAGTTCTAAAGCCAGAGTTTACTCCCGAAATCTTTCTCAATTCTTCTATTTCTTTAAAATCAACTTTCATATCTGTCTGACTGTTTTTGTTTTCCAAAGTTTAATTGTAAGCCAAGCTATATTATAAATCGCTGTTTTCCATATAAGCTGTTATCTTTCTTACAGCATGATGATAAGATGCCTTCAAAGCCCCCTCGCTAGTATCTAATATTTTTTCCATATCCTGATACTTTATATCATCGTAATAACGCATATTAAAAACCAAGCGTTGTTTCTCAGGAAGCGAAGCAATAGCCTCTTGCAGCTTCAATTGCACGGCATCTCCATCAAAAAAACTATCGGCCTGCATACCCGCTAGCATTGCATCTTCGTAATCTCCAAAACCCTTTCGTTTTTGTTGTTCTAAAAAATTTAACGCCTCATTGGTGGCTATTCTATACATCCAAGTATAAAGGCTAGAATCTTCGCGAAAGCTCTCTACTCCTTTCCACACTTTTATAAATGTGTTTTGCAGTACATCATCGGCATCATCATGCAAAAGCACCATGCGACGGATATGCCAATACAAACGTTCTTTGTATAGCCCCACCAACGCTCGAAAAGCACGCTGCTTATCGACTCCTTGCTTCAATTGCTGTATGATTTGTTTTTCGTCCATGAATTCTTTAACTTCTTGGTCTTCGACGGCTAACACCGTTAAAGGTTTAACTTCATCGCATCCAAAAATGCTAAAAAAAGCAAAAGATACCACAACGTGATATCTTTTGCTTAATTTATTTAAACCTGTTAATTAAAAACTTGCTCTAATATTTCAGTTGTTCGCTCTAACGGATCTTTCCTAATGAGCTTTTCCTCTTCGGCAATCTTTACGAACATACCATCTACCGCCTTTTCTGCAACGTATTTTGTCAAGTCTGGTTCAATTTGTTTCTGCACAAAAGGCAATGCGTTATATTTACTCATTACTGTTTTCCAATAAGAAGTAGCATTCACCATCCCCAATGATTCTTCAATAATGGGACTAAACTTCTCGGTCAATTCATTCGTGGTATGCTTTTTCAGATATTCTGTTCCAGCATCATCGCTTCCTGCCACAATACCCACAGCATCTTGAATGGTCATTTCGGTAATCGCACTTGTAAAAATGTCTGCTGCCGATGATGCAGCGTCTTCAGCTGCCCTATTCAACAACTCTACACCTTTATCCGCCACTTTATCCATTCCTGCTTTGCGCAGTGCCTTTTCCACCATTTGAATTTCTTCGGGAAATGCAATTTTCACCAATTCATTTCCTAAATAACCATCGGTAGCCGAAAGTTCAGTTACACCTCTAGATACGCCTTTTGCTAAGGCTTCTTTCAAGCCATCGCTTGCCAATGATTCCGATAAATTCGCCAAGTTTGAAAGACTTAAACTCGACGAACTTGAACTTTGTTCTTCCGTAGTGCTTGATTCTGTTTTCTCAGAGACTAACCCTTTTAAAGCCTCTTTCCACGATTGTGCCATAACTACTCCTGGAGTAGCCAACATCAATAATAATAAAATTTTCTTCATGTAATAATATTGTATCTTCAACTATTTAAGATACAATATTAATTCAAAAAAGTTTAATCTTCGCTATTTTTCGATTCTCTAGTGGCTTGAATCATTAGTGTGAGTTCTTCAAAAGCTGACACACTCATTTGTTCGGGACGAAGATTGAAAACCTCCATTTCTTTCATTTCATCATTGATAATAAATGGGCGTAATGAGTTACGCATGGTTTTTCGTCGCTGATTAAACGCCATCTTCACCACTTGAATAAATAGTTTTTCGTCGCAATTGAGTGTTGCTCTGTCATTTCGCTTCAAGCGAATAACTGCCGATTTCACCTTAGGTGGAGGGTTAAACACATTTTCGTGCACGGTAAACAAATACTCAATATTATAAAAGGCTTGAAGGATTACACTCAAAATACCATAAGCTTTCGAGCCTGGACCTGTTGCCAATCGCTCAGCTACTTCTTTTTGAATCATGCCCACTACCTCTGGCACTTTATCGCGATAATCTAGCACTTTAAAAAAGATTTGCGACGATATGTTGTATGGAAAGTTCCCAATTACACAGAATTTTTCTGGAAAATATTCTTCCAAACGCAAACGCAAGAAATCTTTACTAATAATACGTAGAGAAAGCGCAGGATAACGCTCTTGCAAATAGGCTACCGACTCGGTGTCGATTTCCACCACATTTGTAATATAATCTTTTTGAAGCAAATATTGCGTTAAAACTCCCATGCCGGGACCAACTTCTAAAACTTCACAATTTTCTTCATTTGCCAAGCTATCTACAATTTTCTTAGCTATGTTTTGGTCAGTTAAAAAGTGCTGCCCTAAATTTTTCTTTGCGCGAACTAAAGCCATCTATCTATGAACCTTTCTTATTAATTAGGCTTCAAAAATAGGCAAAAACAGCACAATATTGCTAAAAAGCAATGAAATATTATGGCTTTAGTTCGAGGGAAGCTATCCAAACATACACTTCCACCTTTGGTAAAGCATTTGTTTATTTTTCGTCAACTTATCAAAACAATTAATTATCTTTGCTGTCATTTGACAAACATTTATTAAAACAAAACACCGCCATTACAAGCTTAATTTAAAGCTTATCGGCTGAAAACCAATCATTTTGAATAAAGTAGTAAAACAGACACTCAAAGGGATTTTCTTCCTAGCACTTAGTGGATTCTTATTTTGGCTTGTGTATAGAGGTCAGGATATTGACCAAATGAAAACGGTGCTAACCAACGATGTGGATTACAAATGGGTTTGGTTTTCTTTAGTGCTTGGGCTGCTCAGTCACATTAGTCGTTCTATGCGATGGATAATGCTCATCGAACCTTTGGGCAAAAAGCCTCGATTCATTAATAGTTTCTTATCGGTTATGGTGGGCTATCTCATGAACCTTGCACTTCCTCGCATGGGTGAGATTTCGCGCTGTACGGCTTTATCTAAGTATGAAAAGATATCATTTAGCAAGCTAATTGGCACGGTGGTTATCGAGCGTACTATCGATGTGATATTTATGCTCTTATTCTCAGCTTTCGTGGTAGTTGTTCAGTTTAATCAGGTACTTCAATTCATGCAGAACAATCCTGAGATTCAAGAAAAAATAAGCAATTTCTCTCTTTCTCCAACTCACATTCTAATTACAATTGCTGTTATTGCTCTTTTAGTGTGGATTGGTAGAAAAATTGGAAAAGGTCGATTAGCCAATAACGCAAAAACATTGTTCCACAATTTTGTTGAAGGATTGAAGAGTATTAAAAACATGAAACATCCTTGGATTTTTATTCTACACTCGTTCTTCATTTGGGTAATGTATTTTCTTATGCTCTATGTGATGTTCTTTGCTTTCGATTTTACATCTCACTTATCGTGGCTAGTTGGCTTAACGGTTTTTGTTTTCGGATCTTATGGCATGGTAGCTCCTGTGCAAGGAGGAATTGGCGCTTGGCACTTCATGGTTATTCAGGCTTTAATTATATATGGTATTTCGAAAGAAGACAGCTTAGTTTTTGCTTTCCTTACCCATGGTTCTATGAATGCCATGATTATACTTGTAGGATTGATTTCATTATTGCTACTTCCTATCGTTAATAAAACTAACACTTCAACAAATCTCTAGTGAACACGGAGTTATATATTGCACGTCGGATTTTTCTTGCAAAAGAAAACAAATCTCACCTGAGCAAAAACGTGGTTAATCTAGCAGTGCTTGCCATTGGTTTGGGCATGGCTGTTATTATCTTAGCTGTTGCTATCGTTACTGGTTTTCAGCATGAAATAGAAGCCAAAGTTGATGGCTTTGCAGCCCACGCCCAAATTGTGAACTACGACAGCAATAGTAGCTACGAAACATCGCCTATTACGATTAATCCCGCCCTAACCAATCAATTATTAGCAAATCCAAATATAACCCACATTCAAGCATTTGCCACTAAACCTGGTATCATGAAAGTGGAGGATGAGATTCAAGGAGTAATTGCCAAAGGTATTACCAAAAACTTTGATTGGTCATTCTTCGAACGCAATAAAGTGGCGGGTAAAACCATTGTCCTAAACGATAAAAAAAGTAATGAAGCATGGATATCTAAAAGTCTTGCTCAAATGCTGCAATTGCAACTCGGTGATAAATTTACCATGTACTTCCTCAACGAAGGGGAAAAGGTGCCTCGTATGCGTCAATTCACACTGTGTGGCATATACAACACTGGACTTGGCGAGTTCGACCAAATGTTCATGCTCATTGATATTCGACACATTCAAACCCTCAATGACTGGAATGACAACCAAGTGAGCGGATACGAAGTGTTTGTTAATAATCTTGACGAACTCCCCACTACACTGAAGCAAATAAACAGCGAGCTCATCAGCCATATTAGCGAAGATGAAAGCTTACTACAGGTTATAGATATTAAAGAAAAATATGCGAGCATATTCGATTGGCTAGCTCTGCTTGATATGAATGCTATCCTCATTCAATTTCTCATGATTTTGGTGGCTGGATTCAATATGATTTCTGGTTTGTTGGTCATCATTTTGGAACGCACACGCATGATTGGAATTCTGAAATCAATGGGCGCATCGACGTTCAACATTCGCAAGATTTTCTTATATATTTCGGGACTTCTAATTTCTAAAGGACTATTCTGGGGTAACCTTGTTGGCATTAGTATTTGTCTTATTCAGAAGTTTTTCAGGATTATACCACTTAATCCCGATTCTTACTTTATCGATGCCGTTCCCATACACATCGATTTAAGCACAATTCTACTTCTCAATTTAAATACATTCATTTTGATTATCTTCATGCTTTTACTTCCGTCATTCATTATTGGAAGAATTTCGCCTGAGAAAACCATTCGATTTGAGTAATCATGAATAGCCTTACGCGCCATAGCGTTACTAATCGACTTAATCAAACTCTCCCCGGCAAGTGGGCTCACCAAAAAATGCTACCCACCCACAGAAAGTTGGAGTTTAGCCCTAGCGAATTAGCCAATTTTCATCGGAGTGCAGTGGTTATTCTACTCCAACAAGTAGACGATAAGCTCTTTACTTTCTTGGTGAAACGCTCTAGCAAAATGCGCAATCACCCGAGACAAATAGGATTCCCCGGCGGACGTGTTGAAGCATTTGAATCTTATCAAGAAGCGGCTATTCGAGAAGGTATGGAAGAGATTAATCTTGATGCAGCAGAGTGCCAAATCATCGGAAAACTGAGCGAAATGTGCATTCCAACTAGCCAATTTATCATACACCCCTTTGTGGCATGGTGTACTCAAAAAGACTTTCAAATAGCTAGTCCCGATGAAATTGAGTGTATCATTAAACTTCCACTAAACGAGTTTATTCAACAAGATTTAATTACTCACGAAATGGTGTGCGAAAAAAACACAAGCCTCCTTGTTCCCGCCTATAAGTTTCAAGAACATATCATCTGGGGTGCTTCGGGCATGATTCTTAGCGAGCTAATTGAGGTACTTCGATAAATAAAGAACACTTTCTTAACCATTCTCGCTCGGCAGCAAATTACAATAGTGACGATAGGTATCGAGTACCTTCATAACATATTGATAAGGCTCCTCTCCCCTACAGCTTCCATATTTCACCAAAGGATCATTCACAAATTCAGCTCTTGATTTATGCAGCAAATAATAATCAACATTATTATCCCACACAATTCTAATTTTTCCATATTTTTCTGCCAATCGCTGTGCATCTCGCACATGACCCAAGCCCACATTATAAGCTGCTAGCACAAACTTTATCCGTTCTTCTGAACTAGGGATTTCTTGCATGAACACTTCGTCTAACCATGTTAGCAAACGAAGTCCTGCCTCTAAATTTCGTTCTGGATCGGTGTAGTTTTCCACCTTAAATGTTTGAGCTGCATCGGGCATAATTTGCATTAAGCCTTTTGCTCCTACCCACGATGTGGCATCAGGATCGAAGCCTGATTCATTGAATATGATTGCAGCTACCAATCGCCAATCAATAGCAAATCGCTCGCACTTACGCTTAATTAAATCGTCGTATGGCGACAACTTGCCACCTTGCAAATTAGTGTATATATTTTCTGGCGAGATATAAGATCTGCGCTTCAAATAATATTTGGCATACAAGTTACGATAAGCTGGAGTTTGTACATAATCTACCAACCAATCATTCAAACAATTCAGCAGCTCGGTATTGCCTTTTTTTACGGCCCAAGCTTCATCTTGTCTGAAACTTATAGGCAACTCAATGTCGATGTTATTATAATATTCTGTAGTTACTTCCGCCACATTGCGATGAGCCACGGTATAATCAATTACTCCTTTCGACACGTCAGCAATCAATCCTTCCACCGTTGCCAAAGAATCTTGCACCACATATATCGTATCACCAATTTCATCGGCTAATGAATTCAACCGGGTTAAATAACTTGAGTTCTTTGGAATTACAATTGTCTTTCCTGCCAACTGCAATTGGTTATTTACCATCAGCGAATCTAACTCATCGACTGGCAATTGATACCACATTTTCGGGCGACGTTGCACAAGCACTTGCGCCGAGTTTGTTAATGGCACCGTGAAATCTATTTGCTTTCTTCGAGCTTTGGTAATCGTGATATCTTGCGCCACGACATCATACAACTCTCGATTCAAACCGTTAAGCATACTTGCCAAATCATCTTGAACGTAGAGATCCATCTCCCAATTCATATCGGAACAAAACTGCTTTAGCATTTCATACTTAAAGCCCATCATTCGCCCTTTATAAGAGAAATAGTCGATGGAATTGTTTGCTACCGCCACACGAATTCGTCCCTCTCGGTTTATGCGACCTAAAGGTGATTCGCTAAAATGAGGTTTAGAGGTTTGGTTGTAGTCATTTTTCAACGATATCGACCTCAACTTTAATAGTGATGCTGCAATCAATACGGCGATCACCAATACTATAATAGCTGCTACTTTCTTTCTCATGCGCATCAGTTATTAATCATAAAAAGACCATGCCAAACCAAAACGGTAAGATCTTCGATAGAATGGATAATTAGGTGCTGCCCAATAGTTTCCATCAAACAAACCGCTTGTTGCGTTCATCATTTGGAAGAAAAAACGAGCACGCTTTAACTTAAAGTTATAGTGTACATTGGTAACGGGGTAATTCCCTATTTTTTGTTCATTTTGCACATAAAACTGACCTGTTGCTGGGTTATAAGCATCGGCATAATAAGCCGAATTATAGCGCACATCGAAACCGATTCTATTATGCAACACTTTTGCCAATGTAAATTTCCAATCAACCCTAAACAAACCTGAGAATGTTGGTAAATTCAACGCCGAACGACTGCTACTTTGCCACTTCATTTGTGCTCGCACAAACCAATGCTTCGACACGAAATCTTTGTTCGCATAGGCCGATAGCACCAAAAGTTCACCATCGAGCTGTGTGGGCGTAGATGCTTCGTTGTTGTAAATGTAATTATCTATCAGTGCATAATTAAAGCCTAACGACATGCGCGCTCGTTGAGATTTAATCTTTCCTCTCACCAACATTTCATTGGTGTGGTTAAATCTGTTGTGCCATATGTAGTGACTAGTGGTGAGGTTATCTTGAAAATAATCAGGCACCAACGAGTTCAACTCCGCCTCTATAGAAAACGTGGTCGTATCATTTTTAATACGTAGTGGTTTTTCCATATACCCCGACAATTCGGTTTGCCCTGCTTTATATCCTGTGAAATAAAGTTTTCCGCTGAAATCCCACGTCCAGAACTCGCCTTCTTCTCGCGCAATTCCTCCCCCCACATAAGAGTTAACCATTCTGTCTTTTGCTAAATCGCCTGCAATGGTATCAAACATATTCACAGTTACAACATCGTTTCCAATGTAAGCTCGTTTAGAAAATGTAAACTTTCGGTCGGGATTCTCATAAAATTTAATCTGCAAGATATTCGTCAATCTGTTGTAGTAGATGGTATCGGCAGTAGCTGTAGAGTCGTAGTAGGTGTGCTCAAAGAAGTTATAATCTGGACTTGTTTCGCTAAAAGCTCGCAAATTTGAGCTATACTCGAGCTTATACATAAATCCAGTTATCGGACGAAACCGTTCTACCAAATAGCCCGAAGAATCCGCCACTTCTTCTGTTTTTCCTAACTTATATTCATTCACCGTACTGAAAATTCGATTTTTCACCTCTGAATTTGCATCTGTAAGGTTTACCAAGAATGTTTCCGTTTCTTCGTAAGTGTTCAAGTTACCTTGATCAGGCTGCAATCCACCGTTTTCTTCTGATCGATGACGGTTTGCCACAAATGCCACGTGCGAATTGAACTGATCGGTTCGATAGGTGGTATAGAGAGCCATATAATTTTGCTTCGTAGCTTGGCTCTGATAAGAACCTGTTGAGTTGTCAGTATTTAACTGAAATCTGAAATTAAAATTTGGGTTAACATTCTGACTATGGTCAATATTGAATAAAGTTTCTGCTCGCACATTTTTATTAAAATTCTGCGCATAAGTCATCACCGAATAAGGCGTAGTAGTATTCAAATATTCCAGATTAGAGGGCAGTTTCATGTAGCCCTCCACGTGTCGAGAAAGATAAAAATCGTTGGCGTATTTCCGTTTGAAAAAATCGGCATATTGATAATAGCTTCCTATATTCCCCGTATTTTCAGGCAATATATTATTCGTGTAGATAGGATCATACAAATGGAAATCTTGTAAAGTTGTATCTATTTCCACGGGTTCAAAATGTGCACCATCTTGTGTTACCTTCCAAGCTGAAATAATTGAAATAATAGAATCATTCTTATGATTCTCATGCTCATCATCCTCGCCATCAAGAGATTGCTGAGCATCAGGATTGGTATCCTCTGTACCCGGCAAATCAAACGACTGAACACCCGATTGCGCCCAAGCCGAATGCCCACACAAGGCAACTAATAAAATGATAAAAATATACTTCATATGCATAGATGGCAAATATACTAGAAATGCGCAATGAACTTATCATCTTAGCCTGAATTATATCTTTCTCTTCTTAAAATAATGGCATTCTGCCACGGAAATGTACCTAAAGGTATTTATGTTTGGAATGCAACGGCTTCTATTAAAGTTTTGCCCAATGAGTAATTAGTTTGGGAAACTCATCGCAAAGTTTTTTGTACTTAAATCGAGGTGAGTATTCGTTAAACTACGCCTACTCCATGTAAAGTCAAATTTAGTAATAAATCTGACTAACAAAAATTTAAACCTAATTCCCCGACATTCGAAGGGTTAGTTACTCTTTTGCCAAAAGTTTTTGTTAGCTTTGTCGCCCAAATAAACTAACCTAAACAAGAAACAACGAATGCCACACCACAAAAACATAAGATGCCAGAGCTGCGGACTGCCACTTCAAAAAGATCCACAATTTGGGGGAACAAATAGCAATGGTTCTCGTTCGACGGAATATTGTAGTTATTGCTATGAAAATGGTCAATTTAAATTCCAAGGAACAGCTATTGAGTTTCAAGATTTTTGTCGAAAGTCTATGATTAATGGCGGTCATGGAAAAATTGAGGCTTGGCTTTTTACACGAGGTATCCCCCACCTCAAGCGATGGAAATCATCAGTCAAATAGTGCCTGAATTAAACCCAACACACTCTTTATTGTTTATAAACCATTACTAAATTAAAACAATTCGATGCTTCGAGAATACGTAACGTAAGATGAAAAATCAAGGCGTAGAGAATCCTCGATTCACTAAAATTTTCAATGATTATGAACACAAAGTATCCAAAACATAAGGCAGAGGTGCTAAATTTGGTACCTTCCTGAATTAAATAAAGACAGAAAAAGGTGCAAAAAAGAATCATTCGGGTTCTGCCTTATTATTATCTACCCGTTGGCAGAATTAAATAGTGGCATTTCAATTCAAAATATACGAATCCTTTTTTTTGTATTTGGTTCATTTTTGTTTGAAAAAAGACTTGGTCGGATGCTCTGACTTGTGTTTTTGTTGTAAAAAGTAGCGGGCGTTACAGGCTACTTGCATTTTTCCCACTAACTAAATTGTAATTTTCTGTGGGATAGTGCTTTGTGAAAAAGTGCAAGCTATATTAAGAGAAAGTGAAGCAGATGCATAGCGCCATACAACCAATCGGCACCTCGAAGCGCCCCCTCACAATGAGGTGAGCAATAGTTTGTACTTTCAATTTACCCACACACTTAGACTTTGTAAATTGTAGAATTGGAAACTAGGGCAATATCTTAAGGCACTCCGGTTATTAAGGTTTAAGTAGAAATTTTGAAATAAAAAGCCTATTGAACAAGTTAAATATATTCGAATTAAATTCCGCCAACGGGTTATTGTCTTTAAAATTCTATGCTTAAAATCTACAGTCTTATAAACATAACTTCAAAAGCATTCCACAATACAGTTTTCTTTTAATGAAATTTAAATCAACGAATTATGACAAAAAAAGCTTCTCCTGTAATGCAGGATATTTGGCTACTCATCTTGCGAGTGGTAGCTGCTGGATCTATGCTAACACACGGCATTCCAAAACTCCTAAACGTAATAAACGGACAATTTAGATTCCCCGATCCATTGGGCATCGGCAGTGTTTCTTCTCTACTTCTAGCCACTGGAGCTGAATTCTTTTGCTCAGTATTGGTATTGCTAGGCATCTACACCCGATGGACATCAATGCCTATTGCATTCTCTATGTTTGTTGCAGTGTTCTTTGCCCATAGTGACGATGTTTTTGCCAAGAAAGAATTAGCTGTTGTTTATATGCTTTTGTTTATTACACTAAGCGTATTTGGCGGTGGAAATTATGCCGTAGGAAAACTTATGGGGAACAAAGAATAGTTTTGCTTCTATCGGCTTTTCAAACCGACAAAGCTGATTTTCTTTATAAAATACAACGAAGGACATTCTCGCGAATGTCCTTCGTTTGTTTCTGTTGGTATCTTCCAACAAATAAAAAAAAGACTGTGCTCAATCTGAACACAGCCTTTCTAATTTTTAATGCTCGAAACTAGAATGCTCCATTAATCAAGATAACTGCTAGCAATCCGATGATGGCATAAAGTTCTGGGAATACAGCCAAAATCATAGTGTTGGCAAATACTTTGTGTCCTGAGCCAATAGCTGCAATACCACTAGCACAAACTTTACCTTGCTGAATGCCCGAAAACAAACCAGCCAAACCCATAGCCAAACCAGCTCCAAGCACTGCACCGCCTACCGCTGGAGTAACCTCTCCGGTAGTAAGCAAGGCTTGCATTAAGAAAAAGCCCACAAAGCCATAAAGACCTTGAGTACTTGGCAATGCCGAAAGCACCATATAATTACTAAATGATGACGGGTCTTTCTTTGTAGCGCCGATAGCTGCACTACCTGCAATTGACACTCCGAAAGCACTTCCGATTCCTGATAAACCTACCATTAATCCCAATCCGATGTAAGCTAAAACAATTGGTTCCATAATTTTCTGTATTTAATTTTTATTATTTCGTTTTTATTTGACGTACTAAGTTTAACGTCTAAAATCTAACGCTTAAAAGGGGTATATCTTGCACCACCTCCTTCAAAGCCTGCATTTTTATAAAATTCCACAAAAGTCAATCGCAAAGGATGGACAGCCGCACCCAAGAGGGCTAAGGCAAAGTTCAACCCATGACCAATCAACAAAATCAACAAGGTAACAAGCGGTCCGAGAATAACAACATTCGGACTCAGCTCGAAAGCCAAAGTATTGAACACATTCCCCAAAATGGCACTAGATAAGCCCAAAGCAAACAAGCGCACATAAGAAAGAATATCGCCCAACAAACCCGATGCCATGTTGTAGGTATCCCACAAACCAGTACCAAAGTTAGCAAAAACACTCGATTTCGGACTGTTATAGAAGATTGCAGGAATAGCTCCCACAATTAAAGCAATTAAGGCATACTTATTTGCTACATCTTCCGCCATCATGCCTTGATTCCCCATCACAAAGATAGGCAATGCCACTGCCACAATGATAACCCATCCGATTTGCGATAATGCGTATTTGAAGCCCGAAAAGACAACCAATCGCACTGCTTTCACTAGCATACCAATCACCACCTGAATGAACCCTAAGCCAAAAGCTAGCAACATTAGGTTATCCTGACTAATAATCCACTCCTGATAGTTTCGCAACCATTCAGCAGCATAAAGCGGATTGCCATCAGGGTCTAACCCAAACATCATACCAAAGAAAGTACCTGTTACGACCCCCATAATGGTAGTAGATACACCTAAGGCGAAGCCCAACCAAGCCAAAGGCTTTACGTTGGTTGACACCTTTTTTACCGCCCACAACGAGGCTAACATAATGAGTAAACCATAACCTGCATCGCCCAAGCAAAATCCGAAGAAAAGCATATAGAACGGTGCAAAAAGTGGCGTTAAATCAAACTCACGATGAGTTGGCAAGGTGTATAAATCGCCGATGGGTTCAAACAATCGGTTAAACCAATTATTCTTCAACTTAATCGGACGGTCATCCTCCAAAGTCATCGTTTCTTCTATATAAAACACATGATGCGCATTGAGTTTTCCCTCGAAATCCGCTGAATCTACCACAGGCACCCATCCACTAATACTTATCACCATATCGTCGGCATATTTATCGCCACTTTTATAAGCAATTTCAAAATTAAGCTGACTTTGAATGGCAGCATATGCTTCCTCTAGCACTCGCAAAGCATCGGCTGAAATGGCATTAAGTTCCTGTTCCAAGTTGTTAATATTTTGCTCACAATCTGAAATTTGCAGCTCATAAGAACTCCAAGGATACTGCAACTGCACCTCATCTGCACCGTCAAGCACCAAAGCTTCTTCGCTAGCTCGATTCACCACACATAGGTAGTATTCTTTTTCGCCTTCATTCACCGCAAGCACACGCTTATCAGTGAGCTGCTCTACATCGAAAACACCTCTATCGGCAATATAAAACGATAAGTTAAAGCCCGATGCCGAGAGCTTTTGGAAAGTCTCTGGAGTATAATCACCCCAAGGAGTCATCAAATCTTCATCTTTTCGTAATTGCTGCAAATCTTGCTGTAAAGAAGCCAAAGTTTCATGTGCATCTTCTATGTATTTCACTACCTCCGAAGGACACGCATGAGTACTACCATGAGCTTTCTTTTGCTCAACACTTCTGATGGTCATTTCATGAATCAGGTGTGAAATCTTATTGAGCTCCGCAATAACTTCGGCATTCTCTCCTATTTCCTCCACCGTTTTCGTCTGCACATGAAGCAATCCTATTTCTCGCAATTGCTCTAAAAAAGTAGCATATTCTTTATGGTAAACCACAAAGGAATATTTTTTCATTGCCTCTATCATGCTTCGTCCTCCATTGCTTCTTTTTTGCTTTTCACAATCTTCTGCGCCGATTTCGAAAGGTTCTCCTCATCTTCTAAGAATCGTTTAATCTTTCGAATGGCATCAATATAGCCCGGAATCTGCACCTTTTCATAAAGATTCACCTTTTGAGTAGATTTCTTGCGGGCATTTTCCAGCAATTCCATCTTCCGAAGATAAACCTCACGTTCGATACCTATTCTTGCCAATTTTTCCACCAGTAGCAATCCATCAAGAAACCACACCGGTTTGGTAAACAACGCAAATGGTTCTTTTTTAAATATAACCTCTTGCAGAACGGGCGTGTTCACACCTGCAATTTTCTTCCTATCGAGTTTTACATCTTCAATAGTAATAGCATGAACATCAAACTCGCCCCACAATTTCGACATTGTATCTAAATCAGCCATTTGTGTTTCAAGCTCTTTCTGAAGGTCTTCCGCTTGCTGCTTAGCCTTCTTCACCTCCACACGCAACGCCGCCTCCTTGTTTTTCAAGGTAGGCAAAGCTCGCTCACGTACTTTAAGTTGCTTATCGAGCTGCTGCTGCGAGGTTTTATTATATTGAAACTTTACGGCCATAGTCTATCTACTTCCAGTATTTATCTACAAATTCTTGACGTACCTGCACCTCTTCGCGTTTGAAGTGGTCTTTAAACAATCCCCAAGTTGTATCAAGCATTTTCTCGGTATCAATATTAATATCAATAGCAAGAATATCTTCTGAATACTTTTTGGCAAACTGCAATGTGCGCTCATCATAGTCGGTCAAATCAAAACCGTTATCTTGCTTTGTTTTCGCGTTAGCGGCATCAGCATAAAGTCGAATGGCTGCATTCATCACCTGCGGGTGATCTTCACGCGTTTGCTTGCCAATCACCAATTGCTTTAAACGTGAAAGTGAACGGAATGGATCAACAATCACCTTACCCACATCTGAATCCATACGCAAGAAGAGTTGTCCTTCGGTGATATACCCTGTGTTATCGGGGATAGCATGGGTAATATCGCCACCATTCAGCGTAGTCACCGCAATAATGGTGATTGAACCACCATGAGGGAACTCTACCGCTTTTTCATATAATCGAGCCAAATCTGAATATAGTGAACCCGGCATACTATCCTTCGATGGAATCTGATCCATACGGTTCGACACAATCGACAAAGCATCGGCATAAAGTGTCATATCGGTGAGTAGCACCAACACTTTTTCTTGTTTCTCTTCGGCGAAATATTCCGCAGCAGTCAACGCCATATCTGGAATCAACAGACGTTCCACGGGTGCATCCTCAGTAGTGTTCACAAAGCTCACGATGCGGTCGAGCGCACCTGCATTATCGAACACATTTTTGAAATATAGGTAATCGTCATTCGACAAGCCCATACCTCCCAAGATGATTTTATCGGCTTTTGCACGCAATGCCACATTCGCCATTACTTGGTTATAGGGTTGGTCGGGGTCTGCAAAGAATGGAATCTTCTGCCCAGTCACCAACGAGTTGTTTAAGTCGATACCTGCAATACCTGTAGCAATCAATTGCGAAGGCTGCTTACGACGAACAGGGTTCACAGAAGGACCTCCAGTGTCAACAACTCGGCCTTCTACTCTCGGACCTCCATCAATAGGATCACCAAAAGCATTGAAAAAACGTCCGGCCAATTGTTCGCCCACATTCAGCTGCGGCGAACGACCTAAGAACACAATCTCGGCATTGGTGGGTATCCCCTCCGTTCCTGCAAAGACCTGCAGAATAACCTCATCGCCCATAATTTTCACCACCTGAGCCATGCGCCCATGCACCAATGCCATTTCATCATAGCCCACATCGGTAGCCTTAAGCGTTACCGTTGCTTTGGTAAGATTGGTGATTTTTGTATATACTTTTTGAAATGCTTGAGTTTCCATGCACTTAATTTTATCTAGTTATTGTTTACGCTCGCTTAGAATTTCGTCGATTGCCACTTCATTCTTTGTGAAGTCTTCCGATTGCCATGTGGCATAGTTAAGCTGCTTCAATGCACTAATCACACGCTTATAGAAATCGCTTACTTGCTCAAATGAATCAAATTGGAAAGACATTTCTGCAATACCAAGCACTTTTTCTAGCATATATTTTTGGCGTTCCATAGGTGTTCTTGCATCGATTTTATCAAATGCATCTTGCTGCAAAATCACCGAGTCAATTAACTCCGAGTTCCAGAAACGCATATGAAATTCCAAAGGCACACTATCATCACCCAAAATGTTGATTTGCTCTTGTGCTTCTTTTCCTCTCAGTAGCAAGGTTTTCGAATGCATTACACTCTCTAACCAGTTTTCTCCCACATTAGCTTTCAGATATTCAATCACCTCTGGATATTCCAGATATTTCGAGTAGCTATCAATAGGATCAATTGCTGGATAACGCTTGCTATCGGCACGATCTTGGCTTAATCCATAGAAACAACGAGCTGCTTTACGCGTTGACTCCGTTACGGGTTCTTTCAGGTTACCCCCTGCTGGCGATACGGTACCAATGAAAGTAATCGATCCGGTAGCACCATTATTCAGATAAACAAACCCTGCACGAGCATAGAAACTTGTAATAATGGCTGTCAAATCCATAGGGAAGGCATCTGGTCCTGGCAACTCTTCCAAGCGGTTACTCATTTCGCGGAGAGCTTGTGCCCAACGCGAAGTTGAATCTGCCATGAGCAATACTTTCAAGCCCATAGCTCGATAGTATTCACCCAATGCCATGGCCGTATAAACCGAAGCTTCACGGGCTGCCACAGGCATATTAGAGGTATTTGCAATAATAGTGGTTCGCTCAATAAGTTTCTTTCCTGTACGAGGATCCTCCAATTCGGGGAACTCGGTAAAAATTTCCACTACCTCATTTGCACGTTCCCCACAAGCTGCTATAATTACCACATCGGCTTCCGCAAATTTTGAAATAGCGTGCTGTAACACCGTTTTTCCTGTTCCAAAAGGTCCGGGGATAAATCCGGTTCCACCTTCCACAATCGGATTGAGTGTATCCATCGTACGCTGACCTGTTTCCAAAAGCTTAAACGGACGAGGCTTATTATTATATGTCTTCACCGCGCTTTTCACTGGCCATTTCTGCACCATTGTAATTTTGTGGTCATTGCCTTCTTCATCGGTGATAACCGCCATTTCTTCATCTACAGTATATTCACCTGCAGGCGTAAGCAATTTCACCGTGTAAGAGCCTTGCATCTTAAACGGCACCATAATTTTATGAGGTGTGCTTTGTTCTGCTACTTCACCTAGCCAATCACCAGCTTGCACTTTATCGCCCACTTGCGCTAGCGGTTTGTAGCTCCATTTCACATCTCTATCTAAAGGATCAGTATAGTCGCCTCGCTTAAGGAAAACACCTTCCATTTTATCTAAATCATTTTGTAGCCCATCGTAATTCTTCGACAAGATACCCGGACCAAGTGTTACCTCAAGCATATGCCCTTCAAACACCACTTTGGTGCCCACCTTCAAGCCGCGTGTGCTTTCAAAAACTTGCACATAAACTTGCTTGCCGATGACTTTAATCACCTCAGCCATTAAGTTTGATTCAGGATGTTCAATGAAGCAAATCTCATTTTGCGACACTGCACCATCTACCTCCACTGTCACAAGGTTGGCAATAATACCTGATACTTTACCTGTTGTTTTATTATTTTTTTCCATTGCCTAATTTAAATTCTTCTGGAAATTCATATTTACTATCCAAATCTTGCAACAATCGCTCAAAAAGCTGTTTGCCTTCTTCCTCCGAAAGCTGCATCCATCGTTCTACCAAAAACAGTTTGAAGATAAACACCAACACTCTCTCCACTGTGAAATAATCGAAAAAGCTCACTTCATCAACATAATCCCACTTCAGAAGGTCTATCTTGAAAGCCCGATCTTGAAGATTGCTTACCTCAAAAAGCTTCAGCATTTCGTCTAGTCGTTCAATTTCTCCCGACAAACCGAAGTCGCGTGCTCTACTCTTGCGCAAGGCCTCTACCACCACGCCCGTGCCCATCACAAATTCATGATAAACATCTACACCATACTTTCGCCCGTTTAAAGCGATAAATACATTTCTCATATTACGCTCAAACGAAACTCCTGCAGATAGGGTTTCATTATTGAAATCTAACAAGTAATTGAAGTAGGCTTGAGTGAGCAACACCTCTGCTTCTCCTTTCCCAATTGCTTCTTGCTTTTCCAACTCGGCAGCCACGTCAATCATATATTGAGGGAAGTCGCCTTCATCAAGTAAATCAATGGTTCGTTTCGAAAGCAACTGCTCTATTTCTTCCTCAGAATATACTCCTCGTCTGTCAAAATCACGCGATGATTCATACTTTTTATTCAGAAAATTATCATGATCGAAACGGTAGTAAAGCGATTTTGCCATGGTGAAATCAGAAGCTGTTAGTTCGTCTTCCAACTGCGTTAAAAAATCACGCGAACTAAACTCTACTTTTTTATCTCCTAGCAAAACATCAGGCAGTCCGGCTACTAAGCTATAATAGTTCTTTGCCATAATCCTGTGCTTTATCTAAAAAGTAATTCGTTGGTTTTATTACGAAGATAAGTCTTGAAGAAGTTCACAAAATCTTCTTCTGTAAAACTTATCACATAGCTTGCATCTTTAGGCTGAACCTTGAAACCCGATTTCACATTCGCTGAAAAATCGAAGCTCACACCTTGGTTTAATAAGCTTGCTAAACTTACCTTAAGTTTTGGCTCAATCTCTGTTTTATCTTTTGCTGCCAACACTAAGTGTAAGTCTGACTGCTGATTCTTTGCCCAAGCTTCCGCCAAGTCACTAATAATTGTAGTGAGGTTTTCTGCCGTGCCAAACGTTTCATTCAAACCCGGTTTAATTGCTTGAAGTGTAACACACGACTCTATCTGCTGCTTTAGAGCTGAAACCGCTTGTTGTGAACACATTTTAAGCTCCGAATTCACATTCTTTGTTAATGTATCGGCTTCTTGTTTTGCCTTTGCTAACAATTCGGCAGCCTCTTGTTGCGCTTTTGCCACAATTGCATCAGCCTCTGATTGAGCTTTTGAAACAATAGCATCAGCCTCAACTTGAGCCTTTTGCACCCCGTCAACGTAAATTAAATCTGTTAACTCTTGAAGTTGTGATTGCATAATTTATACCTTTAAGTACCCCCATTATCGGGTGGTCTAATTTGTCAGCAAGTTAAGAAGCTTAAATCAATTATAAAAGGCCTAAAACATCTCGTTAACCCGAATTAACTAATTTTAAATGTATCAAAAGTTCCAAACAAGCACTATCAACACCTAACTTTCAACATCTTAGCAAAAGATGTACATTATCAACAAGAGAATGAAACCTTAACCACTTTAACTGATATTTAATCAAATCGCAACGATATCATAAAAACACAAAAGGTGTGTAAGATAATATCTCACACACCTTTTGTGTTTTTCTTGTCGTTTTACTACCTCTATCAGAAGCTTACTCCCAAATCTTTCAGCAATGGTTGTTTTTGGTCTTTCTCCGAAAGCCTAATATCTTCCAATGGAATACGCCAATCAATGCCAATAGCAGGGTCATTCCACAACACGCCTCCATCATGATTTGGCGCATAGTATTCGTCGCATTTATAGGCGAAAACTGCCGTTTCACTCAGCACTACAAAACCATGAGCAAAGCCTTTGGGAATCCATAACTGCCGATAATTTTCTGCCGACAATTCCACCGCCACATGCTTCCCGTAGGTGGGTGAATCTTGGCGCAGGTCCACCGCCACATCGAGCACTGTTCCCTCCATACACCGCACCAACTTCGACTGTGTGAATGGTGGTCGCTGAAAATGCAATCCGCGCAACACGCCATAGGATGATTTTGACTGATTGTCTTGAATAAATTTTATCACTTTCCCCACCGCTTCCTCAAAAATATCCTGACGAAACGATTCAAAGAAATATCCCCGAGCATCACCAAACACCGTGGGCTCAAAAATAAGTACTTCTGGAATTTCTGTTTTTATTGTTTCCATTGTTTTGGTTTAAGGGTTAAGGTTTAACAGGTTGAAGGTTTAACAAGTTTAATGAGGTTTGAGATTTGAGGCCCGCTTACGTGCACTAGAACGTAAGGTACTTAATTTTACTGCAATAGGGTTTATCGATGGGCGAACAATATTAAAAATATCTTCACTTACATATCCTAACTCTTTTGCCAAAAATAACTGGCTTGTTACCTCCATCAATGAACCAAAGGCAATTTCATAATACCTTGCCTGATTTTTCGGCGAGATACATCCCGACCCCTCTGCAATATTTGAAGAGATCGAAACACTAGCTCGACGAATTTGATTAGACAAACCAAATTTTTCATAATCTGGGAAATGTTGCGTAAGCTGATAAATTGTTTTTGTTAATTCAATCGACAACTTCCACACATCTAACTTCTTAAACTGATATTGATACTGCATAAGCCCTACAAATTAAACCTTAAACTTTAAACCTGACAACCTACAACTTCACCAAATACCTCCCGTAATCGTTCTTCAGCATCGGTTCGGCTAGTTTCAAGAGTTGCTCTCTATTAATATAACCCATCTTATATGCAATTTCCTCAATGCAGGCAACTTTCAATCCTTGGCGACTCTCGATGGTTTCCACAAAGCTGCTCGCATCAAGAAATGATTTATGCGTGCCCGTGTCTAACCACGCATAACCACGTCCCATCAGTTCTACCTTTAAGTTGCCCTCTTTCAAATATTCTTGGTTCACTGTTGTGATTTCATACTCGCCTCGTGCCGAGGGCTGAATCTCATTCGCTACCTTCACCACGCTGTTCGGATAGAAATATAAGCCCACCACTGCATAGTTCGATGCTGGATTTTGCGGTTTCTCCTCAATTGACGTCACCTTACCATCTGCATCAAATTCCGCCACGCCATAACGCTCTGGGTCATTTACATAATAGCCAAAGACGGTCGCTTTGCGGTCGCGTTCCACATTAGTGCGTGCCTGACGAAGCAAATCGGTGAAGCCATGACCATAGAAAATATTATCGCCCAACACCATGCATACATCATCATCGCCGATGAACTCAGCTCCGAGTGTGAAGGCTTGCGCCAGACCATCAGGACTAGGCTGCTCTTTATAGCTGAATTGCAGACCCAACTCCTCGCCTGTGCCGAGTAGTTTCTCGAAGTTTGGTAGATCCTCGGGAGTCGAAATGATTAGTATTTCCTGTATTCCTGCCAACATCAATACCGATAGTGGATAGTAGATCATCGGTTTATCATAGATGGGCAATAATTGTTTTGATATTCCTTTGGTGATGGGATACAACCGAGTACCCGAACCTCCTGCTAGTATTATTCCTTTCATGGTTTTTTTTGCAAAAATGCTTTAGGCATAAGGCTAAATGCTTTAGGCTTTCAACTTCCTGCTCAAGCTATACAGCGTTGATTTAATTTGGTTAGTATTTTGATTTATTCCTTCTTGCATCTCACTTGGCATTTAGCGTTATGTATTGATTTGCTTGAAAGGTAAAACTATAATAACCCAAGTATTTACCCTTGGGCATGCCAATGCTCCGCAACAGAAGCCTGAATGGCTGACCCGTAATAAATCCGGATACGGGGCGGACTTTCAACCCTCATTCCATGCTAGATCGCATATCCCCTAATGGGGAAACGATGATAATTTAATATATTTTTCTATTAATATTTGAGCCCTACGGGCTAATGTTATAGGCTGTTATCTATCATATTATCCAATAATCCAATTATCGCCTACAGCTTTTAATCCACTCTTCATGCTCCAAATACCAATCGATGGTTTTTTCTAAACCTTCTTCAAACTGTAAAGATGGCACCCAACCTAGTTCATTCTGAAGTTTTGTAGAATCAATGGCATAGCGAAGGTCGTGCCCTGCTCGGTCGGTAACGTAGCTGATGAGCTTTGCCGACTCGCCCGAAGCTCTGCCTAGCTTACGGTCCATGATAGAGCACATCATCTTAATCAGGTCGATGTTGGTCCACTCGTTGTGTCCCCCGATATTATAAGTTTCGCCCACCTTGCCTGTGTGGAAAATCACATCAATGGCACGAGCATGGTCTTCCACCCACAACCAATCGCGAATGTTCTCGCCCTTGCCATAGACAGGCAATGCCTTGTTGTTTTTAATGTTGTTGATGAAAAGCGGAATCAGCTTCTCGGGGAATTGATAGGAACCGTAGTTGTTCGAACAGTTCGAAACCAAGGCTGGCAAACCATAAGTGTCGCAATAGGCACGCACAAAGTGGTCGGAACTGGCTTTTGATGCTGAATACGGACTGTGGGGGTCATACTTTGTGGTCTCCACAAACATTTCTTCCTTGTTCATGCTCAATGCGCCATACACCTCATCAGTTGAAATGTGATAAAAAAGTTTTCCCTCTTGGTTGCCTGCCCAAAGTTTTTTTGCGGCATTCAGCAAATTCATCGTGCCAATCACGTTGGTAAACACAAATTCCATCGGATTGCTAATCGAGCGGTCCACATGACTTTCCGCAGCCAGATGAATCACCCCATCGGGTTGATACTCTTGAAAGATTTGATCCATCAATTCAGCATCCACAATGTCGGCTTGCACGAAAGTATAATTCGGCAATCCCTCCACATCGCGCAGGTTCTCCAAGTTCCCCGCATAGGTCAGCTTATCAAGGTTCACAATCTGATAGTCCGAATATTTGTTCACAAACAAGCGAACAACGTGCGAGCCAATAAAACCCGCTCCTCCTGTGATAATAATAGTTTTATTCATATTGTTTAATCCCATCAAAAATAATGATTATGATACTGTCCCCTCTTGATAGAGTAAAGCTGCATTTTAGCTATCGCCGTATGATTCACTTAATCGGCAAGTGAACCTAGCACTTTCACGATTAGTTTTTTCATTTCACTATGGTAGCTACCATTGGCATTCTTGCTGAGACGATTGGCAATGATGAGGCAAACGGTACAGGCTTGATGTCCGAGCAGTTTTGCTAGTCCATAAATGGCTGAACACTCCATCTCGTAGTTAGTCACTTGCTGACCTTCATATTCAAAACTTTCAATACGACTGTTAATGTCAGGGGTAGCAATTGGCAGACGAAGCACTCTCCCTTGCGGACCATAAAAACCCGGAGCTGAAATGGTAACACCCGAAGTAAATTTCTCGCCTTTCAGCTTGTTAAACAATTCTTCTGAAGCCTCCACTACATAAGGCGATCCTATTTGTTTGTTCCAATCGAGGTGTTGCTTGAATGCTTCCTCAAAAGGCAATTCGCTGATGCTATTTCGATTAGCATAAAAATTCAACAAACCATCAAAACCAATAGCTTTGCGAGAAATTACAAAGGAATTTACATCGAGATAGGGCTGTAATCCGCCCGAAGTGCCAATACGGACTAATTGCAATTGTCGTTTTTCGGTTTTAATTTCTCGGGTGTGGAAATCAATATTTGCCAAAGCGTCTAGCTCGTTCACTACAATGTCGATATTGTCGGTACCAATGCCTGTGGCACAAACTGTCATGCGCGTACCTTTATAAACTCCCGTGGTGGTAACAAACTCTCGGTTTCTCACTGTGCACTCAATACTTTCAAAGTGCGAAGCAATTAACTCAACACGCCCAGGGTCGCCCACAAGAATGACTTTATCGGCTAATTGCTCTGGCAATAAATGCAAGTGAAACACACTCCCATCGGGATTAATAATAAGTTCAGAAGAAGCTATCATGATACTTTATTTTAAGGTTTGGTGTAAATATAAAGTTTATTGGCTAAAGTCGTTTATTTACGTGGTGGTTTATTTTCGATGGCGTTATGTAATAATGGCAATCTATTTGACTTCATCGTTTATGGACTTACAAACCGCAAAGCGATAAGTTTTCCAAACTACGAAGTAATGAACCAATCAAATAACAAAGCTAATAGCCCACCTCAGCTAAGAAAAGTCCTTGAGCGGGAACAGATTTACCTGCACGACCTCGATCTTTGGCTTCTATTACTTTTCGGAAATCTTCTAGCGAAAGTCTTCCCTCTCCTACTTCCACAAGCGTGCCAACAATAGCGCGCACCATGTTGCGTAGAAAACGGTTAGCACTAATGGTAAATTGCAATACTCCGTCTTCTTTCAAATCCCAATGAGCTGCATAGATTGTGCAATTATTGGTTTTCACATCAGTATGCAGCTTACTAAAACTCGTAAAATCTTCATAGTCGAAAAGCACCGCACAAGCAGCATTCATCTTCTCCACATCAAGTTGTCGGTTGTAGTACCATGAGCTTTCTTGTACAAAGGGATTTTTGCACGTATTGATAAAATAATGATAAGTACGAATGCGGGCATCGAAACGCGCGTGTGCCTCGGGCTGCACTTTCCAAATGCGAGACAGAGCGATATCTTTCGCCAAGAAACTATTCAGCTTATAGGTGAAATTTGGGTCGTCTAAATCTGTTCGATTGGAATCGAAATGCGCCACATAATGCAAGGCGTGCACACCTGTATCGGTACGTCCACAGCCTGTCACTGCTATTTCTTCGCGACAAATAGTACTCAATGCTTTTTCCAAATCACCTTGCACAGTTCGCTCTGCGGGCTGCACTTGCCATCCACAATAATTTGTTCCTTTATAGGAAAGTTCTATGAAATACCTATTCATTGTTTTTTTAATCTGAGTTGCTATTTATTTAGCTGATGGCGTTTATAGAACTATAGTCAAAGAAGCAAAAATCTCCTCAACTGCAAGGCTATAAAGATGAATTTATTTCACCACAAAATCATACATTTTCTTGCCTTCCAAGAAGCCTTCCAGATGGTCGCCAATAGCAACTGCACCTACCCCAACAGGTGTTCCTGTGTAAATGAGGTCGCCAATCTTAAGCGTGAAATATTTTGAAATATCAGCAATTAACTCATCAATACTAAAAAGCATATCGGCAGAATGCCCTTGTTGTACGAGTTCTCCATTTTTCAATAAATGAAAACGCAGATCGTTCATCGCAGGTAAATCGCTCACCTGCTGAAACTCGTTACTCAACACTGCCGACTTATCAAAGGCTTTAGCTTTCTCCCAAGGCAAACCTTTACCTTTAAGCGTCATCTGCACATCACGTGCGGTAAAGTCTACACCTAAACCAATTTCCTCATAATAGCGATGAGCGAAACGCGGTTCAATGTTCTTACCTATGCGATTAATTCGCACCACTAATTCGCACTCATAATGTACATCATGACTAAACGATGGAATATAAAATGCCTTATTGTTTCGCAACAAAGCCGTGTCGGGCTTCATGAAAATTACGGGTTCATCGGGCTGTGCTCCGCCAAATTCCTTGACGTGATCCGCATAATTCATTCCTATACAGATTATTTTCATCTGCTTATAATTTTGCAATAACCTTAAAGCCGTTGGCTTTAAGGTTATGCTGTTTTTTTTATCATTCTCCTGTGTACTGAATAACTTAAAGCTTATTGCTTAGGGCCTAAAGCCATTTTTAACTTAATCTCGGTTAGCACTCGTTTGGTGTATAGTGGAAAATCAGAGTCCATCATCCAAGCGTAATAGCCCGGTTGTTCACGGAGTACTTTCTCCACGGGAACACCTTTATTTTTGCCGAAATTGAATACCTCTACCCCTTGTTCGTTGCGGATAATACGTCCTGCAAAATCGACATTCTCATTAAAGCTTGAAAACTCACTCAAAGCTTGAATATCATTTACAATAGGTTGGGTAATCTTGTCGTTTTGGTCTTTAAAGTCCACCCCCTGATAGCGGTCGAGCTGCGACTTCAATACCTCATAAGTAGCACGAGTATCTGCCATAGCACCATGTGCACCCTCCAATTCTTCATTGCAATAAAAGCGATAAGCCGCTACAAGTGTGCGTTTTTCCATTTTATGGAAAATGGTCTGCACATCGACAAACTTACGCTTCATAAGGTCAATATCCACCTCGGCACGTAAAAACTCTTCGGCAAGCAGAGGAATATCAAAACGGTTAGAATTGAATCCACCCAAGTCGCACCCTTCCATAAATCTGGCTAAACTTTTGGCTACCTCTTTAAAGGTTGGACAGTCGGCCACATCGGCATCATAAATACCATGCACGGCACTCGATTCTGCAGGAATGGGCACACCCGGATTAATGCGCAACTCTTTAACTTCCTCTTCACCATTCACCAACACTTTGATGAGGGCTATTTCCACAATACGATCTTTCGACACATCGATACCCGTGGTTTCTAAATCAAAAAATATTATTGGGTTCTTTAAATTCAGTTTCATGTTTTTCCTTTATTTGACATATACCTTTGGCGTGTATGGATGGAGTGGCTAAAATCATTAAGCACTCCGCTGTTTATGCGCTCACCATGAAGCGACAGATAAACAGCGAAGCTACAAAAGCCTTACACTCCTATCATCATAGGCATTAAAAGCATCAAGATATCTTCTTCTTCCTTGGCTTTCTCTGCAGGCAAAAATAAACCAGCACGTGCCGAGTCTGAAAGCTCTACTTTCACATCTGTTGAGTCGATATTTGACAAGATTTCTAATAAGAAAGTCGATTTAAAACCGATTTCCATTTCTTCTCCTTCATACTGACAAGCAATGCGTTCTACTGCTGAACGTGCAAAGTCAACATCTTGAGCCGAAACCACTAGCTGACTTCCTTCTACGCTCAATTTAATGAGGTTCGAAGACTCACTAGCGAATACTGACACTCGTTTCACTGTGTTATACAAAGCCTGACGATCAACATACAATGCGTTAGGATTTTCTTTCGGAATTACCGAGTTATAGGCTGGATATTTTCCTTCCACCAAACGGCAAATTAGCGTGTGTTTGTTTAGCTTGAATACTGCATTTTTGTTATCAAAGCTCAACACCACATCGCCGTCTTCTTTTGGAAGCAAGTTTTTCAACAAGTTGGCTGGCTTCTTGGGCAAGATAAACGATGAAGCCTCTGCTGTTTTTGCATCGCTACGCTTATAACGAATCAGTTTGTGTGCATCGGAAGTTACAAAAGTTAAATCTTCTGTTCCCAATTCCATGAAAATACCATTCATTACAGGTCGAAGCTCATCATCGGCCGTAGCAAAAACGGTGCGAGAGATACCACTCAACAACACTTCTGCTGGTACATTTAATTCCTTTGCTTCTGCGGCAAGTTCCGGCAATTGAGGATATTCCTCGCCATCTTGTCCCACAATATTGAATTTACCATTTTCAGAAAACAACTCAATGGCAAACTTTTCCATATCAATTTTAAAAGTCAAAGGCTGATCGGGAAATTCTCGAATCATATCGTTGAGCAACTTGGCAGGAACAGCAATAGCACCTGTTCCCTCTACATTTTCTAACATGAGAGAGGTAACCAAGGTGGTCTCTAAATCGGAAGCTGTGACAGTTAATTTATCTTCTTCTAATTGAAATAAATAATTATCCAATATTGGAAGTGTATTCTTCGTGCTAATTACTTTACTAATAGCATTCAAATGACTTAAAAGCTCTAAGCTTGAAACTACAAATTTCATCGATTATCTATTTTTATTATTTACTGAATCATTTCGCTTCATCAGCCCCTATTAGACTAAAAAATAAACGAATTTACGAATATACTATTTTTGACAAAACAAGCCTAATCGCTCTTATTTTATTTGCATAAATTAGAGCAGAAGACCCACAATCGACAACTACAATTTGTATTTGCGGATGCGGATCAACTGAAAAACCACGCCAAATAAAAGCACAACAAAGATGGGAAACAACACATTCAGCAATTGCCAAAACAAGCGTTCTTCTCGAAGTTTAACTTTATCGAGTAATCGCAATTTAAACACCCGAGAGCGCAACTGCATAATGCCTGAATCATCGGCTAAATAGTGAATTGCATTTAGCAATAACTCTTTATTTCCGAAGGTTTGCTTCGAATACTGATCGTAGCCCACTGGTTGTGTGCGCAGTCTGCCTTCGGTATAATTTACTTTATTTCCCATCAAACTACCATCGGAAAAAACCATCAATTTGGCTTCTTTCGACTCGTGCTGCACGGTTAATCCTAACGAATTATAACTTGCCGTTGGACGATGCTCAAACAAAGATTGAAAATTGCCCTCTAGCAAAACTCCTGTTGGTACATTTGCGGTGTGAAACAATTCGCGAGCTGGCGGATTATTAATACTCTGCAAACTCACCTCAGTGGGTGTACCCACCACGCGCGCATAGGGTGAACTTTGCAAAATGACCGATTTATGAATCTTTGGGTTCTGCCCCACTGTATCAATAGAGCTCACAAATTCCGACTTCACTCTGTTAATATTTCGGCTTATTACATGACTGTTCGATGGGGTAAGCAAAGGCGAATAATACCATGGCGCAGGTGTAAATTTAGGCTGCGATGCCACAGGCGATGTATTCACAGGTATATATACACACTCTACATCTTGCACCAAGGTTGGATTTACTCGAACACCATACTTAAACAGTTGGTCGAGTACATTTAAGTCGGTGGGGAAAGCAATGGTGGTTTCGCCCCTACTCAAACTATCGAGGCTAACCGACACGGGATCGACAAGATACATGAAACTTACACCCCGCATTAGCATTTGGTCAATATAAAATTTATCTTGCTCTGAAAATGGTCTTTGAGGTGCATTAATAAGCACCACATCGGGAAGCGAGCTTGTATCGCTAAAGGCTTCTAAAGTGAAATCCTTCACTCGATAACTCGACTGCAAACTACTTCTAATATCATAGGTTTCATCGGGCAATAATTCGCCATGCCCATGCATGAAAGCCACTGTTTTCTGGTCACCTTTTTGTTGCAATTGCTGCAACGCATTCATGAACTCATATTCTAGCGTTTCTATTGAATTATTCAAATTCATTTCGGCCGACAATGAGCTGTTGTTTTTCAGCAAATTCACACCCACATAGCTATCGCCATATTGTATAACTGCTCCGGGGAAGATTAGTTGCGTGCTTGTTCCCTCATCGGTGTTTCTGCGAATGTCGGTAGGCTGAATACCAATATTCACCAACTGATTAAACAGCTGATTTCGCTGTTCTGCATCGGCAATATCATAAGGGTCATTCTGATAAATGCGCACAGGCAAATTTGCCCAAGCATCCATATCTTGCACCTTTTCGTCTATAGCTTGTTTCAACTGACGAAATCCAGAAGGCAAATCGCCTGCAAGATACAAATCAATATAAATGGGATATTCTAAATTGTTTAGCTTATCTTTTGACACTGAAGAAAGGCTAAAACGTTTTTCGCTAGTTAAATCTACCCGAAAAAACCACTGATTGCCTACAACCAAAATAAGCAGTAACAAACCTAATGGCTTCCAAAAATGCTTCCATTGGTTTCTAGCCAATTGCTGCTGATGGCGTAAAGCCACACTTGTGCTTGCCAACAACAATGCCACTACAAAAAAGAAGTAGAGCATATCTCTAGAATCGAGCACTCCACGGCTCATCGACTCGTAGTGTTTACTTATTCCAAAATCAATAAAGAATGTTTTAAAGCCCATAGACACATTCATTTGCGCTAGGAAATCGAAACCCGAATACAACAAGAAACAAGTTAGAAGCGAGCTTACAAAGGCAAACACCGGATTATCGGTAAGCGAAGAGCTAAGCACTCCCACAGCTACATAAATAGCTGCTAAAAAAAACAATCCGATGAAAGCCCCCCAAGCAGCTCCCGAATCCCAATTGCCCACCGGATTACCGAGTTGGAAAACCGAAAAGAAGTACACCAAAGTGGGAAGCAAACACAGAATAACCAAGCCCAAGCCTGCCAAATATTTAGCACACACCAATTGCCATGAAGCAAAAGGTCTGGTAAGAAGAATTTCGAAAGTATCCAAACGTTTTTCTTCGGCAAATAGTCGCATGGTGAGGGCTGGCACTAGAAACAAAAATAACCATGGCGCTAAACTAAAATATGACGACAAACTAGCATATCCGCTTTCTATAATATTGAAGTTTCCGGGGAAAACCCACAAGAACAAACCATTGCCCAATAAAAAAACTAAAGCAATGAGATAGCCTGTAATTCCACCAAAAAAACTCGAAAATTCTTTTCTAATTAAGCTATACATAAGGCTAATACTCCGCTGGTTGCACGCCTTCTTCCAAAGCATAAAGGAAGTCTTTTACTTCTTCAAGCAATACTGCCTTTTCAGTATTCATGTCTAACAAAGCATCTGCAATTTTTTGCTCTTCTTCGGCTCGCTGTTCGGCTGTTATTTTACCCCACATATTGGTGATGAGGGTGTGCGCTTCAAAAGCCGACATGAAATCGGCTGTAATCATGATATCTATAAAAACATCGATGTGTACAGCATAACTCAACCCATTTTCCCAACACACGGTGAGCAATTCTTCCCTAATGTCATGATAGTTTTCATCGGCAATGGCCTCTACCAAATAAGGCACAGCATCTTGTTGCTTCAATTGCCCTAACATTGAGGTAATGGCTGACACCACATCTGCATCGATACTACTATGCAATAAATTAATGAGCAAAGGCAAGTAAGTCGATTTTCCTTCTATGGCAAGCAATTCAATAGCTTGAAGTACTTCTTTTGTATTATCTGATTGCAATTGATTTATCAATTCTTGATTCATAGCCTTTTCTTATTCGTTATTTATAGTGTGGCGATGCAAAATTAGTTTTTCCTTAGCGCATATGCAAATCTGGCAATTCTTCTCAATTAGAGCTGTCCGAGCAAAATTTTCTCCCCATTTCAAATTGCTTGCATTCAAAACACCGCAAAAAAAAGATTCCTTGCTATACTGCCAAAAACAGCATAACAAGGAATCTTTATATATAATGACTTTCAGCGACTAGCTATCGTGAAGTCACGCCAACATTCTTAGTGTGCACAGCAAGATGTGTGAGCATCTAAATCAAGTTGCAACTCCAATGCAGCCATAATGAATGGACCAACCCCTTTAGGGTCGTTAGCACGAATTGGCTCTGAAAGATAATATTCATAAGTACCATCGCGACGATTGTCTTTTCCCCCAAGACCTGCCACCGAGCAGCATTGATTTAAATCCATTGTGCCGTCTTCATTAATACTCACAAAAGCATCAAGCATTCCTTTGAATGATTTTTTAGCAGCATCCATATACTCATCGCCCACATAACCCATGCGATTTGCCTTTGCAAAGGCATAGGTAAATTGAGCCGAAGCAGTAGCTTCTAAATAATTTCCTTCACGCTTTGGAGCATCCATCACTTGATACCAAACGCCTGTTTTAACATCTTGAGCTTTCAAGATTGCAGCATAAACTTTTTGCAAGTTTTGAATGAAAGCTTCGCGTTTAGGATGGTCAGCAGGAATGAAATCTAAGATATCTACCATTGCCATTGAATACCAGCCCATAGCTCTACCCCACACGTGTTGCGAAAGACCTGTTTCTTTATCTGCCCAAAATTGTTCTCTGCTTTCATCGTAACCGTGGAAGTTTAGACCTGTTTTGGCATCGTAAGTGTGTTTTTGAATCAACTCCACTTGCAAAATAGCATCGTCAATAGCTTCTGGATGACCAAAGACAGCGCCATATTGTGCCGAAAATGGATCTGCCATATACACACCATCGAGCCACATTTGCCAAGGGTAGATTTTTTTATGCCAGTATCCACCATCTGAATTTCGAGGTTGACCTTCCAATTGCGTATGCAAAACATCTATAGCTTTTTTGAAACGCTCTTCACCTGTTTGTTTGTAAATTTCGAACAATAGTTTACCTGAGTTCACCAAGTCAAGATTGTATTTATCCATTTTATACTGACCCAAGATTTCACCTTCGGCAGTAATCATGGTGTCGGCATAATTGTAGCCATAGTCCCAGTATCGTTGTTCTTTGGTGTAGGCATACAGTTTCTGATTTGCCAATGTAACCAATCCTTGTGTGTAGCTCCACTTTGGTTTTGTTGTCCAATCGAGCATAGTAGCATCGGGAAAACGTTTTTGGTCAGAATCTGCCATTAGCATAGCCCACTCAATAGGCGATTTTCCGTTAAACTCTTCATGCGAAACCGATTGTTTCTCTTTTTTTGATTGCCCACACGAGACTAACAGACTCATTGTTAACACAACAAGTAAACCTGACTTTAATCTATTCATATTCTATTTTCGTTTGTTGATATGGATACAAAAATACGGAACACATCGGAATATGCAAATCCAATTGCATACGTTAAAAGCAAAACACAGCTAAATGCACAAGAAAAAGGGCAAAAGCAAGACTGATTCACAGTCTTTGCTTTTAGCCTTTATTTATTAGTCACTTTGTTGCGAAATATAGCGAAGCTTGAAATTGCGCATTACGCGGGCTAAAACCTCATGCTATTGAAATTAAAACCCTTTTCAATTTGTTTTAATTTCGGAAATTTTTTCTTCAATTAATTTCGCATAGCCCCTCACCCAGCTTTTAATGCTTACTGGCTGCAACGCATCAGACTGCACCGACCACACATATTGGCTCGACTTCACGTCATACATCACCGATTCAATTATATAGCTTGTTTGCTCTAGCACACTTGCGGCTTGATGCTCTGCCGAATTACGATAGGAATAATAGCTTCGATAATCCCCATAATAGACATAACTGAATTTGGCGGTCGTTCCAATTGTCTCGTCATTGTGAATATATTTTGACTCGCTTTTGGTGTCGAGCAATGAAACAGTAAACAGCGCATCGCAGCCCGAGTCATTCAAAATAGAGTCGAGCACTTGCACACTCACCCCACGAAGCGATTTCAATTTATTGGGTGCAATATCAGCACTAGCCACCACATTCATATCATGCTTTTTCAAAGCTTTCACCATGCGCTTCTCTACCTTTTCTTTCATGCCGGTGTCGTGCATCAGAGCCAACACACACACTTTTTCAAATGCTTTATGATTTAAAGCCTTCTCATTCACATCGGTCTTGGTAATCTCTTGTGTAGTTTTACACCCCACAAATGAACCAATTAAGAATAACAATATATATATTTTCTTCATGTTTTCGTCTAGTTAAATCGTACAATTAATTCGCCGCTGCTGAACTACCTTTTGAACCTAGTTTAATGGCTAGTCCGGCATTAAAACCGAATTGAGTGAAAGGAACAGAAGTTGACAAACCTGCATCTGGTCCTCCGCCCAATGTCCACCACACATCGGCATTAACATCGGTAACAGGGAAATTTGCATTGATCTGTGTGAAAATGGCTACTTTGTCGTTAAGCCAGAATTTCACCCCAGCCTTAAAGCCCACGCCAAATTTCACCATAGCATCTGTATTTTCAAAAACGGTATTATAGCTTGCAATACCAATAGCACCACCACCATAAACCGAAATAGCTTGAGCTACTGGAATGTTTTTCACTAAACCTAATAAAAAATAATTAGAGTTCATATCTGCCTTCATTTTAGAATAATAGCTCTCTGCTGTACACTGTTGCCCCATGTAAGTAAATTCAATCGATGCAAATCGTCTAATAGGGTAAGCAATAGAGGCTCCATATGACATACCATCTCCTACTCTTCCGGCATAAAATTTATCACCAAAAGTATATCCCACAAATGGAGATACCTCAATTTGTGCCTGAGAAGTGGCCACAAATGCAAAAATTCCTACGATTAATGCTGCTAACTTTTTCATATTTGTTGTTGCTTTTAGCCCTCTCAACTCTTCCTCACGAAAAGCCAAAAGGATTATATATTTATTTTACTAATCTCAATCTAAAATTCATTTGGTTTGCCTCTGAACCGCACCATGCCTTACATTTCTTTCTTAAAACAGATGATTATGCTCAGTTCATACATTCCATATAAACGACCAAAAATATATTAAAACAATACTATAAACAAAAAAAGAGGCTAAAGGATTACCTTCAACCTTTTTTTATATCATTTAGAGCTAATTATTTTGGTTCTCCCTCAATAACCTTACCATTTTTATTACCATCAACAACTACCTTGCCTGCCTTGCCTGCATCAACGTAGATGGTACTATTATTACTTCCGTGAATTGTCACTTTTCCGCTTGGACACCATATATAACCATTCTGATTACTTCCTCCAACCGTTACGCTCGCATCGGGTGAAGTTACAATAATAGTTCCATTTGCATCACCGCTCCAACCGCTCCACCACTCGTTTGAGCTATAAGTACCCACCGCCACATCGCCATAAGAAGTAATTGTGCCATTATTCTGACTAGCTACTGTTACTGTTCCATTCGTTGATGTTATGGGCCCTGAAGCCGTTGCGTTAACTATTATATTACCACTTGCTTCAATAGAAGCATTACCATTCATATTACCATTATCCAACGTAAGATCACCATCTATTGTTAATTGAGCATTGCAGTTTCCATTCCAAACAACAGCTCCTACAATACTTAAAGTTCCATTATAGTTCTGGGCATTAAGAGTTACATTTCCGGAAACTTCTCCGTCTAGCTGAGCGCTTCCTTCTAGCTGAAGATTACCACAAATATCCAAATGGGCATCTGCAGCTATTTCCTTTAATTTAAGAGTCCCACTCCAAACTAACGTTCCATTTCCAATCTTTGTAATCGAAATATTTGAATTACCATTAGCTGTCATATTATGTTGTTCTCCATTCAAATCAGCAAAACTAAGACTTGAATTATAATCCTCAAACAACAAACCTTCATCATCGCAAAGTACGGCATCTGAAGCTGAAGGTAAATCTCCGCCGGAATCCGGTCCATCATCAGCCACTCGAAGTAGATGCAATCCATCGTTCCCGGCAGCTACAGCAACAAAAAGGTTATCTCCCATTTCAAACGAAGTAACCATATTTGCTGATTCTGCCACTCCCGAAGCTCCGTCTAAATCATACACACATTCATAAATTATTTCTCCCGAGGATGTAACCACCGCTTCTGACAAACCGGCTTCTCCAGTTGCCATTAATACATATTTTTTACCGGAACAATCAACTACAATTGCTGAGTTTACAGCTATTTCATAGTCAATATTGTCAAGATATCCAGAGGCAGGTTGTAAATGAAAAAGTTCTTCTCCGGTATGGTGGTCGTAGGCAGACAAACCGTAAACCCCCAATGGAGCAAGCACACAATCATCTGTAACTGATAAAATACGCTGAGCTCCTTGGTAGTCTCCATCTAAGATATCGCCCCCATTTATAGTGTTATCGGGGAATTCAACTAAGTCACCCTGGAAATTTCCGTCCATATCATACTTTTTAATACCTTTCCCCGATAAAACGTAGGAAATATTGTTATGAACTTTAACAGAACGTGCATCTTGTATCGGACTATTCGTTTTAGATTCCATACTTACTGCATCAAATATTTCCAAATAACCATCATCACCGGTCACCGTGAATAGTTTTCCACTATTGCAGTCAACATCTTTTCCGACATAGCTTGTCAGTCCATTATAATTGTATGTGATAGCATTATCTGCTTGCTCAAACTTTCCATTATTAATATTAAACTCAAAAAGTATCGCAGGTGTCAATAAGTAGTCAGCAAAAGTTCCTTCATCAACATCTGCTGCTCCAACAGCATATAATTTATTCCCACTTACAGTCAGCATATTAATATCTGCATGAGTATTAAACCACTGATCAGTAATAAAAATATAATCGCCAACGGTTTCAGGGCTTACCTCTGCATAGTCTGCCGATTCATCAAGCTTAATAATTTGAATACCGCCGGCATATCCGGCGCCATGATTAGCATAGGAAACAAACACATAGCCGTTACTATACACCACATCGGTTGCTTGAATATCTTTATCTTCCATACTTATTGGAGATAGGGTGAAAATTTTCTCTAAAGGAAAGGAAGTTGAATTACCTTCTATTTGAATAATATCAGTGCTGATAATTCCCAACTTTGTTTCGGTATTCGACGAAGGAGATTCTGGGAACACATTATTACCGGTATTCGAAAAGTCTAGGTCATCCTGGTTGGGAGTTACATATTCATCCGACCCTTTGTGCACTCCATCATCACTGAACGAAGTATTGTTACAAGATATGAAAAATGATATTACTACTAATAGAGGTAAAAGTTTACTCATTGTCTAAACACTTATTTAATATTTCAGTGACAAAGTAAATATATTTTCAGATATAAATGTATCGTTTTACATGATAAAATTATTTGGTGAGGTTAAAGACAAAATAAAAATAAAAAAATCCACCCCGTTAGAGGTGGATTTCCTTATCATTGACAGTTAAGTCTTATTCGATTATTTTTTTACTACTTTTTTGTAGCCATAGATAGCTTTTTCGCCCAACTCTTCTTCAATGCGAAGCAATTGATTGTATTTAGCCATACGATCAGAACGGCTCAATGAACCTGTTTTAATTTGACCTGAGTTAGTAGCTACAGCGATATCAGCAATAGTAGCATCTTCAGTTTCACCTGAACGGTGAGAAGTTACTGAAGTGAAACCTGCACGGTGAGCCATCTCGATAGCATCCAAAGTTTCAGTTAATGAACCAATTTGGTTTACTTTAATCAAGATTGAGTTAGCAGCACCAAGCTCGATACCTTTTTGTAGGTAATCAACATTAGTCACGAACAAGTCATCACCAACTAATTGACATTTGTCGCCGATTGCGCTGTTCAAAGCAACCCAACCATCCCAGTCGTTCTCATCCATACCATCTTCGATTGAATCGATTGGGTATTTAGCGATAAGTTCAGCCAAGAAAGCAGCTTGTTCAACAGAAGAACGTTTTGCAGCATCTGCACCTTCGAATTTAGTGTAGTCATACACACCATCAACGAAGAACTCAGAAGAAGCACAGTCCATAGCGATAGAAACATCACCACCATCTTCTGCACGACCGGGTTTATAACCTGCGTTTTTGATAGCTTCCATGATTACATTCAAAGCATCTTCAGTACCATCAAGAACAGGAGCGAAACCACCTTCATCACCTACAGCAGTTGAAAGACCACGACCTTTCAACACCGCTTTCAATGCATGAAATACCTCAGCACCCATACGAAGACCTTCGCGGAATGACTCAGCACCGATAGGACGAATCATGAATTCTTGGAATGCGATAGGCGCATCAGAGTGCGAACCACCGTTGATAATGTTCATCATTGGAACTGGCAAAGTTTTTGCGTTAGTACCACCGATGTAACGATATAAAGGCATACCCAAAGCGTTAGCAGCAGCTTTAGCTACAGCCAAAGAAACACCAAGGATTGCGTTTGCACCTAAGTTTGATTTTGTTTTTGTACCATCAAGAGCAAGCATTGTTTTATCAATACCTACTTGATCAGAAGCATCCATACCGATAACTTCTTTGGCAATCACTTCGTTCACATTTTTAACGGCTTTCAAAACACCTTTACCTAAGTAACGGCTTTTGTCGCCATCGCGAAGCTCTAAAGCTTCATGCTCACCTGTTGATGCACCTGAAGGAACACCTGCGACACCTACAGCACCACATTCTAAAGTTACTTCAACTTCTACAGTTGGATTACCACGAGAATCTAAGATTTCTCTACCTTTTACGCTGTTAATTAACATGACTTATTCTTTTATTAAGTTTATCTATTTACTTTAATAGTATTTTCTGTGCAACTTTTTGCGCAACAAATATAGCAATAAGCCGTAAAATACAAAGACTAGTTTTGCTGATTAAACAAAAAGTTAATTTGAGCGCTACATTTGGGCTTACATTCGAACTACTTTTACGCAATACCTATTACTACAACACCATGTTCTTCTCCTTTTTCCAACATTTCGCCTCGTTGGCTGAATTTGCTTAAGACACATTTCTACTCTTACATCTACGCCCCGAATTAATTCTACCCTAAGATGTTGTGCTCCGCATTTTTTTTAATTTCCTTTGCGGAATGAACAAAACTGCATCTTCCCTCACATTATTGTGCTGCCTTTTTTTTGCAGCTGTCGAATTGTTTGCTCAAACCCCAGCTCAACAAGCTATACAACGTTTCAAAAACGACCCTCAACTTTTGGGTGCGTCTGTTGGCTTCTGCGCTGTTGATGCTCAAAACGGAAAAGCTATTGCCGGCAACTCGCCTCAACTTAATTTAGCTCCTGCATCGGTGTTAAAATTGGTAACCACCGCTGCAGCTCTCGACATATTAGGACCCGACTATCAATTCACCACAAGCTTTAGCCTTGATTCTGCCCTAGTGAATGGCAAAGCCGAACAAAGCCTGGTTATCACTGCCGGTGGCGATCCTTCCATTGCTTCAAAATATTTCTTTTCGGCACATGAAGCTTCGCAATTAATAAAGAACTGGGCACAAACCATTGCACAGAAAATACCTCAAAAAAATATTCAGCGTATTGTGGTAGATTTATCGGCGTACGACAGCCAACACATCCCCAACACTTGGATTTGGGAAGACATGGGAAATTATTATGGTGCAGGCGTTCATGCCCTTTCCATATACGACAATATGTGCACCATACATTTCAAGTCGCCACACCAAAGTGGACAAGCTACAAGCATCATCGGAGTTAGCCCCAAATCAGTAAATATCAAGTTCAACAATCAGGTGCTTTCTTCCGACATTAATCGAGATCACGCCTATGTGTTTGGCAGTCCCTTTGATGATTATCGTGTGATTAGAGGCACTATTCCCAAAAATCAAACTGACTTTAAAGTAAAAGCATCACTTCCTTCTCCCCCACAAACTTTGGCTCAAGAACTTGCCAATCACCTTCAACAAATGGGTGTTAGTGTGAAGAAAATTGAATTAAGCTACACGCCCGTGAGCAGCTCGCAGCTACTCTTTAAATATCATTCGCCAAAGCTTAAACAAATAGTGAGTGTAACCAACCATGAAAGTGTAAATCTTTTTGCCGAACACCTCGTTAAACAATTGGCTTATAAAAAATACGGGCAAGGAAACTTCAAGCAAGGCATACAAATCATTAAAGACTATTGGGCAGCCAAAGGCATTGACTTTGCTTTTTTGGAAGATGGTAGTGGATTATCTCGCTTCAATGCCATTTCTGCAGAGCAGCTCACCCAAGTGCTTCTACTCACCCACCAGAATAAGAAAATAGCTACAGCCTTTTTCGGCAGCCTTCCTGTTGCACCTAACGGCACGCTGTGGTATTTTCCGAAAGAGAAATTCCCCAATCAATGCCTGCGCATAAAAAGTGGGAGTATGACTAGAATTCGAAGTTTTTCTGGTGAATTAAAAACCGACAACGGAAAAACGTTATTGTTCAGCTTAATCATCAATAACTTTGGCGTAAGTCAAAACGACATCATCAGAAAGATTCAAACCTTGCTTTTAGATCTCAAAACAAATTATTAAATCAAAGTAAGTCGCGTGTTGTTCCCATGCTTTTGTTCACAAACAAAGCAACAATGTATTTATACTTATTTTACAAAAATAACTTCACTTAACTACTTTGGGTTGTTTTATATCCTAATAAAAGTGCATATTTGCAATACTCAAGTTGATTGAGTGAATTTTTCATAGAGATTTAGTTTTAGATTTTTTTGCGAGCATTCTTTCGAATGCTCGCTTTTTTATTTGCTATCTCTAGCAATCTTTTTCAAGATGTCGATTAAATGCAGCCAAAACTTTTCGGTATGTTGCAAGTGAATACGCTCATCGGGGCTATGCGGATTGCGAATAGTTGGTCCGATAGAAACCATGTCGAGATATGGATATTTCTGCAAAAACAGTCCACACTCTAAACCTGCATGGATACTTTTTACTGCAGGACGTTCGCCAAATAAATTTTCATAGCAATCAGCTGCCACCTGCACAATATAGCTTTTCGGGTTAGGTGTCCAACCTGGATATCCTTCTGAATGTTCAACTTCGGCTCCTGCCAATTCAAAAACTGCTCGCACCATTTGGGCTGCGGCATATTTCCTACTTTCAACCTCTGAACGCTGACTGGTAGTAAACTGCACCAAATCACCGTTTATCTTAACCGATGCCAAATTAGTGGAAGTTTCTACCATGCCCGGCATACGCGAGCTCATAGCAAGCACTCCGTGCGGACAAGCCAAAATAAGATTCAACATCTGCTCTTGCGATGGCTTCGTTAGCACCACCTCTGGCAAAGTTAGCGACTGATGTTTAAACTGAATCCCACTATCGGTGTACTGATATTCTTCTGCTAGATCGGCAGCAAAAATATTGAACTCAGCCACCACGTGTTCTTTTTTCGATTGAGGAATAACCACTACAGCTCTAGCTTCACGCGCAATGGCATTCCGAAGGTTTCCTCCTTGAAAATCAACCACCCTTAATTCGAATTCATTTGCCGCCTGTTTCAAAAAGCGAGCTAAAATTTTGTTGGCATTTCCTCGTTCTTTATTAATGTCATCTCCCGAATGACCTCCCACCAATCCACCAACCTCAAACTGCAAAGCAAAACTACCCACCGGAACCCCTTCCAATTCAATGGGAAGTTTAGCCAACGTGTCAATACCTCCTGCACAGCCCACAAAGATTTCACCATCGTCTTCGGAATCTAAATTCAATAAGATTTCACCTGAAATGAATCCCTCTTGCAAGGCAAAGGCACCACTTAATCCAGTTTCTTCATCTACGGTAAATAAACATTCTATTGGTCCGTGTGTAATTTCACTACTTGCTAGAACCGCTAGTGAAGCCGCCATGCCAATACCATTATCTGCCCCTAGTGTCGTTCCATTTGCTTTCAGCCATTCCCCCTCTAAAACCAATTCTATTGCATCGGTGTCGAAATTAAATGCTATATCTGAATTCTTTTCGCACACCATGTCCATATGCGATTGTAAAATTACAGTTTTAGCATTTTCCGACCCTTCGGAAGCAGGCTTTTTAATCAACACATTACCTATTTCATCGGTAAAGGCTTCCAATTGTTTTTTGACTGCAAAATCAAGCAAATAAGCTCTAATCTGCCCTTCTTTCTTTGATGGTCTGGGAACTTGTGCAATTTCCTCAAAATATTGCCACACCTCTTGTGGCTTCAAATTTTCTAGCATAATTATATTCTTTTGTGTGTATCTTTCTAAATATTGCAGCACAGCCCGTGTTCAACTAAGGTATGCCTAATATCAGACCGATGTTTGTTACATGATAACAAATATACAAAAAGCCTCCTTCAGAGTTCAATCTAAAGGAGGCTTTTTGTATATTTATTCATTGACAAATTTGCATTGCCAACAGGTTGAAATTTGTTCGTGCATATTGCTGATTAGCGCACAACTCTCACCATGCTTATTCCGTCAATAGCTTTTAGTTTTTCCACAACATCGACCGAGATTGCAGCATCAAGGTCTAGCACGCTGTAAGCCACTTCGCCTCTATTTTTGCTCACCATGTTAGTTACTTGAACTCCAGCAGCCGAAAGAACCGCTGTTGCTTCTGCCACCTTACCATCACCCTGACTAGCATAAGCCACACGAGGACCATTAGCCACACCCAAGCTCACAGCAGGGAAGTTTACAGAATTCAACACGTTACCATTTTCTAGATAATCTTTCACTTGATCGGCTACCATAATTGCACAGTTTGTTTCCGACTCAGCAGTTGAAGCACCCAAGTGAGCCACCGTGTAGGTTTTAGGCATTTTAATGTTGTAGGCATTAGGGAAGTCGCAGAAATAAGCCGACACCTTACCTGCATCAATAGCTGCATGAATAGCTGCATCGTTGCACAAACCACCACGAGCGAAATTAAAGATTTTAATGCCATTTTTCATTTTAGCAATCAAATCTTCGTTTACAAAACCTTTGGTATCGGGAGTTTCAGGCACGTGCACTGTTAGATAATCAGCATCTGCCAATAGAGCATCGAAATTTTCTACCACCTTCACTTGGCTATTCAGTTTGATGGCATTAGCTACCGAAAGGTAAGGGTCGTAACCCACCACTTGCATTCCCAAATCTACACAGGCGTTAGCAATGAGGATACCAATGGCACCCAAGCCCACTACTGCAAGTGTTTTTCCTGCGATTTCTTGTCCTGCAAAGTTTTTCTTGCCTGCCTCTACTAAAGCTGGAATTTCATCGCCTTTGCCATCGAGCGAGCGTGCCCACTCAATTGATTCCATCACCTGACGAGAAGCAAACATGATACTGCCTACCACTAGTTCTTTCACGGCATTAGCATTGGCACCGGGTGCATTAAACACCACCACGCCTTGCGCTGTACATTTATCTAACGGAATATTATTAACACCAGCTCCGGCACGGCCAATAGCTTTCAAACTAGCTGGAAACTCCATGTCGTGCATTTTGAAACTACGAACAATAATTGCATCCGGATTTTCCTCGTTATCGTCAACTAAATAATTAGTTTCTGGTAATTTCTTTAGCCCCTTAGGGTCGATTTTGTTTAGCGTTTTAATCTTGAACATTCGATGATACTTTTACGGTTATACAATCTGTCTTATGCTAAATTCTATGAAATGTTAGCTCTATTTCATATCCTACAAAGATTGCAATAAAATTGAGTTAACACACCTTTTTGTTGAATTTTCTTTCTTTTGTTAATTCATTTTGCATTTTACCATTCAAACAAGACAACACAAAAGAAAAACAGAAGTAAAATACAACATTCAAACTACACTCTATTATCCATCCTATTTCATTCGCTAAACACAATAAATAAAAAAGCCCAACCATAAAGGCTGAGCTTTCTATTTTTTCATCGGTTTTACAACTAAAACTCACTCGTAAAGTGGAATTTCACATCTTGAAATTCATCTTGAGTCATTTGTAATAAGAATGCCGAATCTGCCATAAAAACATCACGTCCTCGTTTGTCTTTTGCCATCTTTTGGTATTTACGTTTCTTAAATTCGGCTAACACCTCTGGTTTGTCGCATTCTATCCAACAGGCTTTATACATTGGCATGGGTTCAAATCGACATTTTGCACCATATTCGTGCTCTAGGCGATACTGAATTACCTCAAACTGAAGTTGACCTACGGTGCCAATAATTTTTCGCCCGTTAAATTCACTAACAAACAACTGTGCTACCCCTTCTTCCATGAGCTGATCGATGCCTTTTGCCAATTGTTTCGACTTCATAGGATCGGCATTTTCTACATAGCGGAACATTTCTGGACTAAAGCTTGGCAAACCTTTGAAATGCACCTCCTCGCCCGAGGTTAAGGTATCGCCAATAATGAAGTTTCCGGTATCGGGCACCCCAATAATATCGCCGGGATAAGCCTCATCAATTACTTCTTTTTGCGAAGCCATGAAGGCTGTAGGGCTAGAAATACGCACTGTTTTATTGTTTCGAATGTGCTTACAAACATCGTTGCGCACAAATTTGCCGGAACACACTTTTACGAAAGCTAATCGCGAGCGATGGTTCGGGTCGATGTTGGCATGGATTTTGAAAACAAACCCAGTGAAACCTTCTTCATAAGGACTAATCTCACGTTCTTCGGTTTCCGATGTTTGCGGACTAGGAGCGATTTCCACAAAGGTATCGAGCAGCTCTTGCACCCCGAAGTTATACAATGCCGAACCGAAGAACACCGGAGCTAACTCGCCAGCCAGATATTCACTTCTATCAAACTCAGGATAAACCGCTTCTACTAATTCTAGTTCTTCACGCAGCATTTCCGCATCGCTACCAATATGCTCTTCTAACTTAGGGTCGTTCAAATCTTCAAATAAGAATCCGGGTTCAATTTCTTGCACATTCGGGTCGAAGAGGTTCAATGATCGGTTGTATAAATTATATACTCCCTTGAAATCGGCTCCTGAATTAATAGGCCAACTCAACGGACGAGTTCTAATTTTCAACTGGGCTTCAATTTCTTCTAGCAAAGTGATGGTGTCGCGCGATGGGCGGTCAAGTTTATTTATATAAACAATTACCGGCGTTTTGCGCATACGACACACATTCATGAGTTTCTCCGTTTGAGGCTCTACCCCTTTGGCCGCATCAATGACAATGATTACACTATCAACAGCTGTAAGTGTTCGGAAAGTATCTTCTTGGAAATCTTGGTGACCCGGGGTATCCAAGATGTTCACTTTATAATCTTTATACTCAAATCCCATGACCGAAGTTGCCACCGAGATACCACGCTGGCGCTCGATTTCCATGAAATCGGATGTTGCTCCTTTCTTAATCTTATTGCTCTTCACAGCTCCCGCCACACGAATAGCCCCACCGAAAAGCAATAATTTCTCTGTTAGTGTGGTCTTTCCGGCATCTGGGTGACTCACAATGCCAAAGGTTCTCCTACGTTCTATTTCTTCTTTAAATCCCATGTTTCATTTTCTATTTGGCTGCAAAAGTACAAAATATGTGCTTTGCACAAAAAACCCTTTGCCAAAAGACAAAGGGTTTTATATAAATATTTATGCTTTATTTATTACTGTGTTACTATAAGTGGGATGAAGAATTGAAATTTCGATCCTTTACCAACTTCCGATTCCACCCAAATTTCGCCCGCCATCATTTCTATTAATTTTGAAGCAATGGCTAATCCAATACCCGTTCCGCCATAGTTTCGCGAAAGATTGCCATCTACTTGAGTGAATCGTTCGAAAATGCGCTGCTGATTTTCTGGCGAGATTCCAATTCCCGTATCGCTTATTTTGAAATAAACACGATCGAGCTTCTGCTCTATATGCAAACTAACTTTACCTGAAGAAGTAAATTTGAATGCGTTGTCGAGAATCTGACACAACACCTGATTCAATCGATGCTCATCGGCAATAGATACCAAATAAACAGGCAGGGCGTTTTCTATATGAAACTCTACATTTAAATTTTCTTTTTCAATCAGTCGATGGTACTTTTCTTTTAAGTTAAAGCACAGCTTACTGTATGACACATAGTTTTCTTTCAAAGAAATTTTCCCTATCTCAATTTTCGAGAAATCAATGATTGAATCAATCAGGTTTAGCAAATGATCTCCACTACTTCGAATTAAATCCACAAACTCCTCGCGCTCTTCTTTCGATAAATCTTCCACCAAAAAGTTAGAGAAACCAATAATGGCATTCATTGGGGTTCTAATTTCATGCGACATATTCGCCAAGAAAGCCGATTTCAAGCGGTCGGCCTCTTTTGCTCTTTCTTGCTCACTAAGTAGGCGTTTTTCCACTAACTGACGAGCCGCAATCATTTCATTGGCAACAGCTCCTAATTCGCAGAACTCTTTAGAGTACAATCTTTCTAAATCTATGAAATTCAACTTTGCACCACTTTCTCTAAAGAAAGACACGAAGGAATTGAAGTCATTCTTAAACTGTCGTTCAAACCAACGCAGTAAAATCATTTCTAAAATCACAAGCAATACAAATAAGAAAATGATTTGCAAAATATTTTTCACCATGCCTTCGCGAAGTACCGACACTTGCGCTTCTATCTCGTCGGTCACTTCATCGATGAAGAATCCGGCACCAACAAGCCAGCCCAAGCTAGGTTCTTTCTTAATGTATGATATTTTTGGCGACAATAAGCTTGCATCGCCAATATCGCCAATCCCTCTAGCATACCAAGGGTAATGCACAAAGCTTCCTCCGGGATTTTCTTTAAGCGAATCTTGCATCAGACGAAAAGCTTCTCTTGCTGCAGGATCTGATAAAATAGCTATGTTTAAATATTCATCGCTACCATAAATTTTTCCTCGTGTGGTAATCGCGCGTCCATCGTCTTTAATAATGAAAACATCAGCTTTATAGTCGAAGAAATTCACACTCATTTTGCTTGCAATTTCATCCACAAGCTCATCGTAGTAATCTGAAGGGTAAACTAAAGATACAAAATACCAATCTAATTCGGGAAACTCTTTCACATAAACAACCTTCAACTGATTGGTTAGCGTGTCAGTAACATAACGAAATCCTTCGCCTCGCTTATGCACAATTTCTAATTCGTCTTGCACGAAGTAAGAACCCGATCTATCTTTTATTTTTGTTAGGTCTTTGCCATCGAATTGTGGACTGTTCTTATTGTAAACACCAATTCCTTCGGTAGAGTTAATCGAAACACATTGGCGAGTGGAAGAACTTGCCAATGACGCAATTGATTTTATAATTAATCGCTTAATCTGAGCATGAGTCATTTTGTGACGATTCTCTCTATAAATCATGCTCGCTAAATCGTAGACTTCTTGCACGTTGGTTTCTATGTCAAGCACTTTACGCTCATCAAAAGAACCTTTCACCTTGGTAATATAGCTACTTTCAATTGCCACCATGTTTTGCACGAAGTACTGTGCTGTTGCAATTTTTTCTTCGCGCACTTTATCCGCAGAGTCTTGATACCTCCTCACTTGATAAAAACCAAAGACTAGCACAATAACCACAATGGAAAGAATCGAAAACCCGATCAATCGAAATCGGAAGTAATCGAATATACTTTTATTGGCAAATCTTTTGGGTGACATATATGAATATTACTTATGTAATTATTACAAAGGCTGCGAATTTCCACAAAAAAAATCAATAAAACAAAATTATCATCATTTTGTTCAATAGAAAAACTCCATTAATAAATGCCCGTTTAGGGGATGATTTTTCTCTCTTTGTGAAGTGGAGTGTAGCGAAACAAAGCAAAGAAAGCACAAAGGCTTTTCTCACAGAATTAAATACTTTCTTTATCTTCGACTAAAAAAGGTTAAAGATGGTACATTTAAAACTAGAACAAAGATAGTATTGATAATAAACCCTTTAATGACACTAGCTCAAAAAAAAGAAAAAAAATACACATAAAGTATTGCGAGTTTAAAAACATTACTCTATATTTGCATCGCAAAAGAGGAAAATGGTGATTGTAGCTCAGTTGGTTAGAGCGTCGGATTGTGGTTCCGAAGGTCGCCGGTTCGAGACCGGTCTTTCACCCTCGCAAAAGAGTATATCGCAAGATATACTCTTTTTTTGTTTCAAGCTTTTGATAAAAAATCTAACATTTCTAACGCACAATGCTTATATTTGCTTTATCAACCTGCGATTAAGTTATGTTATTTAAAGATATTATCGGGCACGACAGCATTAAGCATCAACTCATTGAAAACATAAAAAGCCAACGAGTGAGCCATGCACAATTATTTCTTGGAAGTGAAGGCTCCGGCGCGTTGCCCATGGCAATTGCCTATGCACAATATGTACTTTGCACCAACAAGCAAGATAACGACTCTTGCGGCAACTGCCCTTCATGCAAGAAGCTACGCACATTCACTCACCCCGATGTGCAATTCACGGCTCCGGCAGTAAACATCAGTAAAAATAGCGAACGAGGAACTACTCTTGATGATTATATGGAAACTTGGTTGAAGTATGTACCTCAACATAGCTATCTGAACCTCAATAATTGGCTAAAATATACCAATCAAAATTCTAAGAATGCCATCATATCGAGAGCTGCAGGTAAACGCATAAACATCAACTTGGGGAAAAAGCCTTTTGAATCTGAATATAAGGTCTGCATCATTTGGCTGCCTGAGAAAATGAATGCCGAATGTGCCAATTCCTTACTTAAAAACATTGAAGAACCTGCACCAAACACGCTCATTATTATGGCAAGCGAGCATGAAGAACAGATTATATCAACCATTCGCTCTCGCTGCCAGAAAATAAAATTACCTCCTATTTCGGAAAAAGATATGCTCGCTCAGCTTCAACAAATGCCAGAAGCCTCCGAACGCGATTTGGCAAACTTAGCCCATGTGAGCAAGGGGAATTACAACTATGTATTGCAGCTATTAGAAAACGATGGTAACAATGAAATGCTAGAACTATTCAAGGAACTCATGCGATCTACCTACGCTCTAAAATATGCCGATGTGTTTCACTGGTCCGAAAAGATGAGCAAATTAGGTAGAGAAAGTCAAAAGGTATTTCTAAGCTATAGCCTATCGCAAATTCGGGAAAACTTCATGCACAACATGAGGCAACCCGAGCTAAGCTTCTTAAATGATGAGGAACTTCAGTTTTCTAGTCGATTTGCACCATTCATTAATGAGCGAAACATCATTCCACTAAGTAGTGAGTTTGAGCGTGCCTTGCACGACATTGGAAGAAATGCTAATGCCTATATTGTATTTATCGACCTTGCCTTAAAAATTGTGAAGTTGCTACGTCGATAATTAATCGTATCTAAGTCGCTTTCCAGTATAGTTAAAAAGGTATATTTCCGACATATTGCTCGAATGTTATGCTTGCGACTACAAAAATTTTATTAAGTTTGTTTTAGCTCAACCACAAAAACAATGCTTATGAAAATTCTTGAAGCCGCAAAAATATACCACAATACGAATCGAGCAGATTTTAACTCTCGACTGAATCGCCGATTTAAAGAAATGGCCAACACTCTCGATGAGATTGCAACAAAAGACCTATCACCTGAGCAGTTAGAGGACATCGAATTGATTCTAGATGCCACCGTTCGTAAAAACTATCCGAACAAAAAAGTTGCTCGAAAAGCACTCAATTCTATTCACAAACTGTTTTATAAGCATTTTCAATTTGTTTCGAGAAATCACTATCGCACGATTTACATTGCGCTTTTCCTTGGCTTCTCACTTTTAATTGGCACCTTGTTTATATCTAAACATCCATTCCTTTTTGTTCCTATCATGTGCTTAGGCTTAATCTTAGGCATTGTTTTTGGAAATAAATACGACAAGCTAGCCGACAAAGAAAATCGTGTAATTGATTGCTGGTAAGGCTACATAAACAGAATAAAAAAAGACACTCAATAGAGTGTCTTTTTTTTAGTTTTCATAATTATTCAAACAGGCTTTTGCCCGAGTAAATTCTGATTGTTAAGCCAACTAAGCCAACAAGGCTTTCACTTTATCGGCAATGTCTGATCCATCGGCTTTACCTGCCAATTCTTTCGATGCCATACCCATAACTTTTCCCATGTCAGCCATCGAGCTAGCTCCTACTTTATCTATAATTGCTTTCACTGCATTTGCCAATTCTGCATCAGTCATTTTCTTAGGCAAGTAATCTTCAAACACGACCACTTGCTCCATTTCCTCTGCATACAAGTCTTCACGCCCTTGCTCTTTATACAAAGCAGCAGAATCACTTCCTTGTTTAGCCAATTTCTGAATCATTTTGATGATATCATTTTCAGCTAGCTCTACTCCTGCCGATGCAGTTTGAGCTTCAATCATCACCTTTTTAATATTTCGAATTGCAGCTGTGCGTGCTTTATCGCGCGCTTTCATTGCTGTTTTTAAATCTGAATTAATTTGTTCTTGTAAACTCATATCGTTAATGTTTTAAATCTGTTATTAATCTACATTATCATGTAAAAACGAATTCCCTTTTCGAAGAATTGGCTCCCCATACTCAGAACGCTGCATACTCATTCTTGAAACTTCGCGCTCATCGGGCATTGATTGTTGCCTTCCTTCTTTCATTTTATTTCGGCGATAAGATGGTATATTTAAATATTCTTCTTCTGTCATATTCGAAATATCCACTTCAGCATACGCCTCTTCATTCTGCACAGCATATTCCAAAGAAGAAGAAGAAGAAGAAGAAGAAGAAGAAGAAGTTCTAACTTCTCGAGTATTATTCAATTCGAAATCAATGGTATTCTGCGTTGCTCTTTTCCCTACACCAATCGATCCTTCCAACGATTCATTGGCGGGAGCATCATCAAGCGACACTACATTTTTTATTGGAGCTTGGTTTGGCAACATATTTCGCTCAAAGCCCGTTACAATAATGTTTACTTGCAACTCTTCTCCAAAGTTTTCATCGTAACTGTTTCCCCAAATAACATCGGCCGTATGTCCTGATTTTTCTTGAATATATTCAAATATAACATCTACTTCGTTCAGTGTACATTCATACTCCTCAATGCCCGATGAAATATTCACTAATACACTTGTAGCTCCTGAAATATTATTATGTGTTAGCAATGGTGAATTTAAAGCTGCCTTCACTGCTTTAAGAGCTCGATCTTCGCCTGAAGCCTTAGCCGATCCCATGTTCGCCACACCGCTATTTTTCATCACACTTTCTACATCGGCAAAATCTACATTCACCAAACCATGCACAGTAATGATTTCTGCAATACTCTTAGCTGCCGAGGCCAACACTTTATCGGCTTCTGCCAAAGCAGATGACATTGCCAAATTGCCGTATATATCTCGTATTCGCTCGCTATTTATGATAATCAAAGAATCAACAAACTGTTCTAATTCTTTAATTCCTTCTAAGGCTTGTGCTTGTCGCTTTCTTCCTTCGCTTCGGAATGGAATTGTCACGATACCCACAGTCAGCATATTACGCTCGCTACACACCTTAGCTACAATCGGAGCAGCTCCTGTGCCTGTACCTCCTCCCATACCTGCGGTAACAAACACCATTCGAGTGCTTGGCTCAAGCATTTGTTCTATTTGATCAACACTCTCCAGCGCAGCTTGTCTTCCTACTGAAGGTTTATTTCCTGCTCCTAGTCCTTGAGTTAAGGTAATACCCAGTTGTACTCGTTCAGGAATATGATTCTTCTCATCGAGCGCTTGCAAATCGGTATTGCAAATAGCAAAACTTACATCTTTTATTCCATTCAGAAACATATGATTAACAGCATTGCTACCACCACCACCAACACCTATCACTTTAATAAGATTACCCACAGGATTTGAAGATTCAATATTAAGTTTTATGATACTATTATTCATTTCATATAGATTTTTTGGTGATTTGTTTGTTTTTAGTCTTCCATAGGAGCGTCATCTCCTTCATCGAATAAGCTATTAAATGCTCGCTTAAACCAGTTTTCCTGAGAGGTTTCTTCCACCTCTTTCCGATCTACCAACTTCAATTTCTTCGTTTTCTTTCGTGGCTTATATTCTGGTTCTTCATCATCTAACAGTTCCACCTGTTTTACCTCTGCTCTAGGTGAATCACTAACAAGCTTATGCATATCTGGCTCTTCATCTAAATCGGGGAGCTGAACCCGTTCTACCTCCTGCTCTTGTATAATCTCACTCGGATTGGTACTAAATCTTGTGGCAACAACAGTTACGCTAATTTCATTGCCTAATGAAGAATCAATGCCATTACCCCAAATGATGTTCGTATCATCGCCCGCTTCATCTTGCAAGTGGTCTAATATTTCGCCCACTTCATCAATGGTAACTTCTTCGTTTCCTGAAATAATATTCAGTAATATGTCTTCACTTCCTCTAATATCATTGCTATCAAGCAAAGGCGACTCTAATGCTTGCTTAACAGCCGCCATAGCTCGCCCTTCACCTTCTGCTCGCCCTGTACCCATAATGAATACTTTGCTATTTTCCATTACGGTATTCACATCGGCAAAATCGATGTTGATATTTCCATGCACCGTGATAATTTCAGCTACACCTTTCACGGCTGTGGTAATAACACTATCGGCTTGCTTCAAAGCTTTTGAAGCTGGCATATCTCCATAAGCCCGATGCAGCTTATCATTACTAATAACCAACATACTATCGACGTGTTCTCGCATTTGTTCTACTCCTGCAAGTGCTTGTTCATGTCTTCGTTTTCCTTCTTTAATCGAAGGTACCGAAACTACAGCTATCGTTAATATCCCCAAGCTTTTGGCCAACTCTGCCACCACAGGTGCCGCTCCTGTGCCTGTGCCTCCGCCCATGCCCGCAGTAACAAACACCATTTTTGTTTGCCCTCCAAGCGCTTCTCTCACATCTTCAACATTCTCAACAGCTGCCTGTCTGCCTTGTTCAGGTAAATTTCCTGCACCTCTCCCTCCGGTTAACGCAACTCCTAACTGAATTTTCTTTTTTATAGGGCTTGCGATTAAGGCTTGAGCATCGGTGTTACAAATGATAAAATCCACATCATGAATACCTTCTTCATACATATGGTTTACCGCATTGCAGCCTGCACCTCCAACTCCTATAACTTTTATTATCGATGAATTTTGCATTTCATCGATATTGATATTAATCATCTCTTCCATAGTCAGGTTTTTTATCGTTTATGATTTCATCTCACCGCCTTCATCATCAGAAAAAAAGAATTCCATTTTACCTTCAAATACATCCCACTTTTCTTTAATCATCGTAACAAGCTTATTACTCTTTTTAGCAGACGATTCTTTCTTCTTTTTCCTGCGTTTTTCAATGATAGGCTCAACTAGCTCTTCTTGCGTTTCGTAAAGCCCATGCATCAATATACCAAAAGTAGATGCAAAGGCTGGATCTCGAGAAACTGGAATATCAGAAACAACCCCTCTGGGCAATCCTAATCTAACATCTAATCCGAATTGAAATTTTAACAGTGTTGAAATATTTTTCAATTTAGCTGTTCCACCAACCAATACTACTCCTGCCCTAAGTCTATCTGCATACCCCGATTCATCACCCGATGCCTTCACCATGGCAGCAAGTTCTTCCAATCTCGACTGCAAGATAGCGGCCAACATATCTTTATTTATTTCACGAGGTTCCAATCCGTTGTAACTTGGGATGGAAATATAGGTGTTTTTATATGATTTATCGGTAAGTGCTCGACCAAAAGAGATTTTTAATTTCTCCGCTTGTGCTTGTGTTATTGCACATTCTGTTTTCAAGTCGTTAGTCATAACTTTACCCGCATATGGAAGCACATCGTGGTATACAAGCACACCATCAACATATAACGAAATTTTTGTCAACTCCGCCCCTACTTCCAACAACATCACTCCCGCTTCTTTTTCATCGGAATATAACACTGATTCTGCTGTCGATATGGAATCTAACACCACTCTACCCTTTTTAAAACAAGAGCTAGCCACGGCAAGGCCAATATTCCGGTGAAAAGATTTCGATGCTACAAACACTTTATACGAAGCTTTCAAATGAGATGCCATCATGCCTTTAGCATCAGCAAATGCTTCTCCGTCGAGTTCAAAACCTTGCAATTCTACATGGTAAACCCTTTGGTCGGGTTGCAATTTCACAGCATAAGCCTCTCTATACATGGAGAATAAATCAGCTTTCGTTACGCTTGTTTCTTCTTCAAATTCGCGCTCTACTTGCACATCTATAATGGTGAAATCTCTCCCCGAGACGTTAACATACACTTCGTGTATTTCATCATCGATATCAGCATTACACACTGCTTCATCAATAGCTTTTGCTACTGCTTCTATATTGCGCACTTCTCCTCTCACCACACCTTGAGATAAAGCTTTCCCACTGGCCAATACTTCCACCTGACCTTTTTCATCAAGTTTCCCTACCATGACCACAGTTTTCGATGTGCCAACATCGATAGCTGCTACAACTTTTTCTTTTCTCATATCATGCCGTTATTTTATCTTTTCCTACTTATTTGTACAGACCACCTGTCCTTTATATTTTAAATCTATTGTCTTATATCTGTCCCAACCTAGTTTGCTAAACCCCTGCTCATATAAAGCTTGTAGGTTTCTAAACTTTTCTTGGTAACGTTTGGGAGAACCAAATAAAATGACTTGCGAGCCCAAAAGTGGCGTCATACTTAATTCACCATCACTATCCACTTTTATATCTTTAATCTGGGCCTTCCAAAACTCATTGTTCTGAATGAACAAAATCATTGGAAGCATATCTTTTCGCACATACTCTTCTTTTGCTGCACCTGTTACCAAGGTCACTTTGGCTGCAAAGGAATAGTGTGCATCAATTCGCACTCCATCGGCATCCATATAATAATTATCATTACCCGATATTACACGCACAATGGGCTCTCGCTGAAATACGCGCACAACCAACTGTGTCGTAAAATTCAAATGCTCTCCCGATGTTTTGCGAAACACTTCTGCTTTTTTTATTGCAGTCACTCTTTCCATGTAAGTTTCCAACGAATCAAGATTCAGTGAATCGACCGAGAGCGACTTCAGGTTAGGCACATAAGCTTCCACAATGCGCTGTATTCCTTGCTCATCAATATAGCGCGGAGTACCTTCGGGTATTTCAATTTTCAAAAGTGAATATTTCAATTCACCCATCTTTTGTTTTCCAAACTGATAAGCAAAAATCAATGCCGCTATAACCAACAACACCGATATTATCTTTATTATCTTTTTAAACATAGGCACTCCTTTCATTGAAATGGGCAGCAACTCGATCTATCGACAAGCTAATGTCGCCTGCCCCCATCATGAGGATTAATCCTTCTGTTCTTTGCTCTAATTCTTGTTCTAACTCCTCTCGTTGAAGCCATTGTTTGTGTTCTAGCTCCACTTTATCGAAAATCAATCCTGATGTTACTCCCGGCATTGGCAACTCTCGTGCTGGATATATATCTAGCAACAACAGTTCGTCTAGCTGACTCAATGCTTGGGCAAATCCATCAACAAAATCATTTGTTCTACTATATAAGTGTGGTTGAAACACACCCGTTATTCTACGATTCGGATACATGGCGCGCACCGAGCTTATTGTAGCATTAAGTTCTGTAGGATGATGAGCATAATCATCAATCAACACTAAATCTTTGTCTTTAAAGCGTACATCAAAACGACGCTGAACTCCACGATAGCTACACACCGCTTCTTTTATTTCTTGCTCGTTTACGCCTGCTAACAGAGCCAATGTCATAGCTCCCACCATGTTCTCTACATTCAGTAAGCCAGGATAATTTAGATGCAAATTTTCTAGTTTTCCTTGCGGGTGAACCAAATCAAAAACATAGGCTTCATTCTTCAACTGAATGTTTGAAGCATAAAAATCGGCCAAATTATTATCTAAAGCATAGGTATATAGTTGAGCCGACAGCTTTTCAAACCCTCCAATCTGTGCTGGTACTCCCCATTTGCAAACCAAATTATTTGTTGCTTGGTGGGCAAAATCGGCAAATGTTTTAAGCATCTCTTCATGAGTGTCATAAATATCGAGATGGTCAGCATCAACCGAACTAATCAAAGCGTGTTGAGGATGCAAGTTCAAAAATGAACGATCAAACTCATCGGCTTCGCATACGGCAAATTCAGTTTTGTTTGAAAGTAATAAGTTGCTGTTGTAGTTTTTTGATATCCCCCCCAAGAACGCCGTACAATTTTTAGTTGAGGTTTTAAATAGGTGAGCTGTCATAGTAGAAATACTTGTTTTACCATGCGTTCCAGCCACTGCCACACCTTCAAACTGATTAACAATAGCCCCTAGCACTTGGGCACGTTTCAACATTTGAAACTGATTACCTTCAAAATAAACACGCTCCTGCATTTGCTTGGGCACTGCGGGAGTATATACCACCAAGGTGGTTTCTTTCTTGAAGTCCACTAGCATATCTACACGCTCGCTATAGTGCACAGCGATACCTTCCTCTACTAGTTTTTTTGTCAGTGCAGTTTCTGTGCTATCATATCCACTCACTTCAAAACCAGCATGATTGAACCAGCGAGCCAATGCGCTCATGCCAATCCCCCCTATACCTAGGAAATATACTTGTTGTATATTAGTCAACTTCATCATTTTTATTTTGAGAAATCATTTAAGATTATTTCCACAATATCTTTTGTTGCATTGGGTTTTCCCATTTTCAAGCTGTTAGCTCTAAATTTGCCCAATTGCTCGTCATCTTTCACCAATTGCAATGCTGTAGGAATCATTTGTTCCACTGCATCTATATCTTTCACCCATGCGGCAGCTTGCTTATCAACCAAGGCTAAAGCATTTTTTGTTTGATGATCTTCTGCCACATTGGGAGAAGGCACAAGCAAACTTGCTTTTCCGAGTAAACACAATTCCGATATTGTACTTGCACCCGCTCTTGCTATTACCAAATCGGCTACTGCATAGGCTTGTGCCATATCTGAAAGAAATTGATGCACTTGCAAATTACTCGGTTTATCATCTCCCAAACGATCAAGCATTTCTTGATAATAGAACTTACCAGTTTGCCAAATTATTTGCACTGCTGAGTTTTTAATTTCATCTAAATGAGCAAGCACTGCTTCATTGAGTGTGCGTGCACCAAGACTTCCGCCTACAACAACTACAACAGGTTTCCCTGCCTCTAGTGCATATGATTCTAAAGCTACAGCTTTATCGGTTATTTCCAATAAGTTTTGTCGAACAGGGTTTCCTGTTTCGATAATTTTTTCTGCTGGGAAAAATTTATCCATTCTATCGTAAGCCACACAAATGCGACGCACCATTTTCGAGAGCTTTTTATTGCTCACTCCCGCATAAGAGTTTTGCTCTTGCAAGTAAGTAGGTATTCCTTTCTTTGCCGCTGCATTTAAAATGGGGTAACTAGCAAAGCCACCTACGCCCACTACAAAATTAGGTTGAAAATCCTTGATAATTTTTTTCGCATTGCTGTTGCTTTTATAAACCGAAAAAGCAAACTTAACCAATTGCAACGATAACTTTCGTGGCATTCCCATAATGGGTAATCCTTTTATCGGGTAGCCCGCTGCAGGCACACGCTCCATTTCCATTTTTCCTTCCGCCCCCACAAACAGAATCTCAACATCTGAAACTGTTTTCTTCAATTCATCGGCAATAGACAAAGCAGGAAATATATGACCTCCTGTGCCACCTCCGCTAATAATTACTTTTAGTTTCTTCATGATTCTTATTTTAATTCTTCATCTTCATCAGGATCGTTAATAACCATCAGGTTTTTCGAAGGAGGTGCTGGTTCTTCCTTCGTCGATTCGCTAATCATCAACACAATGCCGAAAGCTATGGACGTAAATACCATGGAAGTTCCTCCATAGCTCAAAAATGGCAAAGGCTGTCCTGTTACAGGGAATGAGCCCACAGCCACGAACATATTCATAAATGCCTGAATGGTGTACATTAGCACTATGCCCGCAACAAGAAACGAAGCAAATGAACGCTTCGCTTTTACGGCAATTTTCCCCCCTCGAAACAGTATAATTAGGTAAGCCAGCAAAATAAGTATAGCTGCCACCACTCCTGCTTCTTCTACAATAATTGCAAAGATAAAATCGGAATAAGCCGCCTCTATATAGTTACTTACATCATTGTTTCCAATACCTTTCCCAAATGGAGTTATTCCACCTTCATATATGGCTAATTGCGCATATTGTCTTTGTGTTGTTCCTTGTTTTTCATGATCATCGCCTTGTGTAAAATCTATCAATCGTTCGCGCACGGTATGCACACGCCCTGTTCCTGCAGGAAGCATAGGTGCAACCGTTATTAGCACACCAAAAACTGCACAAGCAATAGCCAAAGTTGTTAAATAAACTTTTACTCTAACCCCTGCAATAATCATCATGATGAAAACAGCAAACGCCAAAATAGCTGCCGTTGATGAATCTCCTAATGCGATTAGAATTATCACCACAAAAGAAGCAATCATTACCTTTTTAAAGCCCTTATCACTCACATAATTACCCTCACGATGCGTTGAAAAAATCTTAGCTACAAAAATAACTAATGCTATTTTCGCCATCTCTGCTGGCTGAAAACTGATAAGTCCCAAACTCACCGAGCGATTTGTAGCTGTGTGCAACACATGATGCTGAAATGTGGCCAAGAGTTGAAAAGCCACAGAAGCTACTAGCGCCGTATTCGCTAATCTAGAATAGAACTTTATGGGAGTAACGTTTACAATAAATAAAATCGCACCAAAACCACATAATATACTAAGCAAATGTTTAAACAAATACACATAAGTTTTTCCGTCGGCTTCATTGAAGGCCAGCTTTCCTGTAGCGCTATAAACAATGACTGACGAAAACATGGTAAGCAGCACTATGATAAACCATAGGGCGCGATCTCCTTTTATTCTTCCTTTCGCTCCTTTTCTTACTTTACTCCAACTAGGCTCCATAATAACATGTATTGTTTATAATTCATGTACTGCCGATTTAAATTGCCGTCCTCGATCTTCGTAATCATCAAACAAATCGAAGCTAGCACAAGCTGGTGAAAGCAACACTACATCGCCTTGCTCTGCCAAATAACTAGATGCCTTAACAGCTTTTTTCATGTCACTTACATCTAGAATATCATCCACCATGCCACCAAAGTGTTCTATAATTTTTTTATTGTCTCTTCCTAAACAAATGATGGCTTTTACCTTCTGCTTCACTAATTCATCGAGCTCTGCATAATCATTTCCTTTGTCCACACCACCAACAATCCAAATGGTGGGTTTATCCATACTCTCTAGGGCGTACCAAGTGGAATTCACATTAGTTGCCTTTGAGTCATTAATATAATCTACTCCTTGCACCTTGATAAAGTTCTCTAGACGGTGCTCCACACCATGAAAACCGGATAAGCTTTCTCTTATTCTTTCGTTTTTAATCCCCAACACTTTCCCTGCAAGCCCTGCAGCCATCGAGTTATATGTGTTGTGTTTTCCTTGCAATTCAATCTCAAATATCGACATAATAAAATCGTTCTGATTTAGTTTTAATACTAGCTTATCTCCTTCAATGGCTGCCCCATCTTGCTCAAATGGCATATCAGTAAATGGCAAACATTTGGCTTTTATTTCTCTTTTTTCCATTTCTGCCTTAATCACCGGATCTTGATTCCAGTAGATAAAATAATCGGCAGGGGTTTGGTTCTGAATTATTCTAAATTTCGAGTTCACATAATTAGAGAACTCATAATTGTATCGGTCTAAATGGTCGGGTGTAATGTTTAGCAAAATAGCCACTTCTGCCTTAAAGTCATACATTCCATCAAGTTGAAAACTGCTTAATTCCAACACATAATAATCGTAATTACACTGCGCTACTTGCAGTGCAAAGCTTTGCCCCACATTTCCGGCTAAACCTACGTTTAACCCGGCATCTTTCAGCAACTGATAGGCAAGCATGGTTGTAGTGGTTTTCCCATTACTCCCGGTGATACATATTTTTGTAGCATTGGTGTATCGTGCTGCAAACTCTATTTCCGAAATAATTGGAATGCGCTTTGCCTTCAGTTTTTGAATTAGCGGCGCCGTGTCGGGTATGCCCGGACTTTTAATAACCTCTGAGGCATGAAGCAATAGCTCTTCGGTGTGCATATTTTGCTCGAAAGCAATACCATGCTCTTCCAACACTTTGCTATATTTCGGTGCAATAGCCGACTTATCAGAGAGAAATACATCGAATCCGTTCTGTTGAGCGAGTACTGCAGCTCCTACACCACTTTCGCCTCCACCTAATATGACTATGCGTTTACTCATATCTACTTTTTATCGCATTTTTAATGTTGCCAATGTTAATACCGCCAAGATGATACCTACAATATAGAAACGAGATACAATCTTAGGTTCTGGTATTCCCTTCTTCTGATAATGATGATGAATTGGACTCATTAAGAACACACGTCGCCCTTCACCAAATCTCTTTTTGGTATATTTAAAATATCCCACTTGTATCATCACCGATAGATTTTCTACCAAGAAAATGGCACACAACAAAGGAATAAGCAACTCTTTTCTAATGATGATGGCAAAAACTGCCAAGATACCACCCAATGCCAAACTGCCGGTATCTCCCATGAATATTTGCGCTGGATATGAATTCCACCACAAGAAACCCACAGTAGCTCCTGCAAAGGCTGCTATGAAAACAAACAACTCTCCCACCATAGGAATGTACATAATGTTCAAATAATCGGCAAACACTACGTTACCGCTTACATACGCCAACAGCCCGAGGGTTATCCCACTAATGGCTGAAGTGCCCGAAGCTAAGCCATCGACCCCATCGGTGAGGTTGGCCGCATTCGACACGGCTGTAATGATGAGAATAATTACCAAAATATAGACCGCCCATTGCGCCCATGCCGAGTCGGTAAACCAACTCACAAATATTTTATAATCAAACTCGTGATTCTTAACAAAAGGGATGGCTGTTTTTGTTGATTTTACATCTTGTGTTACATAATGGATATTCTGACGCCCCGAGGCATCTTCAACCACTACTTGACGCACAAAATTACCATTGTCATCTTTTACTTTTTCACGCACCACCACGTCGGGAGAGAAGTACAACGTACCTGCTACAATCAAGCCTAAACCCACTTGCCCCACAATTTTGAATCGCCCAGCTAAGCCCTCTTTATTCTTGCGAAAGACTTTAATATAGTCATCGAGAAAGCCAATAGCCCCCAACCAAACGGTGGTGATTAGCATGAGGATGATGTAAATGTTTTTCAGATTGGCAAAAAGTAGTGTAGGCACTATGATAGCCGACAAGATAAGAATACCACCCATAGTTGGTGTTCCGCGTTTAGCCATTTGCCCCTCTAAACCCAAATTTCGGACTTCTTCTCCAATTTGCTGACGTTGCAAAAAGCGAATTAATCGTTTACCAAATACCATAGTGATGATAAGCGATACGATAACTGCCAATCCCGCTCTAAACGATATATATTGAAACATTCCAATGCCCGGAATGCCTGAGTCTTTGAGTAATTCGTATAAATAGTAAATCATGTTCTGTTTTTTTTAGTGCCTGAGTTCCTAAGTTTTTCTTTGTGTCTGAATAGCTCAGCCCACTAAGGTGCTTTGCAACTTAAATGCCTTGGTTTGCCACTTTAATTATTAAATATTTCGCTTACAACTTCTTTATCATCAAAATGATGTTTCACACCATTCACCTCCTGATAATCTTCATGTCCTTTTCCTGCAATCAAAATAATATCTCCCGATTGTGCCAACATACACGCTGTGCGAATTGCTTCTTTTCTATTCTCGATAGACAAGGCATGAGCTCGGTCTTCTGCTGTCACCCCTGCTTCCATGTCGGCAATAATTGCTGAAGGCAATTCGGTGCGCGGATTATCAGACGTAAGAATAACTTTATCGCTTAGCGCCATGGCTTCTTTAGCCATAATCGGGCGTTTTGTTTTGTCGCGATCGCCACCACAACCCACCACAGTGATGATGCGCTGCTCTGCTCTTTTTACTTCACGAATGCCATTCAACACATTTTGAAGTGCATCGGGGGTGTGCGCATAATCTACAATAGCAAATTTACCATCTGCCGAACGCACAATATCAAATCTGCCTGCCACTGGCGTGAGTGCACTCAAAGCGGCAAGCACCTCCTGTTGTTCTTCGCCAAGCAACAAGGCTGTAACATAAACAGCCAATAGATTATAGGCATTAAAGATGCCCGAAAAGTGAGTCCAAACTTCCAAGTTATCTACTTGAAGTAACATTCCATCGATATGCTTTTCTACTACTTTGCATTTATAATCTGCCACCGATTTCAAACCATAAGTTTTACGTTTTGCCAACGTGTTTTGAAGCATGACCAAGCCATTTTTATCATCCACATTAGTCAAAGCGAAAGCCTTAGGCGACAAATCGTCGAAAAATTTCTTCTTCGCCTTAATATATTCAGCAAATGTTTTGTGATAATCTAAATGGTCGTGTGTAATGTTGGTGAAAATTCCGCCATCGAAATCAATAGCTTTCACACGATCTTGATGAATAGCATGAGAACTCACTTCCATAAAACAATGGGTGCAACCTGTTTCAAGCATTTGGTGCATGAGCTTTTGAATTTGCAAGGCATCGGGTGTAGTGTGTGTGGAAGGATATTCTTCTTCTCCTACATAGTATTTTATGGTAGAAATTAATCCTACTTTATATCCTAAGCTCATAAATAGTTTGTAAAGCACAGTGGCAATGGTTGTTTTTCCATTAGTTCCTGTTACCCCCACAACTTTCAATTGTGCCGATGGATTACCATAAAAATTCGATGCCATGCGAGGCAAAACAGCTGCTGAATTTGATGTTTTCACCACCACAGCATTAACTTGCACATCGCGTTCCACCACCACGGCTTTTGCGCCTAGCTCGATGGCTTTGTCAATGTAATCATGCCCATCAACGTGCACTCCCACTGTTGCCACAAACACATCGCCAGCTTGCACCTTGCGCGAATCAAACTGTAAGTTATTAACCTCCAAGTTCAAATCGCCATGCAGACATTCAAACTCAATATCGTTCAGTAAATCTTTTAGTTTCATCTGTTCATTTTTAGTGCGAAGTGCAAAGTAGCTCATCGATTAGTCCCGTTTTTGTTATCTCTGCTATTCGTAATTTCTAATTTACAATTGCTTTCTCGCTATTTCTTGAAGCACTCAACAACTTTTGTTCATCCTGCTTTCTGTGGTCAATTTGTTCCACAATATAACAACCGAACTACTCGTTTTTAAGAACTCCCTTTAAGACTTATTACTTGTCCTTTTTTATATGTTTCTCCAGCCGACAACGACTGACTTATTACTTTTCCAAATCCGGTAAAACTCACGCGCAATCCTCTCGATTCTAACAAATAGAGCGCATCGCTAATGGTCATTCCCTCAACATCGGGCACTCCGGTTTCTTTCACAGCAATTGTCTCCAATCGCACCTTATCAGGTGCTAGAATCATGCCCATTTGCGAAGATTCTACATCTTTATCCTTAATCTTTGCCAAGTCTAACTCATTGGCCACCTCCACCACATCTTCTTTAAACGCATTTGCTACCACACGTGTTTGCCCCCTATTGCCCTCGGCTTCAATTGGTGTCATCATCATGGAATACACCTTTAAGGCAATCTCCTTAAACACGGGTCCTGCTACCGAACCACCATAATAGTTTGCCCCTTTAGGGTCGAGCACAACCACAATCATCGAATATTTTGGATTGTCGGCCGGGAAATATCCGGCAAAAGAAGCTTGATATTTCTTTTTCCCTTTTCCATGTCCATATCCTTCTGAACCATAAGCCACTTGAGCGGTTCCTGTTTTCCCTGCTAAAGGAATTGGTAAACTTCGCTGCAATGCCTTACCTGTGCCATCTACACAAACTCCTCGAAGCATCGCCTGCACCTTGCCCAATGTGGCAGCAGAACACAAAGCTGGGTTTAACACCTTTGGCTCAAAAGTTCGAACTGTAGAGCCGTTGGTACGCACTTCCGACACAAAACGAGGCTTCATCATTTTTCCGCCATTAGCCACACCATTATAAAAGGTGAGCGTTTGCAGCGGTGTTAATGCAATTTCATAGCCATATGAAATCCACGCCAACGATGGTCCCCACCATTCTTTATCGGTTGGATACTTTACATAAGGAGTTGCTTCTCCTTTAAAACCCACGTCCAATTTTTTATTAAGTCCATAGCTATACAGTCGATCGATGAATGCGCTCTCACGCCCTTCATAGGTTCGCACAATAGCCATGGCTGTTCCTATGTTTGATGAATATTCCAAAATTTGTTTTACATCAATTTTGCCATGCCCACCTTTTCCGTAGTCACTATCGTAAATGGTCTGACCTTTGTAAGTCCATTTCCCAATTCCTACATCAAACACCGTAGTGGTATCAATTTTTCCTTCTTCAAGAGCCGACATAAGCGACATTAACTTGAAGGTTGAACCGGGTTCTGCCTTAAACCCCACAGCATAATTATAGTCTTCAATATATTTCCCACTGCTCGTTCTACCAATATTAGCAATAGCTTTCACATCGCCCGTGGCCACTTCCATTACCACCGCAGTTCCCCACTCGGCTTGCGAAATTTCCAATTGTTTCAAAAGTGCATTTTCAGTGCAATCTTGAAGTCCTACATTAATGGTAGAAACAATATCTTTTCCATCTTGTGGCTCCTTTACCACTCGTGGCATCCATCTGCCCGAATAGTTTCGCATATAGGCTAAACCATCAACACCTGCCAAATATTGCTGCATAGCTCCTTCAATTCCCGAATAGCCAATATTGCCATGCACCCCACCATAGGCTCCTTTGTTCAACATTCCAATGGTGCGACTAGCCATATCGCCATGAGGCATAAATCGTTTGCTTTCTTGCTGCGGATTAAAGCCACTCCCCATCTTGCTATAAGCCATGGTGGGCAATGCCTTAAATTCCAACAAACGATTGTAATCTATTTTTTCAGGATAGATAAGAAACCAGCGACTACCTTTTTTGTATGCTTTATCTAGCTTTCGCTTAAATTCCGATTTTGAAATTCCAAAGAACTTTGCCACGTCTAGTGCGAACTCATCGGCATATCGGTCGTAATTCTTCACTACTCCTTCTGCTCGCAAGTCAAAACGCAACGCATAATAAGGTATTGATGTTGCCAATATACTACCGTCATCGGCACACACATTTCCTCTATTTGCTTCAATTATTCGCGTTTCATTTTCAAGCCTTTCTTTTAATTCAGCAAGCTTCTCGGTACCAATCTGCTGTATCGACAGAATTCTAAATACCACATACAACGCCAGCCCCACAAAAAGCAGATAAAACCAGGTCATTCTTCTCGATATGGTTCGCCTATGTATCATTTAGTCTTCTATTTTTTTAACTCTCAATTCTCGGGGTGGCTTTGATGGATCATGAATATCCATACCCCGCTCTTTTACCTTTTCATTTATCAACGATGGACGATTTACGCGCATCAGTTCAGCTTCTGCCGATATCGACAGCGACCGATATTCTTTTATCGATGCTTGCACATCGTTTATTTCCCGAAGTATTTTTTCTGAAGCATATCGATGAGCCACCGTGAGCAACAGCAAGAGCGCCAAAAAAGCAAAATATGGTATTTGCCTTTGCGACGACTGCTCTGTCAAGAAATTTCCCGACAATAGCGACATAACCCACCTTCCTATTCTCACTTTAGGCATACCATTTATTTTTTTTCAGCTATCCTTAGTTTAGCACTTCTCGCTCTCGGATTTCGCTCAATCTCTTCATCAGTAGGGATAATCACTTTTCGATTTACCGCCTTCAATTCATTTTTTATGTTTCCAAAAAAATCAACTTCTTGCTTTCCTCCAAAATTGCCTGCCTTAATGAAGTTTTTCACCAAACGGTCTTCTAGCGAATGATAAGTTATAACAACCAATCTCCCCCCTGGATTCAACAGTTCTACACTTTGTTCTAAGAAATCGCGCAACACATCGAGCTCACCATTGGTTTCAATGCGTAAAGCTTGGAAAACCTTAGCCAAATATTTTGTTTCTGCTTTTTTAATTATACAAGGCCCTATTGCTTCTTTGAAATCGGCAATCGTTTGAATTGGCTTTTCCTTTCTTGCCTTACAAATCTGTTGTGCCAATTTCCAAGCATTTTCTACCTCACCATATTGGCGAAACATTTTTGCTAAATCTTCATCGCTCATTTCATTCACCAAGTCGGCAGCCGTGCGCGATGCATTCCGATTCATGCGCATATCGAGCTCGCCATCGAAGCGAAAAGAAAACCCCCGTTCTGCCACATCGAAGTCGTGCGACGAAACACCTAAATCAGCCAAAATACCATCTACTTTCTCCACTCCTGCATACTTCAAAAAGTTACGCATATATTTAAAATTGTGTCGAAAGAACACAAATCGCTCATCATCAAATGTATTTTCTACCGCATCAACATCTTGATCGAAAGCATAAAGCTTGCCTGTTGTTAATGATTCCATTATTAACGACGAATGACCTCCGCCTCCGAAAGTCACATCTACATATTTTCCCGCCGGGTCAATGTTCAATCCATCAATACTATCTTGACGCAAAACTGGTATGTGGTATGATTCATTCATAGTTTTATTTTTTATCTGAGTACTTTTTTCGCACTCCAGTGGGCTGCACAACTAACAACTATATTTCTCCAAACGCTTGTCCAAATAATTCGCCATAATCTCCCATCGAGTTGATGTACTCTTCATAAACCTGCACATCCCACAAGCGAATTCGTTCGCCTTGCCCCACAAACACCACATCTTTGATGATACCTACTTTCTCTAAGAAGTTATTCGGGAAGTTCATGCGACTTGTAGAGGGAACTTGCAAAATCTTAAACATCCGATAAAACATATCAAGCAAACGACTATCCTTCGGATTGTTTGGATTGAGCTTTGAGGTGATTAAACCTACACGCTTTTCCCAAGCTTCCATCGGATAGATATTAATGCACTTCTCATACGGGTCAAGCTCAATAGCCAACTGACCGCCAGGCACAGTTCCCCCCATGCCGTTCTTATAGTCGGCAGGCAGAACCACGCGACCTTTTTCGTCGAATGTTGCTATTTTTTCCGCTGAGAAGTTCATATTAATTTATTTTGGAGCCTTTGTTTCAGGTGGTAAAAATATATCAAAAATCAGAAACAATCCACTTTATTCCACTTTAAGTCACTTTGAACCACAAAAAGTTTTCAACAACTTATTAAAAACCCTGTTGAAACATTATGCATTCTTTGTTAATATCGAAATTAAAACCATATAGAACAACACTTTGCAAAATAATATCAGACGCCAAATAAAAATTCAGCAACACAAATCACAGGTAAGAAAAATTAAAGATAAAACCCCCTTTTCATCATTAAAACCAACCAAAAACTCCTCAAAGCATCCGCAATTTAAAACCAACAATTACACTGAATGGCAAACACTTAAACAACCAACCAACATTCACAAAAAGAACTAACTAGAGACCCAAAACTAAAAAGTGACTGAAAAAAAACAAGCAATTACTCACTATAAGCCAACAACAGCCCATTTCTGCAAGTTTTTAGCAATTTAAGCCCTCATTACAGCTCTCCCCTCTCCTAACTTAATACGTTAAACATTCCTCATGGTCTGATTTCACTGAAAATCTGCACATACGGTTTCTCGCATGGTTTCTTTTGAGCCGAAACGGGGCAGTTCTACTTTCCTCACACTACATTTTAAGCCGAAATACTCGCTTGCTGATTTTAGATTGACTCCATCTGAGCGAAAATCATTCGATTCTAGAACTCGAACTGATGATTTTATGCCCAAATAGCCCGGTTCTATTTTAGTTTTTGTGTCAGTTATCACAAAAAGATTAGTTTAAGCACAACAAGCGGTTGGTTTAGCGAAAAAACTTTTAAATTTTTTATTGTTGATTTTCAAACAGTTAAATAAATAAGTGCCGATTTTTTGCCAACCGACTGCAAAAACTTGGTCATTTTTATATAGGTATTAATGACGGGCAGTTGAAAAAAACGTGCCCCGAAAGCTAAAAGCTATGAATATAAATTTTTAAAAATAGAAAACGATGAAACACCTCAACACCAACATCAGAAATGGCGAGTTAAACAGCTCAATGGAAGCTATTTTAAAAGCAGCACGTTAATCAATCACTTAAACGACAGCTCTTTGAGTGAGCCATTTAACACCATTCAGATTCAGCAAGAACAGCTGAACAGATACATTAACACCACTCGGGTAAAATCGGATTTGCAAGTCCATTGCACTCAAATGAAAAGTATTTATCGAGAGCTTCGCGATTTGCTCTCAGCTTATGCCCAGCTCACCAACACCCCTTTTACAATGCCTGCACAGCGAGTGTATGCCGTGCTTTCTCGCTATGTATCAAGCATTAACTACCCATAGTCGCAATTAGAGTTAAACTCTTCCATAACGGTTCTCCTTGCCAATTTAACCGATGAAAACCAGGTACTGCCGAGCGATATTGCACTACTCCCTTGCGTAGGCGAACTTATGGAGCAACTAAAAGCTGTACAAAAAGAATTTCTAAATAGTTACTCGAGCTATCATCGGGCAAAACTGCAATGCAATACAGCCACATCGTGTAAAAAAGAGGCTTTACAGCTCATCAACAAAAAACTATTGCTTCATTTATCGGCCATGCATCAAGTATCGGAAGCCGACTATGACGAAATTGCCACCGCTGTCTATACCATCATTGATGATGTGAATGGAAAAATCAAACGAAGGGAGCAACGAGGGGGCATATCGCTATATGAGAAGCGCATAACGCCTAATAACCGGAGTCTTGGATAAGGATATTCTACTAAAGTCTGAAAATCAAACCTAGTTTCGCCATAGGCGATATTTATTAATAGAAAACAGGCTGCTTATGTGAGAATTTCCCGTAGGGAATATATGATGTAGCACTATCATCCGAAAATTTTGAAGAAAAACTTATTTTCATAGCTACAGCCTAGTATTTTCGTCGGTCAAATCATATTTATCCTGAAAATAAGTTTGCAGCATTTTCAATTGATAGTTGTTTATTTCGTTGTAATCATCTTGCGCCCTCTCGAATAGTGTTGCAGATGTAATCCAAAGTTAAATATTGACATAGTGTCATTCTGATATCTCCAACCATCGTTGTTAAAGCTGGTTTTACCCTTTCTCCAGCTTCGGGTCTGAAAATGGCTGAATGAGCATGGCGGTATGTGGGGCGGAACGTTACTCGTAGATTCCATTGGTAAAAGCCTGGTTTTAGGGGGTGTATTTCTCTTGGGCGACAGTGTTACACCTAGTAGAAATTAAATGAGCCTTTAGACAAACGTTTCAAAACGGCGGAAGCATTTATCTACACATAGTAGAAATTAAATGAGCCTTTAGACGAGAAGGAAAAGAAAGACTCCGACGGCGAATCTACACATAGTAGAAATTAAATGAGCCTTTAGACTCGTTTTTCATTAGAAACAATAGACCACATCTACACATAGTAGAAATTAAATGAGCCTTTAGACCTCATAAAATTACAAGAGGTCTTATTATCTACACATAGTAGAAATTAAATGAGCCTTTAGACATTTTCGAGAAAGAAGACTGTACAACAAATCTACACATAGTAGAAATTAAATGAGCCTTTAGACCATTTCTCCATTTGATAAGGCTATAAAGGATCTACACATAGTAGAAATTAAATGAGCCTTTAGACAACAAGTTATCTGAACGTGAATATTCAAGATCTACACATAGTAGAAATTAAATGAGCCTTTAGACCGATATAAAAACCTATATCCATAAAAAATCTACACATAGTAGAAATTAAATGAGCCTTTAGACCAAGCTTAAAAAACAAAGATTAATGAGATATCTACACATAGTAGAAATTAAATGAGCCTTTAGACAGCTCGTTAACTAATCCTCTATATTTAGTATCTACACATAGTAGAAATTAAATGAGCCTTTAGACTCGGGATGTGAGCGTGAGAACTATTCGATCTACACATAGTAGAAATTAAATGAGCCTTTAGACGCAAACATTGCACTTGACCCAAAGTTGCAATCTACACATAGTAGAAATTAAATGAGCCTTTAGACTGAAAAAGCAAGAACAGACATATTTTAATATCTACACATAGTAGAAATTAAATGAGCCTTTAGACAAAGTTCAATGTGTAGAACTTGTGCAAATCTACACATAGTAGAAATTAAATGAGCCTTTAGACCTGGAGCGATAAGGCTATGGAACTGGCATCTACACATAGTAGAAATTAAATGAGCCTTTAGACCCCCTGAGAACACATATATATTTTTATATCTACACATAGTAGAAATTAAATGAGCCTTTAGACTTCGCAAATATAACCGAACCCAAATGATATCTACACATAGTAGAAATTAAATGAGCCTTTAGACACAAGTAGCCGAGCTACTGCCATATTTAATCTACACATAGTAGAAATTAAATGAGCCTTTAGACCGACACGAGAAAAGATCAAGAGTTTACTCTATCTACACATAGTAGAAATTAAATGAGCCTTTAGACTTTATCTCTATCAGGGAATTGATAGTGGCATCTACACATAGTAGAAATTAAATGAGCCTTTAGACTGGATGAAACTATACTTTCAGCAATGAAATCTACACATAGTAGACATTAAATGAGCCTTTAGACACGGAAAAACAAACGACAGAAGATGCGAATCTACACATAGTAGAAATTAAATGAGCCTTTAGACATTTAGTCATTGGGGTTGATTTACAAGGATCTACACATAGTAGACATTAAATGAGCCTTTAGACTCAAGATTTACAAAGTCCTTGGTTGCATATCTACACATAGTAGAAATTAAATGAGCCTTTAGACCTACTGATGTTCCACCACCAAGTAACAATCTACACATAGTAGAAATTAAATGAGCCTTTAGACGATTCTGCAAAGGAGATAAAGTTATTTGATCTACACATAGTAGAAATTAAATGAGCCTTTAGACCTCGATTAGCAAATGCTCCCTGAGAGTATCTACACATAGTAGAAATTAAATGAGCCTTTAGACAGAAAGGAAATTCAAGAGAAGAATCAAATCTACACATAGTAGAAATTAAATGAGCCTTTAGACTGAATTAAGACTACATTGTTCTTCTCGCTATCTACACATAGTAGAAATTAAATGAGCCTTTAGACAGGAAATACTTCTTTAAATAAAGAGGAATCTACACATAGTAGAAATTAAATGAGCCTTTAGACTTTCAATACTTCTGCTCAAAGAGTTGGTATCTACACATAGTAGAAATTAAATGAGCCTTTAGACAACTCGACACACTGCAAAAGCTGATGAATCTACACATAGTAGAAATTAAATGAGCCTTTAGACGAATGGACACACGTAACATTAAGCGCAATCTACACATAGTAGAAATTAAATGAGCCTTTAGACGGTTCGGTGCATAAGGGGCGCAATATTTCAATCTACACATAGTAGAAATTAAATGAGCCTTTAGACGTGATCAAACAAACCTCTACTTAACGGGATATCTACACATAGTAGAAATTAAATGAGCCTTTAGACCGTAAAGCGATCCTAGACTTACAACAATCTACACATAGTAGAAATTAAATGAGCCTTTAGACTCATCCATTCTTCCTCTGTGAAATCATATCTACACATAGTAGAAATTAAATGAGCCTTTAGACAATCTGCAGATAGTAAGTAATATATTAATCTACACATAGTAGAAATTAAATGAGCCTTTAGACATGTTGCAACCCAAAGTGGTAGTAGCCATCTACACATAGTAGAAATTAAATGAGCCTTTAGACCGAAATGAGAAAGCAAATGATAGAACTCAATCTACACATAGTAGAAATTAAATGAGCCTTTAGACACAACTCTAACTGGGCAAAAAACAAGCTATCTACACATAGTAGAAATTAAATGAGCCTTTAGACTGGTTTTACGCAAAAGTGTGTGAGTGTATCTACACATAGTAGAAATTAAATGAGCCTTTAGACTCGCCTTGAAATCGTGGCAGAGATGTAATCTACACATAGTAGAAATTAAATGAGCCTTTAGACCATGAACTAGGCAAAATCAAGAAGGACATCTACACATAGTAGAAATTAAATGAGCCTTTAGACAAAGAAGATTTAGAAAATAAAAATAATATCTACACATAGTAGAAATTAAATGAGCCTTTAGACCTAGAAAAGCTCCGTACTTCCTATCTGAATCTACACATAGTAGAAATTAAATGAGCCTTTAGACTCCACGGCAATTGAATGTGGTTCACCTATCTACAC
>JBKEBD010000017.1:0-91719 GCA_047972995.1 Mangrovibacterium sp.
AAGCTCCGTAGCTGTGGAAACTGCATTTGTTTTGTAATCTTTACCTCCGAATTTAAATGTTATATAGTATTTTGCAGCTACTTTTGATATGTATGTCTCGGTGTCGGAGTCTATTAAGTTTGCATTGTTAGCATTGTCAACCTCATACCACTGTATGTTAGTATAACCGGAGGGAAGGTTTATTGCTTTAAGCGTAACCTGATTAGGAGTAGTGCAGTAGTCGAGGTCGATAGTAACCTCTGTATTTAATGTTTGGGCATTAGTGTGGCTGATGTTGAAAAAGCTCAACACCGATGCAAGTCCGATATATAATAACAATAATTTTCTCATAACGCTTGAATTTGAAGTTGAAACGTGCTGATGTTGTTGAAACCTAGTTATACAGGAGCAAATTAAACGCTATTTTTTTAAAAGCATTATTAGTTGTATAAACAAATAATATAGTGGTACATGACATCTAATTGATAACTATCAATTAGATGCCCTCGCTTATTGCTAAACTAAGTTGTTGCAATGAGCACGGCTTTCTCGCCATAGCCCTCAATGCCTGTAATTCGCACCTGATAGAACGCATTGCGCTGCAACCCTTCACCCACTATACGAAGGGGAAGGTAGTGTTCGCCATAGCCTTTGGCACGCTTCTGACTGTCGAAACCTTCGGTGAGCATGGTTTGCGTTTTCCCGATGAAGCTTTTCAGATATTTGGTGCGCTCTTCCTCCGCAATGGTGCGGAGTTGTTCAGAACGTTCCGATTTTACCGTGCCGTTGATATGATTCTCCATACGCTCGGCTTTAGTTCCTCGGCGTACCGAATATTTAAAAGTATGAACGTGTCCGAAGTTTAACTCTTTCACAGCGTTAATGCTTTCTTCAAATTCAGAATCTGTTTCCCCGGGGAATCCCACAATTAAGTCGGTAGTGAAATTAAAATTGGGTATCACTGAGCGAAAATGAGCCACCGTATTGTTGAAATCTTCTCGACTATGCATTCTTCTCATGCGTTTCAGCACCTCGTTTGAACCCGACTGTAAACAAAGATGCAAGTGTGGTGTGAGTTTGGGGTGCTTGAATAGTTCCACAAAATCATTGGTAAAACCATCTGGCTCAAGCGAAGAAATACGCACACGGAAGTCGCCTTCAATTTCTAGAATAGCCAGAATGACATCTTCCACACGCTTACCTTCCCAATCATATCTGCCAATATTAACACCTGTTATAACCAATTCTTTAAAACCATTGGCTAAGGTGTTCTCTACATTCTTAATAATATTGGGTAGCGGACGACTAGTTGCTCGTCCGCGAACAGTAGGGATGATGCAGTAAGAGCAGAAGTTGTTGCAACCATCTTGAATTTTAATAGAGCTTCGGGTGTGCAGGCTTTTATCTACCGTATTGAATTGAAATACATTGGCATTGAGCTTATCGGGGTGAGTCATCTCGCCCGAAAAGTGCGATTCTACCAAGTTGAGAATCGAGCCTTTGCGGTTGTTTTCCACCACATAGGTAATTTTATCTTCGCTTTCTAATTTTTCTTTATAATTATTTACCATGCAACCGGTAACTACTACCACCGAACCTTGGTTGTTTCGGGCTGCCTGACTAATAATATTGCGCGATTTTTGGTCGCTTTGATTAGTAACAGTGCAAGTGTTTACTACTACTACATCAGCTTTTTCTTTAAAATCTACTACCTCATATCCGGCATTATCAAATTCGGTGACTAATGCATCGGTTTCATATTGATTTAATCGGCAACCGAGAGTTTTAAATGCTATTGTTTTTGTGTGCGGAGTTCGAAGTGCGGAGTTCGAAGTCGTTATATTAAATGTTTTCATGGGCTTGTTTGTTGTATAGTTCTTAGTGCGGAGTTCTTAGTGCGAACTTTGCACTTAAACAAGCTCCCCCGCCAGCGAAAACGTTGCTGCTTCGGTTACTTTCACGGTAACAATCTGTCCTTCGAGTTCTGGATATTTAGCATCGAGGCGAAGTGTAATTTTCCCTTCGGTTAAGCCGGTGCTTAGTCCTGAGCGTTGATCAATGCCTGTAACGAGCATACGAACTTCCTTACCTACTAGCTTTTCGTTGTAGGCAGCAGTGTGTATGCGCATTTCTTCGGTGAGCTCGTGGAAGCGTTTTTTCTTAATTTCTTGGTCTATTTCGTCTTCCCACTTATAGCTTACCGCTCCGGGACGTGGCGAATACATGGCGATAAATGCCATATTGAACTTAAATTCACGGAATGCAGCCACGGTGTTTTGGAAAGCTTCGTCGCTTTCGCCCGTGAAGCCCACAATGATATCGGTGAATAGGGTTGCAGTAGGTAGCAGCTCGCGGATATTAGCCACAATCTCACGATATTTATCGAGTTTGTGCTTGCGATTCATCTTTTGCAGCACCTCATTGTCGCCACTTTGCAGCGGTAGGTTTACTTGCTTAGCCAAAACCGGATATTCAGCAATCACTTCAATTACCTCACGAGTCATATCGTGGGGGTGAGGCGAAGTGAAATAGAGCCAAAAATCTTTGCCCGATTCATTGCCATACTTACCCACTTGGCGCAGGAGTTCGGCGAAGTTAATCTCCTCGCCCTTTTTGTCCAAGCCATAAGAGTTCACATTTTGCCCAAGCAAAGTAATTGATTTATAGCCTCTATCTACCAAGTCTTTCACTTCTTGCAGAATCTCGGTTGAGGGGCGCGACACTTCTCGTCCGCGCGTGTAAGGCACGGCACAATAGGTGCAAAATTTATCGCAACCATTTTGAATAGGCACAAAAGCCTCATAGGTTGATTCGTACTTGGGCTTGATTTGCCACAAGTCGAAAATATGTTCGTTTTTGGGTAGCTTGGGCTCTTCTACGCGCGAAGAAACAGCCGTGGTAACACCATAGCTTTTTATCAGGTCGGGGAAGCTGCTCAGTTCGCTCATCGGAAAAATAATATCGAATTGTTTCAGCAATTTCTCTTTGTCGGTGGGCAATACGCAGCCAGAAAGGAATGTGATGAGGTTTCGTTTGCTCTTAGCACGATTCCAATGGGCAATTTTATTATATACTTTATCGATAGGTTTTTGGCGTACCGAACAAGCCAAGATGCCAAGCAAGTTAGCTTCATCTTCGTTTTCCGTGCGCTGATAGCCCATTTTCTCCAACACCGCTGCTACGCGTTCGCTGTCGGAAAGATTCATTTGGCAACCTAAGGTTATTAAGTGATATTTCATGTGTTTATAATTTGCTTTTTAGTTGTCACATATATCTCACATGAAATTCTAATCATTTTCCTGTGTGAAAATTAAATGATTAGAATTTACATGTTCGTTTCATTTGAATGTAATTCTAGTGCGAAGTAGCCGGGTGCGAAGAGCAAGGCTACCGCATTGTTGTTTATTTAGAATAGACAAAGATAGGGAATAAAAGGTACGAAGTGCTAATTGTATGTGCCTAAATCCCAAATGTGGTCATATTCGTAACCATCAGAAAAAAGATATGCGCCTACAGAGCCTGCCGTGTGTCCTGCAATGAAGCACGAACACTTGGAAAGCATGTAAACAGAAACAAGGTATTCCTTGGCTATTTCAATTTTGTTGTTTTCTGCAATTTCCGATAAATAGCTCACCTGTGCCAGTTCATCGGCGTTGTACAAGCGTTGCTGATTGGTGATGAGCTTAGCCCCAAATTCGGCTTTAAATTTCGCCACCACTTCGACATCTTCGCTAGCTAAAAATAATTTCGTGCATTGCTGTGCTTGCATTACCTCTCTGGCTTCAGCAATAAGCTGATCTACATCGGGCTGAATGGGGTGATATTTTGGTTTTTTCAACAGGTAGTCGGTTCCTCTGCAAAGCACGCCAAGCACACGGTGCTTGCCCAACAGCTCTTCCGCCTTTTGCGTGCACACTTCTTGCATGGGCGCACTTAGCTTGATGTATTGTTTAAATTCTTCGCGAAGAGCCGATGCATTTTTAGTTAGCCGTTTAAGCTGCAATTTTTGCGATGCCTTATAGCTAGGGCGAGAAAAAGGCTTACTAAAAATAATGTTCCTCGATTTCTTAATGTTGTAGAGGTGGTAGTTGTCGGGTTGTTTAAAGAAAATCTCCCACACGTTGTCGTGAATTGTATTTGCTTTTTGATATTGATTCGGGAAATTCTGCATATCTACCACAGGGGTGTATCCATGCTCTTTGGCGTAAGCTGCGTGCAAGAAAATGGCTTTCACAAAAGCAAATAACCCTGCGGTTTCATCAACCACACCACCAATAATGTAAAACCGTAGGTTTTGATGTTCGCAACCATATTTAGAGCGAATGGTTTTCTTGAAATGCTCGTTTTTGTAGTAGCCATAGCGTTGCGCTAGCTCCTTAATAAAAGGTCTTTTTTGCTTTATTGATTCTAGCATGAAATCTAAATATATAGAAACTTGAGGGCGCAAAGATAAAGAATTTTTAGTGCTCTTTTTGGCGAGACCGAATAAATGGTCTATTTTTAGAGCTCAATATAAAGAGAAACTAATTTTAAAAGCAAGAGTATGAAAAACATGATGGTTTTAATGGTGTGCCTTTTGGGAGCATTCTCATCGGTAGCGCAAAATGCAAACGTGATTAGCGTGCAAGGAAATGCTGAATTTTTCGAAGTGCCAGAAATGATGTGTGTTGATATTTCTGTTAGTTCGAAGGCAGAATCTTATGGCAAGGCGGCAGAAGACTTAATGCTTAATTACAAAGAAGCCGAACGAGTTTTCGAACAAGAGGGAATTAAAAAAGATCTACTCAAATCAAGTGCCATTTCCGTGTCGGAGAATTACACTTGGAGTGACAATGAACGCAAACCAGATGGCTATGTGGGAAACATGAGCGTAAGACTGAAAGTGCCCTATACGGTAGATATGATGAACCGCGTAATGCAAGCACTGAAGGCCGAAGAGCTAAAATCGGGCTACAGATTGCGTTTCGAATTGAGCGAAAAACAGAAAGAAGCCATATTGAAACACGTGATTGACGAAGCGGTGAAAGATGCAAAAATCAAGGCAGGCTACCTAGCCGATGCTTTGGGTGTTAAATTAGCTCGAGTGGTTAGCGTGAATTTCGATGCGAACCAAACGAATACGGGTACTTTCTTCGTTCGAGGGGCTAATGAATTGAACAGTATGTCGGCAAAAGCGGCTGACTTTGAGCTAACACCTCAAGAACTTAGTGTGCAAAAAACCGTTGATGTGGTGTGGTCTATTAAATAAGATAAGCTATTAATGAGCAACACCGAGCTAACCTAAAGCCATAAAGTTTAGTGTTCTGAGCGCACTTGGCAAGCTGAATTAAAAAAAATAGACCATGATTTCTTTCAAAGAAAACCAACCTTTAAAGACCTATAATACCTTCCATATTGATGCAAGGGCACGTTATTTTTTCGCATATACCCAAAAAGAAGATTTGCTTCTTTTTTTGAATGATTTCCCACAATGGAAATCTTTGCCCCGCTTTGTGTTGGGGGGGGGGAGTAACCTGTTGCCCGTAGCCGATTTCGAAGGCTTGGTCATTCACCCCCAATTGATGGGCATGAATTTGCTTCGCGAAGATAATAATCATGTTTATGTGGAAGTGGGAGCCGGCGAAACATGGGATGATGTGGTGGCATATGCAGTGCAAAACAATTGGGGTGGCATAGAAAATCTATCGCTCATTCCGGGAACGGCAGGGGCTGCAGCGGTGCAAAACATTGGAGCTTATGGTGCAGAAGCATCGCAAAGCATTGTGGAAGTGCGAGGTTTTGACTTGCAAACCATGGAAGAACGAGCAATTTTAGTTCAGGATTGTGCTTATGGCTATCGCGATAGCATATTCAAACAAGAGTTGAAAGAACGTTTTGTCATTCATTCGGTGGTGCTTCAGCTGCAAAAAAAACTACAATTTCAGGTGGACTATGGCAGCTTGCAAGATGAAATAGCAAGCTTGGGTGAGTTGAACTTGGCAAATATCCGCCAAGCCATCATTAGCGTGCGAGAATCGAAATTGCCCGATACGGAGCACGTGGGGTCGGCCGGAAGTTTCTTTATGAACCCGGTGGTTGATGCAGCAAAAGGAGAAGCTTTGAAAAACGATTACCCCATCATGCCAACTTATCCGGTAGATGAAGACCAAATTAAACTCGCTGCAGGTTGGCTCATTGAGCAGTGTGGTTGGAAGGGATTTAGAAATGGCGATGCGGGAGTTTATGCTCATCAAGCTTTGGTGCTCGTAAACCATGGCAATGCCACAGGGGCCCAGATAGTGAATCTAGCTCAACAAATTCAGCAATCGGTGCAAACCAAATTTGGCGTGAGCATTACACCCGAAGTTTATTATTTGGGCTTGTAAAGCACGGGTTTATGCAAACGCAAAAAAGCTGCAAACAAATTTTATTGCTTGCAGCTTTTTTTATGCAACGACAGCTACGAGGTAGGTTTGTGCATCCCCCTTTGCGGAATTTCCTTAAATATCGTCGCAAACTAATTTATAACCTTTACCATGCACGTTGATGATTTCAACATTAGGCTCTGGGCGAAGGTGTTTGCGCAATTTAGTGATGTAAACATCCATACTTCGTGCGTTGAAGTAGTTGTCGTCCATCCAAATTGTTTTAAGTGCGAAATTACGCTCTAAGATATTGTTGGCATTAGTACAAAGAAGTTTTAATAATTCCGACTCTTTTGTAGTAAGCTTTGTTTTTTCTTCATTCGTAGAATCAGTAAGTACTTGTTTTCTTGGGTCGAATGCAAACTTACCTAGTTTATAAACCACTTGATCATTTACATCGTGTGCATGGTTCTTTTCTGTACGTCGAAGAATAGCCTCAATACGCAAGATTAATTCTTCCATACTGAATGGCTTAGTGATGTAATCATCGGCACCACTCTTGAAGCCTTCCAAGATATCTTCTTTCATGTTTTTTGCCGAAAGGAAGATGATAGGCACTTCTTGATTGATATGACGAATGTCGGTTGCTACCGTGATACCATCTTTTTTAGGCATCATTACATCTAAGATGCACAGTTGATACTGTTCGTTTTTGAATCCCTCATATGCCAATTCACCATCGGTATATAAGTCGGTATCATAGCCTTTGGCTATTAAATACTCTTTCAACAATAACCCTAGGTTCTCGTCGTCCTCTGCTAGTAGTAGTTTTGCTCTTGTTTCCATCTTGTTTACTTGTTAAGTGGTAACGAAACAATGAAGCGAGTGCCTTTACCAAGTGAGCTCTCAGCCTTAATTGTTCCTTTATGTATATCAATTATTTTTTTTACATAGCTAAGCCCTAATCCAAATCCTTTTACATCGTGCACATTTCCTGTAGGAACACGGAAAAAGCGCTCAAAAATCTGATCAAGGTGTTCTTTTGCAATACCAATGCCGTTATCTTCAATAGTAACCAATATGTTGTTTTCTTTGTTCTCGGTTGATATAGAGATTATTGGGGTATTTTTGCAATATTTTATTGCATTATCTAATAGATTGAAAATCACATTGGTTATATGCACATCATCGGCAGTAATTAAATCCTCTGTGGCATTGACGTTTACATGCAATTCTCCTTGGCGATTGTTCACCTTCAGTGCAAAGCTTTTCACCACTGTTTCTACCGTGTGGTTGAGGTGTAAATCTTTCAGTTTATATTTAATGCTACCTTCATTGTAAGCCGCCATTTGCAACACTTTCTCCACCTGATGTTTCAAACGTTGACTTTCATCGTAGATAATTCCTGCATTCTTTTCAACAAACGATGGTGTGGCAGCAATGGCAGGGTCTTTCATCATTTGACTAGCCAAGGAAATGGTAGCAATGGGGGTTTTAAATTCGTGAGTCATGTTGTTCACAAAGTCATTTTTCATTACCGAAAGTTTTTTCTGGCGAAGAATAACCGAAATAGTATAAATGAACAAACTAATGAGCAAGAAGGTGAGTATGATCATGGGGGTGACCAATAACCCTGTTTCGCGCATGATATATTTCCCACGGTTTGGGAAGTATATTTTCAGATAGTTTGGCTTCAACGCTGTAATGTCGCGAGGAAATAGAATGTTTCGATATTCTATTTGTTCGCCAGGCTTATAGTCTTTAGAACCAAAGATGAATTGCTCTTTTCCTAGCGGATAGGATTTCACGGCATAACGATAATTGAGGTCGATGCCATTTTCGCGCAATTGGTTGCGAAGAGTTAGTTCTAATCGGTTTTGTTGAATACGCTTGCGGAGTGGCAATTGCGAAAAATAACGTTGATACTCGAAAATGCGGTAAGCATTGGCACGCTCGTCCAAACGGCGCTCATATTCTTCAATGAAATAACTATCGTTATCGTGGAAGACATCAAAGGCCGATGGGTATTGCCCCGGAAGACCACGCTCACTATCGCTATCTCGGGGTTGTGCAATCTGCCCTAAAATGTGCTTCTTCGAATAGCTGATATTGTAAGGACTATTGCCAAGTTGTTTCGACAGTTGAAAACTATGGTCGGTTGAAGAGTTAGTTATTCGGTTCGATGAAAATAACTCTTGGGTTTTGTCAAGTGGATTTCTACTGCTTTTTTTGTTGCGGTTAGCGGTGAGGTGAGCATTGTATACCAAGCTAATTTCGTCGCGTTCAATTTTATCAATGGTTTGGTTTAACGCGCGGTTAACAACTTGGTTGAACTGCTGCTCTCGAATAATGTAGGCATTGCGCATAGATATGGCTTGAACTGCTATCAAGCTGGTCAATATGGCCACCATGGCTACAACTAATGCTATTATTACCTTTCTACTCATAAAAGCAAATGTAAGATATTATACTTTTCAACAAAACATTCTTTAACTCAAATTAACTAGAAACTAGCTATTTTAGATTTTTTGTATTTTGTGAAATTTTTGGCTCTATGTTGTTTGTAATGGGTAGCATATTTGACAAAGCGGCTCGAAAATTGTGTCTTTTGCCATGAAAATCATCACTGTTTGTTTCGAAAACAGCTTTATAACGTTTTGTGTGTAAATACTTTGTCTCAGGCGATTAATCTTAATAGCATAATGGTATTCACGGCACTATTCCCCGCAGGGGATTAATCTCGATCATTAAGATTGAAGCCAGATGGGCTAGGCAAGGTTACGGCATCTTTTTACTATTAAGATTGAAGACCTCTGGGCTTTATCCACTACAAACAACATAGAGCCAATTTTTTTAAAGTGTAACCTATCTTTTTCTAAAGCAAAGCTAAAATTGGAGGTCGGAACTAAGGCAGAATATTGCTAATGTCTTCTTGTTGAATCTTTTCTAAGGCTGCTTTCGAAGCTTCTTGCTGTGCTTCCTTTTTCGATGCACCTCGTCCTTTGCCTAGGCGAATGCCGTCGGACATAACAGAGGCTGCAAAGCCAGACGACTTGCCGCCATTGGGCGATGGAAGCTCATTGGTGTTAAACTTCAACTCCTTTTTGTTTTTTTGCGCCCATTCAATCAACAAACTTTTGTAGTTTTCATTGCTGCTAGCCACTTCATTTAAATCAACATGATTTGGAATGAGTCGTTTTACAATGAAATCTTTGGTGCATCGATAGCCCAAATCAAGATATAGCGCACCGATGAATGCTTCAAAAGCATCGCCATAAATGTGGCTATTTGTATTTTTGGTGTTAATGTTGGTTTGAATGAAAATGTCGAGCTCAATGTCTTGCGTAAGTTGCGTAAGAAATGTACGGTTTACCAACTTCGAACGCATTTGCGTAAGAAAACCTTCATCTTGAGCTGGGAAACGGTTGTATAGAAATTCGGCAACAATAGAGCCTAAGATAGCGTCGCCAAGATATTCTAGGCGTTCATTGTTGATAGGAATGTTTTGAGCGCTAATTTTAGAAACAGATTTATGAATCATGGCTGTTTCATAGAGCTCCATGTTCTTGGGTTTGCACCCAATCATTTCTTTTAGAAAGAAGTAAAACTCTTTCCGCTTAGGCGAAAAGAGTTTTACTCTAGAACCAAATAAACTTATCACGTCTTATTTGTATTTTTTTAGAATAACCGAAGCATTATGTCCACCAAAACCAAAAGTGTTGCTCAAGGCATAGTTCACTTCTTTTTGTTTTGCAACATTAAATGTGAAGTCGAAACGTTCATCTAATGCGGGATCGTCGGTGAAGTGGTTGATTGTGGGAGGTATGATACTTTCGTTAATTGCCATAACTGAGGCGATAGCTTCAATAGCACCGGCAGCACCCAAAAGATGACCAGTCATTGATTTAGTTGAGCTAATGCTTAAGTTGAAAGCGTGGTCGCCGAATACGTTTCTTACGGCTGTTGGCTCTGCAATATCACCAAGTGGTGTCGATGTACCATGCACGTTAATATAGTCGATAGCTTCAGGAGAAATGCCTGCATCTTCCAATGCCCATTTCATAACCAAAGTAGCACCCATACCATCGGGGTCTGGAGCTGTCATGTGGTAAGCATCATCGCTCATGCCACCGCCTACAAACTCAGCGTAGATTTTCGCACCGCGAGCTTTTGCGTGTTCATATTCTTCGAAGATAAGAGCACCGGCACCTTCTCCCATTACAAAACCATCGCGATCGACATCGAATGGGCGAGAAGCTGTTTTAGGGTCGTCGTTTCTTGTAGAAAGTGCACGCATAGCGTTGAAACCACCCAAACCAGCGTGGTTAATAGCAGCTTCAGATCCTCCCGTAATGAAAACATCGGCTTTACCCATGCGGATAAGGTTGAATGCTTCAATCATGGCGTGAGTTGAAGATGCACAAGCTGAAGTTGTTGTAAAGTTTGGTCCGCGGAATCCAAAGCGGATGGCCAATTGTCCACCAGCAATATTACCGATCATTTTAGGAATGAAGAATGGATTGAATTTAGGGTTTTCTGGATTGTAGGCTTTCACTTCATCGTAGAAAGTTTCTAAACCTCCGATACCAGCACCCCAGATTACTCCACCGCGGTTTTTATCGAATGTTTCAAGGTCTAAGCCGCAGTCTTCCATAGCTTGAGTTGCCGCAGCATAGGCATATAATGTGTATAAGTCGTTTTTACGGACTTCTTTTTTAGGCACGTATTCAGTTGGGGCGAAGTTTTTCACTTCGCAAGCAAATTGTGTTTTGTGTTTGCTTGCATCCATTTTAGTTATAGCTCCAGCACCGCTCACACCTTTTTTAAGTGCGTCAAAAAACTCAGGTATAGAGTTACCTAAGGGATTTACAGTTCCTAGCCCTGTAATAACTACTCTTTTCAATTCCATAACCTCTGTGTTATTGTGTTTTTCAAATTTAGGCTCTTTAGTTAACTTGAGACCTAAAGGATGTTTTCAAGAAGTAACTTCCTAAAAACTATATTCGACCACAAAAAATTGTGGCCGAATATATAATTCTGCCTAGGAAAGGCAAATTTTTTAAATTTAGCTAGGCTAAATTATGCTTTTGCTGCTTCGATATGAGCGATAGCTTCACCTACAGTAGTGATTTTTTCAGCTTCATCATCTGGAATAGAAAGATCAAATTCGTTTTCGAATTCCATGATTAATTCTACAGTATCCAAAGAGTCAGCACCTAGATCGTTTGTGAATGATGCTCCTTCTACTACTTCGCTTTCATCAACGTCTAGTTTGTTAGCGATAATTGCTTTTACTTTAGCTGCAATATCAGACATAGTCAAAAAATTTAAGGGTTTAAAATTATTTTCTGTTTCTAAAACGGTTGCAAAGTAATATATTTAACTCCCAAAGTTCAAAGTAATTTTGAAAGAAAAGAGTGATTAATCACTATATTTTTTGATTAGTTAGGTTTTTATCGACTTTTCGAGTCGAACGGTCGAACGGAAAAATGTAAATACAAACGATATGAAGAGAATTGTTATTTTCGCCTCAGGATCAGGTACTAACGCGCGTGCTATTATACGTAAATTCAGTATAAATACCTATGTAAAAGTAGTGTCGGTCTATACAAACAAGGTTGGAGCAGGAGTTATTGCTCATGCAAGGGATGAAAATGTGCCCTGTGTGGTTTTTTCTAGAGAAGACCTCTATGAGAGCAATAAAATACGAAATGAGTTGAGGGAAAACAACATTGACTTGATTGTGCTAGCCGGATTCTTGTGGCTTTTCCCAGCTGAAATAGTGGCGGAATTTCCGGTGTTGAACATTCATCCAGCTCTTTTGCCTAAATATGGAGGGAAAGGAATGTATGGGTTGAGGGTGTATCAAGCGGTGCTTGAAAACAAGGAGAAAGAGAGTGGAATAACCATTCATTTGGTAAATGAAGTTTATGATTCAGGACTGATTTTACGCCAAGTTTTAGTGCCGGTGAGCAATGATGATACTCCGGATTCTTTACAAAAGCGAATTCAAGAAAAGGAGTATGAGCATTATCCTCAGGTTATTGCCGAAGTGTTGTTAATAGAAAATCTAGAGATAAAAGATTAACCGACGATAGGGAAACATTATAATAATGGTATCTTTATCCCAAACATAATTGCTGAAAAGCAATTTTAAAGGAGTAAGCTATGGATAAAATGGTAACTACGCATTGTGTGAATAATGGCGTAATGCAAGCATATAAATTGGGCACGAGTTTAAGAACGGTTTGTGCTGATCAGCATATTGAGTTGAAGTATCCCGTGATTGGCGCTTTGGTGAATAACACAGCTAAGGATTTGGAATTTGCCTTGGTGAAATCAAAACAGATAGAATTCATCGATTATGAACATCGTGAAGGGCAGCGCATTTATCGTCGTTCGTTGCAGTTCTTGCTTTACGTGGCTGTTCGAGGCGTGTTTCCTCAAGTGAAATTGCAGATTCAAAATGGAATAGGCAAAGGTTGTTATTGCGAGCTTTCGGGTTTGGGTAGAAAAATCACGGGCGATGATGTGTTGCAAATAAAAGCCGAAATGCAGCAATGGGTGCACCGCGATGTGCCTTTTGTGCGAAAAGGAATGTTTTTAACAGAGGCTGTTAATGAATTGGTGAAGAGTGGGCTAGAAGAAAAAGCATCGCTTTTTGAGCAAAAGGGAAGTTTGTTTTCGCACCTGTATTATTTGGAAGATTATTGCAATTATTTTTATGGGGCTCATGTGCCATCAACAGCCTATTTGGCGGTGTTCGACTTAGCAATATATAAAGACGGCCTAATTTTGCAATTGCCCGATGTGGAAGATAATTGTAGGGTTTATCCTTTTGAATTACAAAATAAGCTACTCGGAGTTTTTCAGGAATATAACAAATGGGTGGAACTCCTAGGGGTGCCGAATTTGAGCGATTTAAATGATTTGGTTGATCGCGGCATGGCGGGCGATGCCATTAAGGTGTCGGAAGCTTTGCAAGAAAAGAAAGTGGCAGAAATTGCCAATGCGATCACCAATTGTGGACGAGATATTAAGGTGATATTGGTGGCGGGACCTTCGTCGTCGGGGAAAACTACCTTTAGTAAACGCTTGTCTATTCAGTTGGCTGTTAATGGTGTTCGACCTCATCTTATTTCGCTCGATGATTATTTTGTGAACAGGGAAGACACACCGCTCGATGCGTATGGAAATTATGATTTTGAGGCGCTAGAGGCTATTGATGTGCGCCATTTTAATAACGATTTGAAAGTGCTGTTGCAAGGGGAGTCTGTTGAGCTTCCACGATTTAATTTTATGCTAGGAAGGCAAGAAAAATCAGGGAATTGCTTGAAGCTAGAGCCCGGACATATTCTGATTGTAGAGGGTATTCATGGTATGAATCCTGATTTGATTCCCGATTTGAGCTCAGAGCATATCTTTAAGGTTTTTCTTTCGGCTCTTACACAGATTTCGCACGACGATCAGAATTATATTTCTACTACCGATAATCGTTTGATTCGTCGTTTAGTGCGCGATAGTAAATATAGAGGATATTCTGCAAAGGAAACGATTGGACGCTGGCCGAGCGTGCGTAGAGGTGAGGAAAAGAACATATTTCCTTATCAAGAACACGCCGACATCATGTTTAATTCGGCACTGATTTATGAGCTGTCGGTATTGAAAAAACACGCTGAGCCTTTGCTTGAAGCAGTGCCCGAATCGTGTGTTGAATATGCCGATGCAAGCCGATTTCTCAAGTTCTTTGGCTACTTCCGACACATCGATGATAACGAGATTCCTCCTACATCGCTTTTGCGTGAGTTTCTTGGGGGAAGCAGTTTTGAATACTGATTCAATTATGAATTGGCAGTGCAACGTTAGGTAATTACGAATTGGCAGTTTTATCCTCTGATTACTTTTATTTGTCCGCTGCAACCAAGTTTGATAATGCTTGATGGAGTGCTTGGGGTTTTGTCGTCTTGGCGGTAGCCCACAATGTAGTCAACGGCTGATTTGATTTCCTCGCTAATTTCCTCGAAAAAGGCGGCTGATGCTTCTCCGCTAATATTGGCAGAAGTAGAAACTATGGGCTTTCTAAATCGTTGAATGAGCTGTTGGGTGAATGGTTCGCTGCTGATGCGAATGCCCACGCTGCCATCTTCGGCTATTAGGTTTGAAGCTAGGTTTTTTGCGCCATCGTAAATGATGGTAACCGGCTTTTCGCTTAGCTCGATAAGGTCGTAGGCAATTTCGGGCACTTCACCCACATAGCGGTCGATAAGGTTTATGTTCTCCATTAGCACGAGCATACTTTTAGAGTCTGCTCGTTTTTTTATTTCATACACTCGCTTCACCGCTTCTGCATTGGTAGCATCGCAGCCAATGCCCCAAATGGTGTCGGTAGGGTAAAGTATTACGCCTCCGTTGTGTAGCACATCGAGTGCTTTAATGATATCGTTCTTCATAATGGGCAGTTGTTAGTGGTCAATTGTTAATGGTTAATTGCCTGCGGGATTGCTGGTTTTCATGATGCTCGTGATAAGCTTAACTAATTCAATTGCATCAGTATGAATACTGGTTTCGTGTTGTTGATAGATGAATCAGTGGTTAATTGTTTAATGGAGATTTGTCATTAACAATTAACCACTGACCACTAATCATTATTATTGAAAGCTTTTTGCAGCTTTGAAGTCAACGGTGGCAAACAAGTCGTTGTACGTTTCTGCACGACGAATTTCTACCACTTCACCATTGGCGCGAAGCAATAATTCGGCAGAACGCAATTTACCATTATAGTTGAATCCCATGGCGTGACCGTGTGCTCCTGTGTCGTGAATTACCACAAGGTCGCCTGCTTCGGTAGCTGGCAATTCGCGGTTGATGGCGAATTTGTCGTTGTTTTCACAAAGAGAACCTGTTACGTCGAAAGTTTCAGTTAATGGCGCATTTTCTTTGCCTAGCACGGTGATGTGGTGGTATGAACCATACAATGCTGGGCGCATTAGGTTCGCCATACAAGCATCAAGTCCTACGTATTTTTTAAATGTTTCTTTAATGTGCAATACCTCTGAAACCACGTAGCCGTAAGGACCTGTAATGGCACGTCCCGACTCGAAATATACTTTCAGTGGAGCTAATCCGTTAGCTTCAATTTTTTCGGCATATTGTTTTTTAATACCAGCGCTCACGTAATTTAAATCTACGGGGTTTTGTTCTGGTTTGTAAGGAATACCAATACCACCACCTAGGTTAGCAAACTCAAATTTAATATCAAGTTCTTTGCTGATTTCGGCAATTACGCTGAAAATAAGTTCTGCAGTTTCTACGAAATACTCTGGGTTCAACTCGTTTGATGCTACCATAGTGTGGATACCGAAGCGTTTCACTCCTTTAGCTTTTAGTTTTGCATAGCCTTCAGTAAGTTGCTCGCGAGTAAATCCGTATTTAGAGTCTTCAGGGTTACCAATGATGATGTTTCCTTCTTTCAAAGCTCCTGGATTCCAACGGAAACAAACCAACTCTGGGATGCCTGCTTTTTCTTCTAGGAAGTCGATGTGTGAAATATCATCGAGGTTGATGATTGCGCCAAGTTCTACCGCTTTTTTAAATTCACCGGCAGGAGTATCGTTTGAGGTGAACATGATTTCTTCACCACTCATGCCCAATTGTTCTGCCAAAATCAATTCAGCCATTGAGCTACAATCGATACCAAAGTTTGCTTTGGTGCGCAAAAGATTCATTAAATGTGGGTTCGGACAAGCCTTGATTGCGTAATATTCTTTGAAACCTTTATTCCAAGCAAAGGCTTTAGTGAAGCTTAGCGCATAGTCCATCATTGATTTTTCATCGTAGATGTGAAAAGGGGTTGGATAGGTTTTAATGATTTCTTGGATTTTCTCTTTCGAGAAAGGAAGTTGCTTTGTTGACATATTATGAAGTATATAGTTATTCTAAAATGAGTTGCAAATATAATAAAGAATAGATACAAATAACAAGATGATAGGGCATTGTTAATTTTAAAACGAACGGATTTGTTGTAATCGTACATTTTGTTATTTTTGCGCTCTCTTTGGGGCTGAATAGTTCAACGGATAGAACGAGCGTTTCCTAAACGCTAGATAGGGGTTCGATTCCCCTTTCGGCTACAATTTGCATTAACTACTAGGTTTTAATGGTTAATGAGGTACTAAAAGGGGTATAATCGTGAAGGTTATACCCTCTTTTTTTGCGTTTGTTTTGCTTTTGAAGAATCTGTTTCTTTGGAATAGAAGGGCAAAAAAACGGATAGACCACCAAAGGACTACCCGTTTAACGATTTCAAGTTCTTGGGGAACTATCCTTTCATAGCTTCCAATGCTTGTTTAATGTCGTCAATGATGTCATTGGCATCTTCAATACCAACCGAGAAGCGAATTAAATCGGGTTGCACACCGGCGGCAATAAGTTGTTCGTCGCTCAACTGACGGTGCGTGTGGCTTGCTGGGTGAAGTACCGAAGTGCGCGCATCGGCCACGTGCGTAACGATGGCTGCTAATTTCAAACTATCCATGAATACGATAGATGCATCGCGTCCGCCTTTTAGTCCGAAAGTAATTACACCGCAAGATCCATTGGGCAAATATTTTTGTCCTAATTCGTAATATTTATCTTCTTTCAATCCGCAGTAGTTTACCCATGCAATGCGTTCGTCTTGTTGTAGGAATTGGGCTACTTTTAGTGCATTTTCGCAGTGGCGAGGCACACGCAGATGCAGCGTTTCTAGTCCTAAATTCAATAAGAACGAGTTTTGAGGAGATGGAATAGAGCCTAAATCGCGCATCAACTGCACGGTTGCTTTGGTAATGTAAGCACCTTTGCCAAAAGATTTGGTGTAGGTTAATCCATGATATGAATCGTCGGGAGCTGTTAGCCCCGGAAATTTGTCGGCATATTTGTCCCAATCGAAGTTTCCGCTGTCAACCACCACACCGCCTACCGATGTAGCGTGTCCATCCATGTATTTCGATGTAGAGTGAATAACGATGTCGGCTCCCCATTCGAAGGGGCGGCAATTGATGGGGGTAGCAAAGGTGTTGTCAACAATTAAAGGCACGCCATGGCTGTGTGCTATGTTGGCAAACTTCTCGATGTCGAGCACCGATAAACCGGGGTTTGCAATTGTTTCGGCAAAGAGTGCTTTGGTGTTCGGACGGAAAGCCTTTGCTATTTCTTCGTCGCTAGCATTTTGGTCAACAAAGGTGGCTTCAATGCCCAACTTCGCCATGGTAACGGCAAGTAGGTTAAATGTTCCGCCATAAATGGCAGATGCGCTCACAATGTGGTCGCCAGCAGAACAGATGTTTAGCACGGCGTAAAAGGTGGCTGCTTGACCCGAAGAAGTAAGCATGGCTGCCACACCACCTTCAAGAGCTGTAATTTTAGCTGCTACAGCATCGTTGGTGGGGTTTTGTAGGCGAGTGTAAAAGTATCCGCTTTCCTCTAAGTCGAAAAGTTTTCCCATTTGTTCGCTCGTTTCATATTTGAACGTTGTGCTTTGATAAATTGGCAAAACACGAGGTTCTCCTTTTTGGGGAGTCCATCCGGCTTGAACACAAAGTGTGTTTCTGTTGAATTTTTTGTCCATAATTTTGGGGGTTAATGTGTGAATGCCTGTTTTATTCTTTTTCCATGTTCTCTAATATGTTTTCCACCTCTTTTTGGGTGTTGTGCAACACGGCTTTGCACTCTTTAATGAGCAACGACACGCGCTTTACTTTCTCTGCAAGTTCATCAACATCGAGTTCGTTATTTTCTATTTGGGCTAAAATTTCATCTATTTCAGTCACCGATTCTTTATAGTTTAATTTCTTCTTTGCCATGATATTGTTATTTGATTACTGTACTTTTTATACGCCCGTTGGCAAGTTGTGTTTCAATTTCATCGCCCTCGTTTAGTTGTGTGCTGTTCTTAATGAGCTTTCCATTTTTATAGAGCACCGAGTAGCCCCGTTTAAGGATTTTCTTCGGGTCGGTTAATCGCTTACGAAGTTCAAAGACTTCAAGTTTAGCTTGTTGCTGTTGCAGTTGTTGGGTAGTTTTTAGCTGGGCAGTTTGCAAGAGATGGTCGAAATGTTGTAGCTCGGTTTTCATGCGTAGCGGAATGCCACTGCTCAAAATATATAAATTTTTATCGAGTTTCGATTGGCGTTGATGTAGAAATTGCTGACTAACTTTAGTGGTTTTAAACACCATATTTTCGAGTTTTAACTCTTCTTTTTCCATGCGGTTGCGCACCGATTGTTTCAAGCGGTTCACTCCGAGGGTGAGATCTTCGTTTTCGTCTTCTAATCGGTTGCGTGTGCTGTCGATTAGGCGATACTGTAAATCGTTTAGAAGCTCATGAAACTGAAATGCTCCCGACACTAGAAATTCAGCCACTGCCGTGGGTGTTTTCAGTGAAAGGTATGCCACCAAGTCGATAACGGTTTCATCTTTATCGTGCCCAATTCCAGTGATTATTGGTAGTGGAAATTGGGCTACATTGTTGGCTAAATCATAATCGTCGAAGTTAGCTAAATCGAGTTGTGCACCTCCACCTCTAATGATAACCACCAAATCGAAATCATCCATACGTTCAGCAATATCTTCAAGAGCAAGAATGACCGATGGCACTGTTTGTTCGCCCTGCATGGTGGCGGCAAAAAGTTCGGTGTGAAAGGCTATTTGTGCGGTGTTGTGATGCAACTGATTCATGAAATCTTGCAAACCCGCAGCAGTGGGCGATGAAATAATGGCAATGCGCTGTGGCACAAAGGGAAGCTCTAGTTCTCGATTCATGTCGAACACACCATCGGCCTTTAGTTTTTCAATAATAGCCTTTCGCTTTTGCGCCATATCGCCTAAAGTGTAGGTGGGGTTTATGTTTTTTATGTTGAGGCTGAATCCGTAAAGCTCGTGAAATTCCACCGAAGCTTCCACCATAATTTTTATGCCCGAACGAAAGGTTTGTTGTGTGCTGCTTTCAAAGAAAGATTTCAACATATGAAAACTATACGACCAAATAGTTGCCCGCGTGCGTGCAATTACGCCTTGCGAGCGTTCGTCGATTTCCACTAACTCCAGATAGCAATGACCATTACGGTTTACATTCATTTCGCTGATTTCGCCCACAAGCCATACCGGACGCGGAAAGGCGCTTTTTATGGCTCGCTGAACTTCGCGGTTGAGCTGTGATAAGGTGATAGCCTCGTTCATCGTTGTTGATTTCTCATGTTTTGCATATATCCGTTAGGATTGTCGATGAATTTCTCGGGGTCGACAATTTGCTTGGCATTTTTCTCCATGTTTATCAACCGCAGATTGTTAATGCTGTCGCTCACCGCAGTGTTGGTTACCAGTCCGCCTTTGTAGATTAGTGTGTAAGCCTTGCTGCCGTCTTCGTGGAAATATTCCCAATTGCCCTCGCGAATGCTCTTTTCGTAATATCCGGTGCTTTCTTTCGCGCCCGAATTAAAGAAAGACTGACAATATCCATCGCGCATTCCATCGCGCATCATACATTCAAAATACACAGTTCCGGTTTTGTGGTAAGCCCGATAAGCCCCGTTGGCAGTGCCATTGGTGAAATTACATTCGCTCATCAATTCGCCCGTATCGTAAAACGTAGCCGTAACGCCGTCTTTCTTTCCTTTTAAATAGTTTTCTTCGCTAATTTTCAGCATGCTGCGGAAGAATAGCCATTTGCCCTCGCGTAGTTCATCAACATAAGTTCCTTCGGCAATTTTTTTGCCTTGATTGTCGAACAAAATCACAGCACACGAGTCGCTATTTTCGCCATAGTTGAGTTGAGCGCGAAGCATACCGTTTGTGTGATATCTTTTCCATTTGCCCACAGGTTTACCGTCTTTAAATTCACCTTTATATATAGGCTTTCCTTCTGGAGAGGTTTTCTCCCACATCCCTTGCTTAAGTTCGTTGGTATCGGTTTGGTTAGTGGTTTGTGCCCAAGTGTTTAAAGAGGATAAGAGAAGTATGTAGCAAATTAAATTTTTCATGGAAATATATTTTGTTGACAAAAATATTTGTATTTTCTGGAAAATGCAATTTTAAGTATGAGGTAAAATGAAGTTATAATGTAATATTGAATTTGTGGCTGCCCGCAGAATCGAGCCAAGCTTCATTGGACAAACGTTTTTCTGTGGAACTCAGATTTTTAGACAGAAGCCTCTGTCAACCTGACGGAGGCTTCTGTCTAAATCCTTAGATGGTTGCTAGCTTGACGGGTGCTTTTGTTCAAATTTTGGAGGTATTACCACAGTTTGGGGCACTTTGGCTTCTGTGGTAAAATCGCCGCACGAATCTAAGGCATATTGAATTTCTCTGATAATACTTTCGGCTTTTTTTTTATGCTGTTGGCATTAGCTATGCTGGGCATATCGGCTTAGCTGTATTTTCGTGACAATCGTTCTGTTCTTATGAATTGCCTAATTTGTGCTATAATTGCGGTGTTGGTCATTTCTGTAATGGCATGTTTTGTGCTCATAACCCATGTGTTTGCTTGGTTTACACCACGGAGGTATGTTTTTTTGTATTTTAAATGTAAGTTTTTTCTATACTTAACCCCGTTTTTAGGCTTTAATGATAGAAAAAGCTGTCATTTGGTGATTGTTGTTTTTGTCGTTTGTGTTTGATGCGCAGTGTGTAACTTCTTTTTTCTACCTTTGTAATGCCAAAACCACTAGCGATGGAAGGAAACGAAATGCTGAAGCAAGTTGTTGCTAACAGCGCTTTGCGGCAACTGAAGGAACAAAAAAGGAGTAAACAAATGACACCAAACAATATTGAAATCATGGCGCCAGCAGGTTCGTATGAATCGCTGATGGCGGCTATTAAAGCGGGAGCTAATTCTATTTATTTTGGCGTGGTAGGCTTAAATATGCGTTCACGCTCGGCAAATAATTTCACCATCGACGATTTACGTCAGATTGCTACCATTGCTTCAGAGCATGGAGTGAAAAGTTACCTCACGGTAAACACTATTGTGTTCGATGAAGATTTAGCGTTCATGCGCACGGTTATAGATGCTTCTTTGGCGGCGGGTGTGTCGGCAATTATTGCAAGCGATATTGCAGCCATCAGCTATGCTAGAAGTATTGGGCAAGAGGTGCATATTTCTACTCAATTGAATATTACGAACATTGAAGCTGTTCGCTTCTTTGCACAGTTTGCCGATGTGGTGGTATTGGCACGTGAAATGTCGATGGATAAGGTGGCTGATATTTCTCGACAAATTAAGGATGAGAAAATTTGCGGACCACGAGGAGAATTGGTGCAGATTGAAATGTTTGTGCATGGTGCATTGTGCATGGCTGTGTCGGGCAAATGTTATTTGAGTTTGCATGAAATGGACAGCTCTGCCAATCGGGGTTCGTGCAATCAGATTTGCCGTCGTGCTTATGTGGTAACCGACAAGGACACAGGGGCTGAACTAGAAGTTGATAATGAATATATCATGTCGCCTAAAGACCTAAAAACAATTCATTTCCTTAATAAAGTGCTCGATTCAGGCGTGTCGGTCTTAAAGATTGAAGGACGTGCACGTGGTCCGGAATATGTAAGCACTGCTGTGAAATGCTATCGAGAGGCAGTAGAGGCTTATTTGGCAAATGAGTTCACTGAAGATAAAATAGCCGCTTGGGATGAGCGATTAAGCACCGTGTTTAATCGTGGATTCTGGAATGGTTATTATTTAGGTCAGCGATTAGGCGAGTGGAGTGCCAATTATGGATCGCTAGCTACCGAGAAAAAAATGTATGTGGCAAAAGGAACAAACTATTTCGATAAACTAGGTGTAGCCGAATTTAAAATGGAATCGGGAGAGTTGGCAGTGGGTGATAAAATTATTATCACAGGACCAACCACAGGTTTGGTAGAAATGGTGGTAGAAGAAATTAGAGTCAACTTAAAATCTGTGCCAAAAACTGTTAAGGGGGAATTGTTTTCAATGAAAGTAGCAGAGAAAATCCGACGTTCCGATCGATTATATAAAATGGTGAGCAAAGGATAAACACATAGCCCAAGGTAGAATCTCTATATCTTATCCATGCAGTTTTAGGGTTGAGGTGCTACCTTGGGTAATTCAACAAAGAAGGTAGTGCCCTGCTTGGGGGTGCTTTCAAACCAGATTTTGCCTTTTGTCGATTCTATACAGCGTTTCACAATGGCTAATCCTAGCCCCATGCCGCTCGATTTAGTGGTGAAGTTTGGTTCAAATAATCGTGTTCTAATTGCTTCGGGTACCCCAGAACCATTGTCGCTAATGCTCACAAGCACTGATTGGGCATCTTGTTTTATGCCGATGTCAATTTGTGCATTTTTACCCAAGGCTACCGATTGCTGGGCATTTTTAATGATATTTAAAAAGGCACGCGAAAGCTGTTCGGCATCAGCAAATACCCAAACGGCATCGCCCAATGTTTGCTGAAAATTAATGTGAAGATGCTCGTTAAGCTCAAAGAGCGTGATTTGTTTTTCAATGAGCTCATTTAGGTTTAGTAGCTCAGGTTGTGGTTCTGGCATTTTTGCAAATTGCGAAAAAGAATTGGCAATGCTTGTCAAACGGTCTATTTGCTCAATCAAACTAATAGTTACTTTGTCAAACATGAGGTTGTACCTCTCCATGTCGCCAGAATGTTTTGTGCGCTGCAAGTGCTGAATTTGTAGCTTCATCGGAGTAAGCGGATTCTTAATTTCGTGAGCAACTTGTCGAGCCATTTCTTTCCATGCCATTTCTCGTTGAGATTTGGCAAGCAGTTGGGCACTTTCTTCTAATTCCACTAGCTTGTTGTTGTATTCTTGCACCAGCTCGCCAATTTCATCATTTCCAACATAGTTTATAGGCTTGTTTTGCTTGCTGATACTCATCACACGAAGACTTTCTTTAATGTAGCTCAGTGGTTTAGTAATTTGGTTTGACAAGGCAAGAGTAGCTATAATGCTAATTAACAGCAGAAAAACACTGAGGTTGATAAATGCCACGATGAAATTTAAGATATCTTGTCGCAGGCTGTCGCTTTGCATGAAATAGGGTAGATTAATGTAGCCAATAGTTTCACCTTTTTCATTAATAATAGATTCGTAAGCAGAAAGAAATTGAAGTTTTCCAATGTTTTCGGGCTGTATGAAGCTTAGTTTGTGCTCTATCTGAAACTGTTGCAGCGCTTTGCTATTAAGCTGCGGGGTGCTTAGTCCAATGTTGAAAAGTGCAGGGCGCGAGCTAGCTAGTAGCTTTCCGTTGGGCTCATAAATGTTGATGTCGGTTTGAAAAATATTCGACCAATTTCCGAGGTTTTCCCAAATGTCGCTCATTTCAAGATGTTGAATGTCGTTGGTGCTTCGAAGTTGGTAGTTCAGTTCCTGACTGATAGCTTTCATTTTATCATCTAAATCTTTCCGATGTTGCTTCTTGTATTGTTGCAAATTATACCATACTGTGGAGGAAGAAACCAAAATGAGCGAACTAAATAAAGTGCCCACCACAGCAAGTTGAATGCGAGTGCTTAAGTCGTAGTTGAATAATAGTTTTCGCTTTTTTGTGCTTCCGAAGAACATTACGCCCAGCGCCACAAGGAAATAAAACAAAAAGATATATGGAAAGGCGAAAATACTTTGCCACACTTCATGGCAAGGAGAGCTAATTATAACCATGTCGTGCACACTACTTTTGTATATAGTATGCCAATATTTGTTCGACTTTAACTGCGTAATTCCTAATGGTAAGCTGTGAGCTTCCTGCTCAATGTTGAATTTGTAAGGGTAGTTTCCCCCAATAGAAATGAGTTGGCAGTCGTGGTATTTAGCAAAAGAGAAATCGGCATATTTTTGAGGTTCTAGCTGCGAGCGGTCGGTTAGCAGCTCGGGAAATCCTAGTCCTTCTTCTTTCATCTTCGATTCGAGTTGAAGGAAGAGTGTGAATTCTTTTTCTTCATCAAATTTAAACACAAACTGCCCAAAATAAGAAAGTGCACCATTGGGGGTGTCAATGCGATAAAAACTAGAATTGAGGATAGGCGTTCCTGTGTTTTTTAGCATTTGCTGGAAAAAGTTGTAGCATGATGTGTAATTGCCTTCGGGCTCGATGCGCAAATCGTCGGTAGGAGAACAAATAGAAAGCCAAATGTGGTATTGACTACTAAGGTTGTCGAGATATTCGTGGGTTACATAGTTTTCTACAAATTCAAAATCATTGCTTACAATCTTGTCGGGAATGATTGTGTCGTTTAAAATAGCCTTTTCAACACTTTTAAAACGTAATTCGGTTTCGGCATCGTGCCCTTCAAACTTGTTGTAGGCGCAGAGTTCTCTAATTTGTTGCGACTGCTTATTTTGAAGTTGTTGTAGCACAATGAGCGTGAAAATAGCGTAGATAGCGCAAAAAGAAATTAAATAGAAGATAGAATCTTGTTTCGTGCGCGATTCTGAAAAAAGCACAATGGCTAGGCTGCTCACAAGAAACAAGTTAATCAGATATATTCCCTCGCTGCATGGCTGATTGATGCTAAAGATACTCACGCCGATAATGGCTGTGATAAGGAATATTCGAACTGCTTTAGGTTGAAAACTATTGTTGTGGAACAAACGAAGTTGGAGTAAAAAACAACCTAAAAACAAGAGACTAATGCAGAAATATGATAATATACCAGCTAGGCTTAACTGATTCACTTGGTTTAGCTGCATAGAGAAGTTAGAGCTGTTCACTAAAGAACTAATGAGGTGGCTCAAACCAAAATATGAACCTAAAAGAACAAGGAATAACAAAATGCTAAGTTCTCGGTTTAAGTTTCTCTTGCCAATTAATCGGAAGCAAAATACACAGAATGTAAGGAACAGCAAGCAGAATAAAAATAATGCGGTGAGCGATGGAAAAAAATACGATGTAGCAAAAACCGTAGGTTGTGCCAGTGTTAAATTCCAAATAGCTTGTGGGAAATGAGTCTTTAAGTGAAGATAGTAAAGAAGACAAAGAAAGAGAGCCTCTATCCCCACTCGAAGAAAGCGAGAGATGGGTATAGATCTGATGTGGTGGTTAACAAAGATAAGCAATAAGACGAAAGCTAATATAAAGAAAATGCTCACCATAATTTGTTTGGCAGAACCTAGGTGTAGCTCATTCCGATGTAAGCTAAATGCAGGAGAACCGTTGGGGAAATGAATGAGTAGCCCTTCACTAGAGGGGGGTGCTAGTTCATAACCTTCGGGCATTCGAAGCTTATTCAGATAATAGTCGTTTAAATAATTATTCTGAATGGGGAAGTGGTGTTTCAACGGAAGAAAATAGCGCAGATGTGCGTTGTTGATGGTTTGGTGTTGTAGCCAATAAATACCGTTGGGAAGTGTGCATATGTCGTTGGATGCTGCGTAACTTTCATCAAAACAGATTTCATGACTAGAATAATAGCACAGCGAATCGGCTTTCAATATAAGAATGTCGCCTAGCAAACCGTTCTGTTTCAGCGAATCGATCGCAATGGCAAACTGCTCGGGTTGGGGCGCTTGATCCCAAAGTTGACAGATTTCTAGAAATTCCTCTTTGCCTGTTGTGGTTATTTTATTGAAGTTTTGTCGCACCCTGCGAGTTACTTGGTTTATTTGTAGCTCGCGGTTGAACAATGCTTGTGTGCCGAATGCAAGGGCAAAGAAAAGGAGGGCAAGAAGTCCCCAAAAGTTCTTGCGCATCATGCGAGTCCATTTTCTTTGTTTGCTGCTCATAGTGTTATTCGTGATGATAGGGTTCACCTTTTAAAATACTCAAGGCACGATAAAGTTGTTCGCAAAAGATTAGGCGAACCATTTGGTGTGAAAAAGTCATTTTTGAAAGACTAATTTTCCCTTCTGCTTTGGCATATACCTCGGGCGAAAATCCATAAGGTCCACCAATGCAAAATACCAATGTTCGGCTTGAATTAATCATTTTGTGCTCTAAATACAGCGCAAAATCTACCGAACGAAACTCTTTCCCTTTTTCGTCGAGTAGCACAAGTTCGTCGCCAGTGCCTAATTGGGCTAAGATCAGTTCACCTTCTTTTTGCTTTTGTTGCTCTTGGCTTAATTTCTTGGTGTTCTTAATATCGGGAATGATGGTATAGTCGAATGCAATGTAATGGGGTATTCGTTTGGTGAATACCTCGACACCCTCTTGCAAATAGTTTTTGTCGGTTTTGCCAATAACCACTAATTTTATCTTCATTTCTGTTTGGTTTGCGCTCGATATAGCCGAGATGTAGTGCAGTTGCGCTCATGTTTCTTTCGGTCTATCTAAATATAGTATTGTTTCGAAGGCTAAGATATAATAAAAAACTATAGACCTTGAAATTTCGGTCTGAAGCTTTGTGTTTTTAGCAAGGAAATACTTACTTGTTGACATTTGTTAAGAAATATCATCATGATGAAAATTAGAACCTTAACAAATTGATGCTACCATATACGGATATGCTTGAATTTTGCGAGTTGAAAGATGGTGAAAAAAAATATTTGATAAAAAACACGAAAATATTTGGAGGTAAATAAAAATGCTGTATCTTTGCATCGCAATTGAGCAATAAAGCTCGTTTTTAGATAGACGATACATTGTCAAAAAATATATTGCGGGGTGGAGCAGTTGGTAGCTCGTTGGGCTCATAACCCAAAGGTCGTCCGTTCGAGTCGGGCCCCCGCTACTAGAAGGAGAATCAGAAATGGTTCTCCTTTTTTTGTTTATACTCTTGCAGCCCCCACTTTTAGGGCAGGCGGTTAGCTCAAAGCGTCTGTTTTTTACTTCTGAATACGGGCGTATTTTTAAATATCATTGTCGAACATCGCGAAAAACAATAAAACTTTGTAACTTTCGGGAGATAAATTAATCCTGTGCATTTTTGTTGTGGAGTGCAGTTGAGGTGTTTTGATTTGATGCTGAAGCTGCTTTTTGCTTGACAACTTTGCGCGAAAATTTAAAGAACATGAAAATAGAACACTTCGCTCTTAATGTGTCCGACTCGGTTGCAATGGCAGAATGGTATGTAGAAAATTTAGCATTTAAAATGGTGAAAGCAGGTTCCGATGCGCCTTTTGTGCGTTTTATTGCTGATGCCGATGGTTGTATGTTGGAATTATATAGTAATTCGTCGGCTCCTACATTCGATTTCTCGCAGGTGCATCATCTTTCGTTGCATTTGGCGTTTGAGTCAGATTGCCCAGAAACCGACCAAAAACGATTGGAAGCCGCAGGTGCTTCTTTTGTAGAAAAAGTAGAAACTCCCGATGGAGATACTTTAATTATGATGAAAGACCCTTGGGGAGTGGCTGTGCAATTGTGCAAACGATCCCAAAGGATGCAACAATAAGTGCAAATTATGTCATTTTGTATCCTTTTTTGAGAAAGATTTAATTAAAAAGCCTGTTTTTGGTGTTTGTTATTCGAAAACATTCTTAACTTTGCTTTCATAATGAAAGATAGATATGAATAGATACATCAACATATCAATTATTAGCCTCCTGCTCGTTGTTATTTCCAAACAGAAGTGAGGGTGTTTTGTGTATAATAATATATAGCCATTCTCGCTTTTGCCAGGGTGGCTTTTTTTATAGGTAAAAGGAAAACGTAACTAATTCTAGTGGTTCTGGCTCTTCCCCTTGGGGGAGTTGGAGAGGGCAGTAAAAATATAACAATGAAGCTAAGATCAGCAATAACAACCGAAGGGAGAAGAATGGCGGGTGCAAGAAGCTTGTGGCGCGCTAATGGTATGACGGAAGAGCAATTGGGTAAACCTATCATTGCAGTAGTAAATTCGTTTACTCAAATGGTGCCCGGTCATGTGCATTTGCATGAAGTGGGGCAAATGGTGAAAGCCGAAATAGAGAAACAAGGTTGCTTTGCTGCGGAGTTCAACACCATTGCAGTAGATGATGGTATAGCTATGGGGCATGACGGGATGTTGTATTCTTTGCCCTCGCGCGATGTAATTGCCGATAGTGTGGAGTATATGTGTAATGCGCACAAGGTAGATGCCATGGTGTGCATCTCTAATTGCGATAAAATAACGCCGGGAATGCTTATGGCTGCAATGCGCCTAAACATACCGGCGATTTTTGTTTCTGGTGGTCCGATGGAAGCTGGAGTGGTGGGTGAAAATAAATATGACTTGGTAGATGCCATGGTGAAAGGGGCAGACGATTCATATGCTGATGAAGATTTAGAGGTGTTGGAAAAGAGTGCTTGTCCTACTTGTGGAAGCTGTTCGGGTATGTTTACTGCCAACTCGATGAATTGTCTAACTGAAGCTTTAGGGTTGTCGCTTGCGGGCAATGGTTCGGTGCTTGCTACACACGTTAGCCGCAAACGCTTGTTTGAAGTGGCAGCCAAACAAATTGTGAAAAATACCTATGCGTATTATCAAGATGGCGACGAAAGTGTATTGCCTCGAAATATTGCCACAATCGATGCTTTTCGCAATGCAATGAAGTTGGATATTGCTATGGGTGGTTCTACCAATACGGTGTTGCATATTCTAGCGGTGGCGCATGAAGCAGGAGTTGATTTCACGATGAAAGATATTAATGAATTGTCGAAAATAACGCCAAATCTATGTAAGGTTGCGCCCAACGGGCATTACCACATGGAAGATGTGAACCGTGCTGGGGGCATCCTGGGTATTTTGGCAGAATTGAGCCGCAAAGATTTATTGGTGTTGAATACGCATCGAGCCGATGGCTTGACCTTGGGTGAGGCTATTGCCAAATACGATGTAATGAACCCTGCAGTTAATTCCGACGATGTGCGGCGTTATTTGTCGGCTCCTGCAGGTGGTAGAAATTTGGTGATGGGATCGCAAGAAACGTATTACGATTCATTCGATTTAGATAGAAGCTCAGGATGTATTCGTAGTTGCGAAAATGCTTACAGTCAGGATGGCGGATTGGCGGTGCTTTATGGCAATATTGCCGAAGATGGTTGCATTGTGAAAACTGCAGGCGTAGATGCTTCGGTTTATCAGTTCAAAGGCACGGCGCGCGTGTTTGAATCGCAAGAAGATGCTGTGAATGGCATTTTGGGCGATGCGGTGCAAGCTGGCGATGTAGTGATTATCCGCTATGAAGGGCCTAAAGGAGGTCCGGGTATGCAAGAAATGCTTTATCCTACATCTTACCTGAAATCGATGAAGCTCGATAAGCAATGCGCACTGCTCACCGATGGAAGATTTTCGGGGGGTACTTCGGGCTTGTCGATAGGTCATGTTTCTCCTGAGGCTGCTGCTGGTGGAGCCATAGGATTGGTAAAAGATGGCGATAATGTGGAGGTAGATATTCCAAATCGGAAAATCAATGTGCTGCTTTGTCAGGCAGAACTCGATGGCAGACGAAAAGCAGAAGAAGCGAAAGGAGTGGCGGCTTTCAAGCCAACTACACGACAACGCGAAGTGAGTAAGGCTCTCAAAGCTTATGCAAGCTTGGTTTCTTCGGCAGATAAAGGTGCGGTTAGAATGATTTAGCCCCCACCAATTCCCCCGATGGGGAAGCTTTGGATGTAGACAGTATTAACAATAATCAACTTAGTGCCTTTACTCCTCCCCTTAGGGGGAGGATGGGTGGGGCTTATATTGCATATGGAAAAACAACAGATAACAGGAGCGAAGGCAGTAATATTGTCTTTGTTGGAAGAAGGAGTTGATACCATTTTTGGATATCCGGGTGGGGCAATCATGCCCATCTACGATGCGTTATATGATTACGTCGACCAAGTGAATCACATTCTCACGCGCCACGAACAAGGAGCGGTGCACGCTGCCGAGGGTTACGCTAAAGTAACAGGCAAGGCAGGTGTGGTGTTTGCCACTTCGGGTCCTGGAGCTACGAATCTACTTACAGGCATTGCCGATGCACAAATAGATTCAGTGCCTTTGGTTTGCATTACGGGGCAGGTGGCTTCACCCCTTTTGGGTACCGATGCTTTTCAGGAGTCAGACATGATAGGTCTTTCTATGCCTGTTACAAAATGGAATTATCAGGTAACAAGTGTGAAGGAAATACCAGAAGCTTTGGCAAAGGCATTTTATATCTCGCAAACGGGTCGCCCGGGCCCGGTGTTGATTGATATTGCGAAAGATGCTCAATTTCAGCTAGTAGAATTTAGCTATAAAAAGCGTCCAAAAATACGATCTTATGTTCCTGAAATTCAGATTAATAAAGGCAATGTAGAAGAAGCGGCTAAGCTGATTGATGCCGCCAAGAAGCCCATGTTGCTAGTTGGTCAAGGTGTGATTATTGCCAATGCTGAGCAAGAGTTGCTATCGTTCATGGAGAAAACGGGCATTCCGGCAGCTTATACCTTGCTGGGGCTTTCGGCCATGCCGAGCAATCATCCGCAAAATGTGGGTATGTTGGGTATGCACGGAAATTATGGTCCGAATGTAAAAACTAACGAAGCCGATTTGCTTATTGCAGTGGGGATGCGTTTCGATGATCGAGTAACAAGTAAGGTGAGTGAATATGGCATTAATGCTAAGGTCATTCATGTAGAGATAGACCCTGCGGAAATTAATAAAATTGTGAAAGCCGATGTGGGGGTGGTGGGTAATGCCAAGAAGGTATTGCTTATGCTTACCGAAGCGGTGGCGAAAAATAGTCATGAAGCTTGGCTGGCAGAATATCGTGTTTGCGATAAGATTGAATATGACACGGTGATTGAAAAATCAATTGCACCTAAGGAGGGTGGAATTAAGATGGGAGAGGTAGTACAAGCGGTTTCGGAACAAGCAAAGCACGATGCGGTGTTGGTTACCGATGTTGGTCAGCAACAAATGACAGCTTCGCGATATTTCAAGTTTACGAAGTCGAAGAGTAACGTTACTTCTGGCGGATTAGGAACTATGGGTTTTGGTGTTCCGGCTTCCATTGGGGCTTCCATTGGGGCAAAAGATAGAACCGTGGTGTGCTTTGTTGGCGATGGTGGTTTTCAAATGACTTTGCAAGAATTGGGCACGATTGTGCAGAATAAACTTCCCGTAAAAATTATTATCTTAAATAATAACTTCTTGGGCATGGTTCGCCAGTGGCAAGAGATGTTTTTTGAACGTCGCTATTCTTTCACCGAATTGCATAATCCCGACTTTGTTGCCATTTCAAAAGGCTTTGGCATGGCTGCCCACAAAGTAGATCGCCGAGAAGATTTGGCAGATAGTGTGGCGCAAATGATGGCGTACGATGGACCTTATTTGCTAGAAGTGGTGGTGGAAAAAGAAGAAAATGTATTTCCGATGATTCCTGCAGGTTCATCGGTTTCAGATATCATGTTGGGATAGTTGACCTCTCCCTCTTTTTGGGGAATTGGAGAGAATTTAATAAATAAACCATGGGTTTCACCGTCCCACTCGTGGGAGTTGGAGGAACTCAATAAATAAACCCACTGGTTCTGGCTCTCCCCCCCCAAGGGGGGAGTTGGAGGGGGCTGAAGCATATGAAACAAGAATTTATAATAACCGTATATTCCGAAAACAACATCGGACTATTAAATAGATTGACTATCAATTTTACAAGACGGAAGATGAATATTGATAGCATTACGGCTTCGCAGTCGGCAATTTCGGGGGTTTCCAAATTTACCATTGTGTTGAGTGAAACCGAGGAGCGAGTGAAAAAGGTAGTAATGCAAATTGAAAAAATGGTGGATGTGCTCAAAGCTTTTTATCACACTACCGACCAAGTGGTTTATCAAGAATTGGCACTGTATAAAGTATCGACAGAGTCGATTTACGATAGCGACCAAATTGAAAGGCTAGTGCGCGAATCAGGGGCGCGAATTTTAGAAATCACACGCGAATTTACGGTGATTGAAAAGACAGGACACAAAGATGAAACCCAACGGCTTTTTGAAGATTTGGTGCAGTTTGGTGTTTTGCAGTTTATTCGCACAGGATGCATAGCTATTACTCGCGACCCGATTGAGCGCTTGTCGGAGTTCTTGAAAGAACGCGATGCGCTTTTAGCCCACTCCAATTCCTTTAAGGAGGAAAGCTAGTGTGGCTTGGTAATGAAAGACAGATAAAAGACAGAAAACAAATAACCCGGTTTTAACTCTCCCCTTCGGGGGAGTTGGAGGGGGCTCTTAAAAATAAAATTATGGCAAATTATTTCAACACGCTTTCGTTGCGTGGACAGTTGGAACAACTAGGAACTTGTGAGTTTATGGATGCATCGGAATTTGCCGATGGTGTAAAAAAATTGATAGGAAAAAAAGTGGTTATCGTGGGTTGCGGTGCTCAAGGCTTGAATCAGGGTTTGAATATGCGCGATTCGGGTCTAGATGTGTCGTATGCGTTGCGTGAGGCGGCCATAAAAGAACAACGTCAGTCGTATAAAAATGCGAAAGAAAACAACTTCACAGTGGGTACTTATGAAGAGCTGATTCCAACGGCTGATATGGTGGTGAATCTTACGCCCGACAAACAGCACTCGGCAGTGGTGAACGCCGTGATGCCGCTAATGAAACAAAGTGCAGTGCTTTCTTATTCACATGGTTTTAACATTGTGGAAGAAGGTATGCAAGTGCGTAAAGATATTACAGTGATTATGGTAGCGCCTAAATCGCCAGGTTCAGAAGTGCGCGAAGAATATAAGCGTGGTTTCGGTGTGCCTACGCTGATTGCGGTGCACCCTGAAAACGACCCTAATGGTGATGGCTTAGAAATTGCAAAGGCTTATGCTGTGGCAACAGGTGGCGACCGTGCCGGTGTGCTTCGTTCATCGTTTGTGGCAGAAGTGAAATCTGATTTAATGGGTGAGCAAACCATTCTTTGTGGATTGCTTCAAACGGGTTCAATTCTTTCATTCAACAAAATGGCGGAAAAAGGTATCGAGCCTAGCTATGCTTCAAAATTAATTCAATATGGGTGGGAAGTAATCACCGAGGCGTTGAAACATGGCGGTATCACCAACATGATGGATAGACTTTCAAATCCGGCAAAAATTAAAGCTTTCGAACTTTCAGAAGAATTGAAACGCATCATGCGTCCGCTTTTTCAAAAACATATGGATGATATTATCAGCGGCGAGTTTTCGCGTGTAATGATGGAAGATTGGGCAAGCGATGATAAAAATCTGTTGACATGGCGAGCTGAAACAGGCGACACTGCTTTCGAAAAAACACCTGCCGGCGATATGGAAATTAGCGAGCAAGAGTATTTTGATAATGGTGTACTGATGGTGGCATTTGTGAAATCGGGTGTAGAACTAGCATTTGAAACCATGACAGAGGCAGGTATCAAAGAAGAATCTGCATACTATGAGTCGTTGCACGAAACACCGCTTATTGCGAACACCATTGCGCGAAAAAAACTGTTTGAAATGAACCGGGTAATTTCTGATACTGCCGAATATGGTTGCTACCTGTTCGATCATGCGTGTAAACCATTGTTGACTGACTTCATGAAAAACATCGACACCGATGTGATTGGAAAACCTTATGGGGCAGGCAAAGGAAACGGTGTGGACAACAAACAATTGATTGCTGTGAATGAAATCATTCGTTGGCATGAGGTGGAGGAAGTGGGTGAATATTTGCGTGAAGCCATGACTTCAATGAAGGCTATTGTGTAAGAATCTCCATTCTTTTATATAAGCTAAAGCTCAGTCGATTGCGATTGGGCTTTGGTTTGTTTAGGGTAATCTAGTTGGTTTAAAACGGAATGCAAAGTTTTTTTGTACTTGGACTGAGTTTTGTGAAACGGAATGCAAAGTTTTTTGCGTGAGTGTTTGAGTGGAGTGTTGTCAGGTGTTTGATTTTGCCTCATATTGCAGCCAAGTTCATACTTAAAAGCAAATAATTGAAAGCACTTTACACTATTGGGTTGTTGGTGTTGTCTAACACCTTCATGACCTTCGCATGGTATGGTCATCTGAAATTCAAAGAAATGAAATGGTTCGACAGTCTGCCGTTGGTAAGCATCATCTTGATAAGCTGAGGCATTGTGCTTTTCGAATGTTGTTTTCAGGTGCTTGTCAATCGCATTGGCTTTAAGAAAAATGGAGGTTCATTTTCGCTAGTAGAACTAAAGGTAATTCAAGAGGAAATAGCCTTGGTAATTTTCATGGTGTTCTCGTTGTTTTTTTCAAAACAGAAATCACCTCATCGGATCTGTATTCCTAGTATTGGCAGTCTATTTCGTCTTTAAGAAGTAGCGCAGGATGTTTTGTTGATTATTATTTAGAAAAAATACCAGATTAAATGTGATGAATATTACTATGGTGTATGAAAAAATGTAATTTTGTGCAGAGAAAAAAACTAACTATGAAGGATAAAGTGGTTATAATAACGGGAGCTTCCTCTGGAATTGGAAGGGCTTTGGCCTATGAATTCGTGGCTAAAGGCTCAAAGGTAGTGCTTGGTGCACGACGTTTAGAACGCCTCGAAGCCATTCAGCAAGAGCTAGGTACACGCCATGTTACAATTTGTCAGTCTGATGTATCGAAGGAGGGTGATTGCGCAAAGTTAATTCAGCTGACTCTCGATGTGCATGGACGCATAGATGTGCTTATAAACAATGCAGGCATATCAATGCGAGCCAATTTTGTATCGGCCGACGTTGAGGTGCTCAAACAAGTAATGGATGTGAATTTTTGGGGAACGGTGTATTGCACAAAATATGCTTTGCCACATTTGCTAGAGGCTAAAGGTTCGTTAGTGGGAGTTATTTCCATTGCCGGCTATGTGGGCTTGCCGGGTCGCACGGGCTATACTTCATCGAAATTTGCCGTGCGTGGATTTCTCGATACCTTGCGCATTGAAAATAAACATCGCAAATTGCACGTGCTAGTGGCGGCACCGGGCTTTACGGCTTCTGAAGTTCGTTTTTCGGCGCTTACTGCTCATGGCGAAAAACAAGCCGAAACACCACGTAAAGAAGAAACCATGATGACTGCAGAAGAAGTGGCATCGCGCATATATAAATCGGTGAAACGACGCAAACGCCAACTAATACTCACCTTTTGGGAAGGAAAATTTACGGTGTTTTTGGGTAAGTTTTGGCCTCGATTGCTCGATAAACTAACGTATTGGTTTATGAGTAAAGAACCCAAGCTAAAAGAATAGCAAAAAAGTGTGGAAAAATATCTGTGTGTAATTGTTTGGTTTTCAGTAGTTGAATATGGGTTTTTCAGATTGGGATGAAAAGTTTTTTCAAAAAAAGTTTGCCAAGCTATTGCAGGAATAAAAAACGGTTGTATATTTGCACTCGTTAAGCGGATGTGGCGTAATTGGTAGCCGCGCTAGACTTAGGATCTAGTGCCTCACGGCGTGGGGGTTCGAGTCCCTTCATCCGCACCAAACAAGCCGCCGTCTTGGTTATTCCAGGAACGGCGGCTTTTTTACTTTGTGAGAATTAAATAATTTTGTCGATACTATTCGGCGGTAAATGATGTAACTTATAAGTATAGTTATAATGAATATTTCTAGAGAAAACATTAATGAGCTTAGCGCTACGCTTACATTGAAAATTGAGAAAGCAGACTATGCTGATGCGGTAGCAAATACCTTGAAAGACTATCGTAAGAAGGTGAATATGCCAGGTTTCCGTCCGGGAAAAGTGCCTGCTGGTCTAGTAAAAAAACAATACGGTACAGCGATCTTAGCTGATGAAATCAATCGTATTATCTCAACAGAGATTCCCAAATACATGGAGGCTGAGAATATCAACCTATTGGGTGAACCTCTTCCAAACGAAGAAAAACAAGCCGAAATTAACTGGGAAAGCCAAGAAGAATTTGAGTTCGTTTTCGACATTGCTTGGGCTCCTGAGTTCGAAGTGAAAATCGATAAACGCAAAAAATATCCTTACTACCAAATCGATGTAACCGAAGAAATGATCGATAAACAAGTAGAAGCTTACACTCAACGCATGGGACAAAATGTGTCTGTGGAAGTAGCTGCTGAAAAAGACACACTTCGCGTAGATATCGTAGAACTTGATGCAGAAGGCAATGTAGTTGAAGAAGGTGTGAAAGCAAATAACGTAGCTATCGCCATCGATTTGATGAAAGACGAAGCTGTTAAAGCTCAAGCGGTAGGTGCTCAAGTAGGTGCTGTATTAACTTTCGATCCAGTGAAAGTTTATGGCAACAAACATGAAGTAGCTCATATGTTGAATATCCCTCAAGAGGAAATGGATTCAATTGAAGAGGGTAAAAACTACACATTCACAGTAACTGAAGTACTTCAATTTCAAGCTGCAGAATTGAACGACGAATTCTTCGCTTCTGTACTTGGTCCTGATTCTGATGTGAAAACTGTAGAAGAGTTCAGAGCTAAAATGAAAGAAGATATTGCCAAAAACTATGATCAATCAAGCGAATATAAATTCTTACTTGATGTGAAAGATGGACTGGTAGAAAAAATTGGATTCGATTTGCCAGAAGAATTCTTGAAACGTTGGTTGCTTGAAGCAAACAAAGAAATGACTCACGCAACTTTGGAAGAAAGTTTTGCTGATATCATTAAAGATTTCCGTTGGCAATTGATTCGCGATAAAGTGGCGAAAGATGCTGAAGTGAAATTAGAGCAAGAAGATGTAATTGCTGTAGCGAAAAAAGTTGCTGCAATGCAATTTGCGCAATATGGCATGGGAAGCGCTCCTGAAGATTTGTTGGAAAATTATGCGCAACAAATGTTGCAAGATGAGCAAACTCGTAGCCGTATGATGAATCAAGCTTTTGAAGAAAAAGTGTTAGTGGTAATCAAAGAGAAAGTAGCTGTTGAAGAGAAACTAGTAAGTGAAGAAGATTTTGCTAAACTTTTCGAAACAAAGTAATCGTTCTATAGATTAACGAAATATAAAAGGGTGTCTCATGTAAGTGAGACACCCTTTTCTTTATGAAAAAAAATTGTAGCTTTGTTTGTCACTGCGGTGCTTGTTCGGTAGAAATTAATTAACATCAAGCCTTCCTTAAGCTTTTGCAGAAAGCGGAGAGAGGCATTAAAATTAGAAATAAATGAAAAGAGGATTTATTGGAGTAGCTCTTTTGCTTTTGGGATTGGCTTCGTGCACTACCGAAGTTAATTTCAGCGTAAAAAATGCACTAGATGAAATGCGCACAAATGAAGTGCTTGTACTTCAGCGTGCCGATGTAGAGGAAAAATTGTCGTTGCACGATGGATTCTTGCCTGTGGTTGAAATAAAAGGTGCCTATGTGCCTACCCAGCTCGATGATATGGATGGCGATGGCGCGTGGGATGAACTGGCTTTCGTTATTAACATGAATGCGCAAGAAACGCTAACTTGCGAGCTTGTTGCAGTGAAAGAATCGGAATATCCAAGCTTTGAAAAACGCACGAACGTACGCCTAGGAATTCATCAGGAAGATGGTTCTTACAAAGAAGTAGATAGCTATACCGCAATTCCACAAACAGAGCCATTCAAAATTATTGCTCAAGGCGAGAGTGTTAGTTGGGAAAATGACAAAATGGGTTTCCGCAATTATTTCGATTGCCGAAATGTGAAAGATCTATTCGGAAAACGTAAGCCCGGACTAATCATCGACAAGATTCACACACCCGAAATGGGAAGTTATCATGATTTAGCCGATTGGGGAATGGATATTTTGCATTGTGGAAATTCAGTTGGTTCTGGTGGTTTGGCATTGTTAGAAAACGATTCGCTATATCGTTTGGGTTCAACCGATGTGTATAAGTACAAAAAAATTACGGAAGGTGCTGTGCGCTCTGTTTTCGAATTGCAATATGAAGGTTGGCACGTGGATGGGCAGAACCTTTCGGCAGTAGAAAGAATCTCAATCTATCCCGGTAAATATTGGTTTCAGTCAGATGTTACCGTCTCGGGATTTGCTGGCGAAAAACAATTGGCAACAGGAATTGTAACTACTCATCTTACCAATGAGCCTCAGCAGTTAGATGCAAGCGACGATTATAAGGCCATCGCTACTCACGATGTGCAGTCGTTGAATAACGATGAGCTAGGAATGGCTGTGGTGTTGAAAAAAGCAGAAGTTACAAAAATTGGCGAAGCAAATAAAGAAAACTATTTCTTGAAAGGAGAGCAATATCAAACTGTGCCAGAAAAACAATTCAGTCAAGTAATTTCAGATACCTACTATGTGGCTCAAAAGATTACAAATGATGTGCCTGCGCGACACTATTTTGCAGCCGTTTGGGGATTAGAAAATCCAAAGTGGAAAAAGATGGCAGGATTTAAATCTTACTTGAAAGATGAAGCGAAGAAATGGGATAGCCCGTTGGTGGTTAGTTTCTAGGTTTATTTAAAACTTAGGTTAATACACAAATTGCTAGGGGCGAAGATTGGAGTAACAGTCTAAACCTCTAGCAATTTTGTTTAGTTAAAGACAGTGAGCATGGAACCTGTTTTTGAAACAGTGTACGGACGAAGTGGCTCTGTGCCCGGACCTCCTAGAGAATCGCCCGCAATGGTAGAGCCGTCAACTTGCCAATTATACAGCGTGTGGCAACTATCACATTGAGCATAGCCGCCGCCATCGGAAATTCTAATGCTTCGTTTTGCTTCGTAGGGGCAGCAAGCATCGAACGCAATGTAAGGATTGTTTTTGTCAGATAGAATAGGGCTGTTCACCACCCAAACGCCACTATATCCTCCTGCTGAAAAATATTCGGCTTCGCCTGGAACCAAAAGATCATTATAAACGTTTAAATTAATCTGAAATTCGAAGCTGCTATCGGGCACCGACGATATAAAGTTATCAGAGCAAGCACCTAATGTGCAGATACAGAGAAGTAATATTTTCTTGAAAAAAGAAGAAGTGTATGTCATAATTATTATATTTGTTAGAAATTTGGCTTGCAATTTTAGTCAATATTTTTTTGGAAACACTAAAAAGCACATAAATGTTGAAGCTGGTTATAATACTAATTGTGATGGCGGCGAGTGCCATGATGAAGGCAAAACGTAAAGGGAATCCATCGGGTAGTATGCTCGAAGAATTGTTTGGTAGCAATGAATCGGCAGAAGAGCAGTTGTTGAGAGAAGAAGCCGAGCGGAAAAGACGAGAAGCTTTTTTTGCTTCGTTGGAAGAGGCAGAAGCTTTTGATGTAGATCCTGTAGTTCAGGCTAAGGAAGTGACACCACCAGCTAAAGCTTTTGTGCCGAAGAAGCCAGAATGGAAAGCTAAAAATAAACCAGAAAAATCGGCAGAACCAATGCAGGTTGAAATTGTTCATTCTGTAATGTCGGATTTCGATTTAAGAAAAGCCGTGATTTATACTGAAATTATGAATCCAAAATATAAAGAATAATAACTTAGAAATTTTCCCATGAAAGTCTCTAGGGGGAACTTTCAAGGTAGCTAAATTTTAATTAACTTTGCTTCATCGAAAAGAGTTCCTTGTAATGGGGAATTCTTTTTTATTTATACACCTAATATAAAAACAGAAAATAACGAATGAGAGGGTTTGCCCTCGATGTTCATAAAAACATTTTACTATGTCGAAAATAACATACGTAACACAACAAGGATTAGATAAGCTTCGAGCAGAGCTCGACCAATTAACTAATGTAGAACGTCCAGCCATTTCAAAACAAATTGGCGAGGCAATTGAAAAGGGAGATATCTCAGAAAATGCAGAATACGATGCGGCTAAAGATGCTCAAGGAATGTTGGAGGCCAAAATTGCCGTATTGAGAGACAAGATTGCTAATGTGCGTATTATTGATGAGTCGAAAATCGACACTGAAAAAGTGCAGATTTTAAATAAGGTAACAATCAAAAACCTCAAAATGAATAAAACTATGGTTTATACTGTGGTTTCAGAGCATGAGGCTAACTTGAAAGAAGGAAAGATTTCAATCGACACTCCTATTGCTAAGGCTCTAGTGGGTAAAAAAGTGGGCGATGTGGTAGAGGTGCAAGTGCCCGCAGGCGTTATGCAGTTTGAAATCATGGATATTTCGATTTAATGCGATAATACGACGAGGTGTTAATGCAGGGGTGTTTAATTACCGTTAGGTCAATTCGTAATTCGTAATTGTTAATTCAAAATGGCTAGTATTTTTACAAAAATAGTGAATGGCGAAATTCCCGCCTACAAAGTGGCAGAGACGAGCGACTTTTTGGCGTTCCTCGATGCTTTTCCCTCAGTGAAAGGTCATGTGTTGGTCATTCCAAAGCAAGAGGTAGATTACCTCTTCGACTTGGAAGATGGTTATTATTTGCGCTTGCAGCACTTTGCTAAAAAAGTGGCTGCGGGAGTAAAGAAAGCCATTCCTTGTCAACGAGTGGGAGTGATGGTGCTCGGCATGGAAGTGCCACACGCACACATTCACTTGGTGCCCATGCAAGCGGAAGCCGATTTGCTGAACTTTGCCACGAAAATCAAGCTTGAACCCGCAGAGATGCAGCAGATAGCCGGTCGGATTGCAGCCGAAATAGAGTTGTAGTGGCGTGGCACAAAAATAGAGTAAGAAGGTTCATGTGTTTAGGCGCATGAACCTTTTTTATTGCAAAAATGTGTAAACTTACCACCATGAAAAAATACCTACACATAGAATGGCAGAAGTGGCAGTACGAAAACTAGCATTTTTGCACAACTCTTCCGATGAAAAGAGTATCGCACAGGTTAATCTTGCGCACCGCGATGATTATTATATGTTTATTTTCATGGAAAGGGGGCATATTAACTTTTTGCTCGATTTTGAAATGCGAGAAATATCGATGGGAGAAATCTGTTTTACTCAGCCGGGACAAGTTCATTCAGCAATTATTTCAAAATTTCTACTGAAACCTTAATAACCGGGTGCCGTTTAAGATAATGCTCTAACTTCCAATGCTGCACTTTACAAGGTCTAAGCGTGTGGGTGTGGGTAAGTAGGAAGTACGAGCTATTACTCAACTCATTGAGAGGGGTCGATTCGGGATGCCCCTTGGTTGTATGGCGCTATACATCTGCTCCACTTTTTCTTAATATAGCTTGCGCTTTTTCGCAAAATACTATTCTACAGGAAATTACAATTTATTTAGTGAAAAAAATGCAAGTATCCTGTAACGCCCGCTACTTTTTACAACAAAAATACAAGTCAGACCATCCGACGAAGACTTTTTTTCAACAAAAATGCAAGCTAGATTAAGCGACGAAGTCTTTTTTAAAACAAAAATGAAACAAATACAAAAATAGGATTTGTATATTTTGAGTTGAAATGTCAATATTTAATTCCGCGATTCATTTTGCCACTCGTTTTTCGGTAATGATGAAAGGATTGGGGGTGAAAAAAAAGGCTCATTTGTAAAGTAAAAAACTATTTAGCCTAATTATAATTGAATAACAACCTTCAAAAGAGGTTGTTTTTTTATGGCTTTTTGTAACTTTGCCGAACGCAAGTAAGAGAAATCTTCAATTGATATGTAATTCATGCGCTTGGAGATAACAACGTAAAAGCATTTGCGCTAAAATGAAATGCTAGAATATACTTTTGATACCATAGTCGTTGGTAGTGGATTGGCTGGTCTAACAGCAGCTTACCATGCGGCAAAACACGGAAAAGTGGCATTGGTCACGAAGTCGCAACTTGATGTCAGCAATTCATATTATGCACAAGGAGGAATAGCCGCGGTTTATTCGGCAGATGATTCTCTAGAATCGCACGCCCATGATACCCATGTGGCAGGGAGAGGGTTGTGCGAAAAAGATGCGGTAGAAATCTTGGTGCGAGAAGGAATGCTTTGCATTCGAGAAGTGATGGAGTTAGGTATGCAGTTCGACAAAAACGAGCAAGGAGAAATAACACTTGGGCTAGAAGGAGGGCATAGCAAGCGGCGCATTTTACACGCCGATGGCGATGCCACAGGGAAATACCTCACCTTATTTATGCTTGATTTGGTGAAAAAGCAAGAAAACATCACGGCTTTTGAATATATGGCGGTAACACAATTGTTATTACATGACAAAAGTTGTGTGGGAGTGAGAGCTTTGTGTTTTCAAACGGCTGAAAATATCTGCATCAAATCGACATCTACAATCTTAGCAACCGGAGGGCTGTCGCGTATTTTTACACGCACAACCAATCCGCACACAGCTACAGGCGATGGCGTGGCTTTGGCATACAGTGCCGGCGCTTGCGTGGAAGACTTAGAGTTTGTGCAGTTTCACCCTTCGGCATTGGCACTAAAAAATCAAGATGCGTTTTTAATTAGTGAAGCTGTACGTGGTGAAGGAGCTTGGTTGCTTAATGAACAAGGAGAGCGATTCATGCTTGATATTCATCCGTTAGCTGAATTGGCTCCGCGCGATGTAGTTGCATTTTCTATTTTTCAGCAGATGCGTAAAACCCAAAGCTCGAATGTGTATTTAAGTTTAAAGCACCTCGATGCCGAGAAAATAAAGAATAGGTTCACAAATATATACCAAAAACTCAGCGAATTTGGCTACGACATGACCAAAGATCTGTTGCCTGTTGCACCAGCAGCGCATTACATGGTAGGTGGAGTAAAAACCGATCTCAATGGCGAAACAAACATTTCTGGATTGTTTGCTTGTGGAGAATTGGCATCAACGGGTGTAATGGGTGCTAACCGATTGGCAAGTAATTCGCTGTTGGAATGTTTGGTGTTTGGTAAGCGAGCAGGTAGTTTGGCAGGTAGTCGTCCGAGGAAAGAAATACAAATACGAGGATTAGAACCGGTAACAAATCGAGTAGAAAACGAAGATGCCTTCTTAGCGTTTAAAAACGAATTGGCAGAAATTATGTCAACCCAAGTAGGTATTGTTCGTCATGCAGAGCAATTGGAAGCGGCTTGCGAAAAAATAGAGCGTATTAAAACTGAAATTAAAGCCACCGACTTGCAAGATTATAACTTCATTAAGGCTTGGCAAATTGCCGATGTTTGTTCGCTCATTGCACAAGCTGCATGGCTTCGCGAAGAAAGTAGAGGAGGACATATTCGCGAAGACTTCCGAAAAGAACATCCCGATTGGAAAAAACACATCGTGTTTGAAAAGTATAAAGAAACACAATATATACCACTACGAAATGATAGATGAAAAGACATTAAAAACAGCCATACATCTGTTGGATTTAGCTTTCGATGAAGATGTGGCAACAGGAGATATTACTACAAATAACCTCATTGCTCAAGGTGAAGTTAGAGAAGCATTCTGGCGTGCAAAAGAAAATGGAGTAGTGGCTGGTTTGCAATTGGCAGAACTGGCTTTTCGCCGATTAGATGCCAATCTGCAATGGCAGCCTTTGGTGAAAGAAGGCGATGCGGTGAAAAAAGGGGATATTGTGGTGCGATTTAAATCTACTTATCGAGCATTACTTTCTGCCGAACGCATTGCGCTAAATTTTGTGCAACGTCTTTCGGGCATTGCTACCGAAACACGCAGGTATGCAGATGCTGTAGCTCACACAGCAACCCAAATATTAGATACACGCAAAACTTTGCCAGCCTATCGCTTGCTTGATAAGTATGCGGTGAAGATAGGAGGCGGTACAAATCATCGCATCGGATTGTATGACATGGTGATGATTAAAGATAATCACATTGATATTGCGGGTGGTATTGCGCCTGCAGTGCTAGAAATACGAGCTAAAGTGCCAAGCCATATAAAAATTGAGGTAGAAACTACCAATATAGATCAAGTGATGGAAGCAGTGCAGGCTGGAGCCGATATTATCATGCTCGATAATATGAGCAATGACGATATGGCAGAGGCGGTGAAATATATTGCTGGCAGAGCCAAAACTGAAGCATCGGGCAATATGAATTTGCAGCGATTGGCAGAAGTGGCAGCTACGGGAGTAGATTTTATTTCGGTGGGCGCATTAACACATTCGGTTACTGCGTTAGATATTAGTCAGCGAATTGAATCATGATTTTACTGGTTGACATTGGCAATACGTTGTGCAAGTGGGCGCTGGCAGACGAACAACGAATTGTAGAGGAAGGTTTTACCGTTATCTTCAACGAATGCTATATAGAGTCGCTTCAGGCCAAGGGAAAGCAGTTTGATACCGTGGTAATTTGCTCTGTGCGTATGCTTTCTGAACGGTTGGAAGAGTATTTAAGTGTGCACTTTAAGTATCAGCGCATACAGCACAATCAAGCTTTGCCTCTGGCAATAGATTATGCAACGCCCGAAACTTTAGGCATGGACAGAGTTGTGGCAGCTATTGGCGCACGATCGTTATTCCCCAATGTTCCGTTGCTTGTGATTGATGCAGGCACGGCTATCACTGTTGACTATGTGAGTGCAGACGGTGTGTTTCAAGGAGGTAATATTGCTCCCGGAATTCAACTGCGTTTCCAATCATTGAATGAACACACCGATAAGCTTCCGCTAGTGCAAGCTAAAGCAGAGTTCGATGCTATTGGCAAAGACACCGAATCTGCCATTCGGGCAGGGGTGCAGCAAGGCGTAGTTAATGAGTTAAGTTCTTATGTAGCAAAAGCAAGAGAACAGTATTCCAACTTGCAGGTAGTGCTCACGGGAGGCGATGCTTTATTGATTTCAAAAAATATGGTAGAAAATTTAACAGTTGAAAAGAACTTGATATTCATTGGATTGAAACAAGTCGGCGTTAATTTAATGTAACAAATGCGTGGTCAATTATGATTTTTTATCATACAATACTAGCAAGCATAAAACTATACCCTTATATTTGCTATTAATTCAAAAGAATCTCCCTACGAGTATAGATTTAAGTGTATATTAAAAACCGAAATACTTTAAAAATGAAGTCTATTTTTACAAAGACAAACGTATTGACATTATTGATGTTCTTGGCTTGTCCAATTATAGCCATGGCACAAAAAGAAATCTCAGGAGTGGTGTATGAAGCAGGAACACCAAAAGCTGGTATGGAAGTCTCAGCTCATAAAGGAACTTCGTCTTATTCAGACCATGAAGGAAAGTTTACAATCACACTGGATGAGAAATGTAAATATATTAAATTCACTGATTTGGTGACAGGTAAGTCATCAAAATTAGATGTAGATGGAACAGAAGAAAGCCCTTTGCGTTTTAGTGTTGATGGAAGTGCACTTCCTGAATTGGGTGCTGGTGGTTTTGTGGTTGACAATCGTTCGCAAGCCGAATTGGTAGCAGCTCAAGAAACAAAATACATGGAAGAGTTAACTCTTTATGAGCAAGATTACAAGCAGCACAACTACACTACAGCATTGAAGCACTGGAAAACCGTTTATAATCGTTATCCGAAATCTTCGTTGAATGTTTATATTCAAGGGGTAAACATCTATAAAAACATCATGTCGAAATCTACAAGCATGGAAGCAATCGATGCTTACGTAGATACACTATCGCAAATTTATGCTAAACGTATTGAGAACTTTGGTAACGAAGGTTTTGTGCGTGGACGTGAGGCAACAGACTTTTTCAACTCTTATGCTAATCAAACTTTAACAGATGCTGAGCGTGTAGATTTCTTGAAAAGATCTTACGATAAATTAGGCAAAGCTATTGAATTGAATGGTGAGCAAACAGAACCTGCAGTTTTGGTTATCTACATGGGTGTAACAAAAAGTTTGTTCCGCTCGGGAAATCTAGCTAAAGAAAAAGTTGTAGCAAACTATGGTAAAATTTCAGCTATTGTAGATAATAACTTAGCTATTGATGCTGATAACGAGCAAATGACAGCTACTAAAGAAGAGGTAGATAAAGCATTCCAAACTTCTGGAGCGGCCGATTGTGAAGCATTGTTGGCTTACTACGAACCTAAATTTGAAACGTTGAAAACAGAAGAGGAAGGTTTGAAAAAAATGCTTCGTGCTTTAGACCGTCAAAACTGTACTGACACTCAAGTTTATGCTGATGCTGCTGAAGCAATGTACGAAATGAACCCTTCGGCAGAAGCTGCATTCAACATGGCTCGCTTGTTTGTGAAACGCGATCAAATCGACCAAGCAAAGGTGTATTACAAAAAAGCTATCAACGATGAAACAGACAAAGAATTGTTGGGTAAATACTACTATGAATTAGCACTGTTTACATTTGCTAAAGAACACGCCTTTACTCAAGCCAAATCATTTGTAAAAGAATCTATTGCTAATGATCCTAAATCAGGTCGTTCGTATATCCTGTTAGGTGATATCTATGCACAAGGTGCAAAAACATATAGCGATGATGCCTTCAAACGTGCCACAGTATACTGGGTAGCAGTAGACTATTATAACAAAGCAAAACAAGTAGAGCCAGACGTAGCACAAGAAGCAAATCAAAAAATTGCTACTTATAGCGCTTACTATCCAGATAAAGAAACCATGTTTTTCCAAGGTTTGCAAGTTGGTCAATCATACAAACTTGACGGTTGGATTAACGAAACAACAAAAGTGCGTGTACGCTAGTTTATACAAAAAATACACGAAAAATTTAAGCATTGCAGTTCTCCTTATGGGAGCTGCAATGCTTTTGTTTTCTTGTAAATCAAATAGCAAGGAAGATATTGCGGCATTCATTGTTGATGAAAATCAACCTAAAATGTCGGCAGATACTTTTACTATGCTTTATTCTGATTCTGCTAAAGTTCGCTTTCGCATGTCAGCTCCCCAAGTGCTCAGATATGAAGAGTATATGGAGTTTCCTTTGGGTGTTCATGTTGAAAAAATCGATGAAGAACAAGTGGTATCATCGCAATTAACAGCCGATTACGCTCGCCATGATGAAAAGAAAAACCGATGGGTAGCTCAAAATAATGTGGTGGCTGTTAATGCTGACGGAGATTCTTTAAAAACAGAAGAGCTCTTCTGGGACGAGAAGAAGGGGCGTATTTACTCGGAAAAGCAAGTGCAAATTGTACGTGCCGATCAGATTATAAATGGCATTGGCTTTGAATCAGACCAAACTATGGAAAATTGGGAGATAGAAAAACCCACGGGAGTGTTGTATTTGGAAATGGATAAACAGTAATATGGGACCAGACTTGCTACTTATTATAATGATGGTGCTATTCTCTGCCTTTTTTTCAGGTATGGAGATTGCCTTTGTATCGGCCAATAAAATGCGCATGGAGCTCGATAAGAAAAGCGACTCGATTTCAGCACGAATATTGGCTATCTTTTCCAATCACCCTGGGCAATATATTGCTACTATGTTGGTGGGAAATAATATTGCACTGGTTGTTTATGGTATTGCTTTTGCTCGTTTGCTTGATCCGTACTTGCAGAATTTACACCTTCACCCAAGTTTGATGCTTCTTTTGCAAACGATTATTTCTACGCTTATTATTCTTTTTACAGCAGAGTTTCTTCCGAAAACGATTTTTCGAATTAACCCCAATGGGGCACTGAGTTTCTTTGCTTTACCTCTGTTTTTGTTTTACATTATTTTCTTTCCGATTACTAAAATCACCATGGGGTTTTCTAATCTCTTGTTGAAGACGGTGTTTAAAGGGGATGATGAAGAAGCCGATAAGGCCGTGTTTAGTAGGGTAGATCTAGACCATTTTGTGAATGAGCAGGATGGAATGAAGGAGGTGTCGGATGATAAACTGGAAAACGAGGTTAAACTATTTAGAAATGCACTTGAATTTTCGAAGGTGAAACTGCGTGAAACCATGGTGCCGCGTACCGAGATTGTGGCGCTAGAGGTTGGTGCTTCGCTAGATGAACTGAAAGCTTTGTTTATAGATAGTGGCTACTCGCGGATTCTGTTCTATGAAGATAATATCGATAATATCGTAGGCTATGTGCATCATTCCATGCTTTTCACACATCCTGAGTCGTTGCGTCAGCGCATGAAAAAGATACTCATTGTGCCAGAAAGTATGCCAGCAAGTCGCTTGCTGAGCAAGTTCATACAGCAAAGCCAAAGTATTGCAGTGGTGGTTGATGAATTTGGAGGTACAGCGGGTATGGTTACGATTGAAGATATCCTAGAGGAAATCTTCGGCGAAATTGAAGATGAGCACGATACCAACGACCTTACAGAAGAATGTGTGTCAGAGGACGAATATGTTTTTTCGGCACGTATGGAATTAGACTATTTGGTAGAGAAATACCGACTTGTCTTTCCACAAGAAGAGGCGTATGAAACATTGGCAGGATATATATTGTATCATCATGAAAGTATCCCATTGGTGGGTACTGAAATTGAAATAAAAAACTACAAATTCACCATTCTAGAGGCTACAGAGAGTCGAATTGAGCTGGTGCGATTGTTAATTGCGGGCGATAAGCAATAAACTATTGCTTAGACTAAAGGAATACAAAGATATTTTCTTATCTTCGTCACCCGAAAATATTTTTGCTAACTAATAATAATCTATAATAATTAATGGCAACTCTACAAAAAATTAGAAATCACGGAGGATTGCTTGTGGGTATTATCTTCGTTGCATTGGCGGCGTTCCTACTTGGCGATGCTTTCCGTTCAGGAGCTTTTGGAAGCGACACCCAAGTGGTGGGTGAAATTGATGGAAACAAAATCAGCATTATTGATTTCCAAAGAAAAGTTGATGAAATTTCAGATGTGCATAAAATGAGCACTGGAAATATGCAGCTTGATGAGCATGCGATGACCCAAGTTCGTAATGAAGTGTGGAGAGATTATGAATATCAAATCATCTTCGAACCAGCTTGTGAGAAACTTGGTTTGGCTGTAACTTCTGATGAATTGTTCGACATGGTTCAAGGTTCAAACTTGCACCCTGCAATTCAACAAATGTTCACCGATCCTCAAACAGGACAATTCAGCAGAACTGCCGTGTTGAACTTTTTGCGTGCTGTGAACCAAGGGCAAGTGAATCAACAACAATATACTTACTGGAAATATTTGGAATCGCAAATCAAGCGCGACCGATTGGCAAGTAAATATAACGCGTTGGTGGCAAAAGGGGTGTATGTAACATCTCTAGAAGCTAAAAACAGCTTGAAGGAGAAAAATACAGCTGTAGATTTCAATTATGTAAAACTACCTTATTCTCTTGTTAGCGATAGCGCAGTTTCTGTATCTAATTCAGAAATTAAAGCTTACTACAACGCGCACAAAGAAGAATATTCTCGTGAGTCGTCTCGCACCATTCAATATGTGATGCTTCCAATTAAAGCTACAGATGCTGATGAAAAAGAAGCATTTGCTTGGATTCAAGACATCCGCGATGAATTTGCAACAGCTAGCGATAACCCTCAGTTTGTGAATCTTAATTCAGATATGGCTTTCGATGGTAACTATTTGAAAGAAGCTGATGTAGAAGATAGCTTGCGTGAGTTTGCTTTCTCAGCAAAAGTAGGCGATGTATATGGACCAGTGAGGGGTGCTCAAGCTTACACGCTAGTTAAATTAGATAGCCGCGAAATGCTTCCCGATTCAGTAAAAGCTCGTCACATCTTGCTTAATCCTCAAACTTTGGGTAGTTTAGATGCAGCACAAACAATGGCTGATAGCTTGAAAACAGTAATAGAGCAAAGAAAAACATCATTTGCAGAATTGGCTGAAAGATATTCTGAAGATACAGGTTCTGCTTCCGATGGTGGTGATCTTGGTTGGTTCAAAAGAAATCAAATGGTGAAACCTTTTGAAGATGCAGCATTCAATGGCGATGTGAATAAAGTGTATGTTATTACTTCGCAATTTGGTGTACATATTATTCAACCTACTGCAAAAGGTAAAACTGTAGAACAAGTTCGCTTGGCAGAGTTGGTTCGCAACATTGAGCCTAGCGCACACACCGAAGATGCAGTTTATGCTAATGCAAGTAAATTAGCTACAATCTCTAATATTGAAGCTTTCAATAGTGAAGTAAAAGAGATGGGGCTTAACACTCGTCGAGCATCATTGTCGGAAGATGAGCCTTCAGTAGCTGGACTAGAAGATTCTCGTTCGCTAATTAGAGCTGCTTATTCGGCTAATGGTGTAAATGATTTCTTGACTGACTACGAAGGAACATCTATTTTCAAATTTGGTGAAAACTTTGTGTTAGCTCATTTGGCTGGTGTGCAAGAAAAAGGCTATGCTGATGTTGCTGATGTTACACCTTCAATTCGTCGTGAAATTGCGAAGACTAAGAAAGCAGAACAATTGTCGGCAAAAGTGTCCGGTTCTGATTTGAATGCTATTGCTGCAAAAGAAAATGCAGCTGTTCAAAGTGCAGCCGGGGTGAACTTCGGAATGCAAAGCGTACCTACTTTGGGTGTTGAACCAGCAGTAGTTGGTACAGCAACAAATTTGGCACAAGGTTCTTTGTCGAAAGCTATTGCAGGTAATAACGGTATTTATGTGTTGAAAAACACAGCTGTTAATACAGCAGCGACTCCAGCAGATGCACAAGTTTATGCAGAGCAAGCTCGTTTGAACTCGAACTATGCTTATCGCATTAACTATCAATCATTCGATGTGTTGAAAGATAAAGTAGAGGTAGAAGATAATCGCGTGCGATTCTTCTAGTCACTACTTATAGTAATATAGAAAAAGGATGTCCATGGGCATCCTTTTTTTGTTCATGGGCACCATGCGGAAGAAAAAATAAATCACTTTTTTCGGCAGTTTGATGAATCATGTAAAAAAAAACAGGCTGCAAATTTAAAATTTGCAGCCTGTTTTGAATAAAATCTTTGGGTAGAACTGTAGCTTAGATTTTGAAGATATCTTCATTCTTTTGAGCTAACATTTCCTCTACTTTTTTGCTGTAGTTGTTGGTCAAGGTTTGCACCTCAGCTTCGGCATCTTTTTGGCTGTCTTCAGAAAGACCTTCTTTCAAAAGTTTTTTCAAGCTGTCGTTTGCATCTTTGCGAGCATTACGAATACTTACTTTAGCATTTTCGCCTTCTGCATTGGCCTGTTTTGATAAGCCTTTACGACGCTCTTCAGTGAGAATAGGCACAGTAATGCGCACGATTTCGCCATTGTTTTCGGGGTTGAAGCCCAAGTTAGAGTTAATAATTGCTTTTTCAAGTTCAGGAATCATTTGTTTTTCCCAAGGTTGAATAGCAATAGTACGAGCATCGGGTGCTGTAACGTTTGCCACCTGAGTTAGAGGGGTCATGCTACCATAATAATCAACCATTACACCTGCAATCATTTGAGGCGACGCCTTGCCAGCTCTAATGTGTGTTAGTTCTGTCTCCAAGTGAGCTAGTGTGCCTTCCATTTTTTCGTTGCACACGTCGAGAATGAATCCTACTTCTTCCATTATATTGGGTTTTATTTGTTTTCTATTTCGTGAGCAAAGGTAGCTAAAAATGTTTTAGCTTTCAATATTTCGTTAAGAAGCGTTTATTTCTATTGGTATTTAGATGTAATTCATCGGATTTGCTATTTTTGAATTATGACAATTCGTATTGAAAACTTACGCAAAACTTATGGCGAGCAAGTAGCTATCGATAATATCTCTTTTCAACTTGAAAAAGGTGAGTTAGTGGGATTTCTAGGTCCTAACGGGGCAGGCAAATCTACTACCATGAGAATCATGACGGGCTATTTGGCAGCCGATGCCGGAGAGGTGTGGTTTGATGAGGAACAGGTTACTGTGGATAACCATAAGCTTCGAGCGCAAATTGGGTATCTTCCTGAGCATAATCCGCTCTATACCGACCTCTATGTGAAGGAATATTTGAACTTTACAGCGGGGATGTATGGACTGAAAAACAAATCGGAAGCAGTAGATCGAGTAGTAGAAATGACGGGCCTAGGGAAAGAGCAGCGCAAGAAAATTGGAGAATTGTCGAAAGGCTATCGGCAGCGTGTGGGCTTGGCACAAGCCCTGATTCACGACCCAAAACTGCTTATTCTCGATGAACCAACCACAGGACTCGACCCTAATCAGCTAGAGGAAATACGAGGGCTGATAAAATCTATTGCAGCAGAGAAAACCGTATTTTTCTCTACGCACATTATGCAAGAAGTAGAGGCTATTTGCAATCGGGTGCTTATCATTAATGATGGCAAGCTGATTGCCGACAACACTGCCGACGCCATTAAAAGTGGCGGACTGCTCGCCAGTGCGCAGCAAGTGCTTGTAGAGTTCACTCAAGTGGTGTGCCCCAATGCGCTGATGGAGAAACTCCCCCTTTCTTCTGCCGATGTACTTACGGAAACGAAGTTTCTGCTCACCGCCAATTCTGCAGTAGATATTCGCCCCTTGGTTTTCAACTGTGCGGTACAAAATGGTTGGACAATCATTGCTCTCACCGAAAAACAAGCGAGTTTAGAAGCTGTTTTCCAACAATTAACAATGTAAATCATTACTTTTGCAGGTTAAAAACACAATGCCTATAATCTCTCCACATTTGGAGAGTTGGAAGATAACCCAATTTTAAGATGTCAAACAAAAGAAATATACGCCAAGAACTCGTACACCGAGTGTTGGTGCTTGATGGTGCAATGGGCACCATGATTCAGAAATGCGGCTTGACAGAAGCTGATTTCCGCAACGATGAAATGAAGGATGTGAAAAAAGATTTGTTGGGAAATAATGATTTGCTCACCCTCACTCGTCCTGATGTGATTCGAGAAATTCACCGCCAGTTCCTAGAAGCGGGTTCCGATATTATTGAAACCAATACATTTAGCTCAACATCTATTTCGCAAGCCGACTACGACACGCAAGCATGGGTGTATGAGCTCAACAAGCAAGGCGCACTACTTGCTCGTGAAGTAGCCGATGAATATGAGGCGAAGAACCCAAGCAAGCCTCGCTTTGTGGCAGGTTCAATAGGACCAACCAACCGCACCTTGTCGATGTCGCCCGATGTGAACGACCCCGGATTCCGTGCCGTAACTTTCGATGAATTGTGCAACGCTTATGTGGAGCAAATGAATGGTTTGCTTGATGGAGGGGTAGATGTGCTTTTGGTGGAAACGGTGTTCGACACGCTCAACGCCAAGGCAGCACTCTATGCCATTGAAGTGGTGTTTGAAGCACGTGGCGAGCAAGTGCCTATCATGGTTTCCGGCACAATTACCGACAATAGCGGTCGTACACTTTCGGGGCAAACACCCGAGGCATTCCTCAATTCTCTTCGTCACCTCGATTTGTTGAGCATCGGATTCAACTGCTCGCTTGGGGCGAAAGACATACGCCAATATTTGAAAGAATTGGGTGACAAAGCTCCGTTCTATATTAGTGCTCATCCGAATGCGGGATTGCCCAACCAATTTGGCGAATATGACGAAACGCCAGAGCAAATGGCGGCACAAGTGACCGATTTCCTCGACAATCATTTTGTGAATATCATCGGTGGATGTTGTGGCACAACGCCCGACCACATCGCCCGATTTGCTCGAGTGGCAGTGCAAGCGCAACCTCACGTGTGCCAGAAAAACGACCACCTGACACGCTTTAGCGGACTTGAACCGGTTACAATTACCGAGCAAACCAACTTTGTGAATGTGGGTGAGCGATGCAATGTGTCGGGCTCGCGCAAGTTTGCTCGCTTGATTCGAGAAGAAAAATATGATGAAGCCTTGGCTGTGGCAGCGGCGCAGGTGGAAGATGGTGCACAGGTGATTGATGTGAACCTCGACGATGCTATGCTCGATGCCGAAAAGGAAATGCACCGATTCCTCAATCTGATGATGTCGGAACCAGAGATTGCGAAGCTCCCTATCATGGTGGATTCTTCGAAATGGGAAGTGATTGAAACGGGCTTGAAATGTCTTCAAGGCAAGGCAATTGTGAACTCGATTTCGCTGAAAGAGGGCGAAGAAGCATTCTTGAACCATGCTCGCCAAGTACAACGCTATGGCGCATCGCTGGTGGTGATGGCATTCGATGAAAAGGGACAGGCTGATAGTCTTCAACGAAGAATTGAAATCTGCGAGCGTGCCTACAAACTGCTCACCGAGAAAATAAATTTCCCTGCCGAAGATATTATTTTCGATCCCAATATTCTCACCATTGGCACGGGCATGGAGGAGCACAATAACTATGCGGTGGACTTCATTGAAGCGGTGCGTTGGATTAAGCAAAACTTGCCTCATGCCAAAACGAGCGGTGGAGTGAGCAACGTGTCGTTCGCTTTCCGTGGAAACAATGTGGTGCGCGAGTCAATTCACTCGGTGTTCCTTTTCCACGCCATTGACGCGGGCTTGGACATGGGGATTGTGAATCCGGGTATGCTTCAAATTTATGATGAAATTCCGACCGACTTCCTCGAACGTGTGGAAGATTTGGTGCTAAACAGAAGAGCCGATGCCACCGAGCGATTGCTCGAATTTGCCCAAAGTATGGTGGTGGACGATTCTGCAAAAACACAAAAAACCACCGAATGGCGCACGCTTTCGGCGGAAAAACGATTAGAATATGCCTTGGTGAAGGGCGTGGTGGACTATGTAGAGCAAGACCTGGAAGAAATTATTCCTAGCTATGAACCGACGCTGAAAATCATTGAAGGTCCCTTAATGGATGGTATGAATGTGGTGGGAGATTTGTTTGGGTCGGGCAAAATGTTTTTGCCACAGGTCATTAAGTCGGCACGTGTGATGAAAAAGGCGGTGGCGCATCTCTTGCCTTACATTGAAAAGGACAAGGAGAAATTTGCCGGAAGCGAAATGAAGCCTAAGAAAATATTGCTTGCCACGGTGAAAGGCGACGTGCATGATATTGGTAAAAATATTGTGGGTGTGGTGTTGGCGTGCAACAACTATGAGGTGGTTGATTTGGGGGTGATGGTGCCCACGGAAACCATCTTGGAGGAAGCAAAAAAACACGATGTGGACATGATTGGTTTGAGTGGTCTGATTACACCATCGCTTGAAATCATGGTAAATGTGGCGAGCGAAATGGAGCGTCAAGGGTTCAACATTCCATTGCTGATTGGTGGTGCAACCACCTCAAAAATACACACTGCGGTGAAGATTTCGCCGGAATATCATGCTCCGGTGGTCTATGTGAAAGATGCTAGTCGCTCGGTGAATGTGGTGGCGAGCCTATTGGCAAAGGATGAACAATTTGTTGCCGATTTGAATGCCGAATATGAAGCTATTCGCACGCAACATAGTCAGAAAAGGGCAAAAAGTTATCTCACTATCGAGGACGCCCGTGCTAATAAATTCACTTGCGATTGGGCTGCCAGTCCGATTTGCGAGCCTAATCAGTTGGGTGTTCATCAACTGCTTGATTTCCCCTTGCCGGAATTGCGTCAGCATATCGATTGGACATTCTTTTTTGTGGCATGGGAGTTAAAAGGCAGATATCCTGCCATTTTAGATTCCCCTATTTACGGCGAGCAAGCGCGCAAACTTTATGAGGAGGCGCAAGTGCTGCTCGATGAAATGGAAGCGAAACAATTGGTGCGAGCCAATGGCGTGTATGGTTTGTGGGCGGCACAGTCGGAGGACGATGATGTGATACTATATAAAGATGCATCGGGCAAAGAGGAGTTGGGCAGGTTCTATCATTTGCGTCAGCAAGGCGAGAAAACCAACGGCACGCCTAACTATTGTTTGAGCGATTTTGTTGCCCCGAAATCATCGGGAAGAATGGATTATGTGGGCGGTTTTGCCTGCACGGCGGGCATTGGCTTGGCAGAGGAAGTAGAAAAAGCTAAGGCGAACAATGATGATTATCGAGCAATCATGCTTGAAGGTTTGGCAGATAGATTGGTGGAAGCTTTCGCTGAATTGCTGCACCTGAAAGTGCGCACCGACTATTGGGGCTATGCTTCCGATGAAAATCTTTCAACAGAAGATTTATTGCAAGTGCGCTATCAGGGCATTCGTCCGGCGTTGGGTTATCCTGCAAGCCCTGAACACCACGAGAAAGCGAAGCTTTTCGAGTTGTTGGGCGCAGAAGCTTTAGGTATGGAATTGTCGGAACATTATGCTATGTATCCCACCGCCACGGTGAGTGGTCAGTATTTCGCCCATCCACAATCGAAATATTTCGGCATCGAGAAAATTTCGAAAGACCAAGTGGAAGACTACGCTCAAAGAAAAGGCGTGTCGGTAGAATTTGTAGAGAAGTTCTTGCCCGTGAATTTGAATTATAAAGGGGTGTAGGGCGACTGCAAATAGTTGAAGAACAAACATGATAAATAGAGGTTTCAACGGCTTCGCAGTGCAATTTAAAATGTTCCCATTCAAAATGGGGGATATCAATGCTAAATGTCACAAAAGAGCTTACGATAGTGTAGTCGTAAGCTCTTTTTTTAATTGTAACTAGTTACTATTTTTGTTAAAAAAAGGACTTCGTCTGATGGTCTGACTTGTATTTTTGTTGAAAAAAAGACTTCGTCTCATGGTCTAGCTTGTATTTTTGTTGAAAAAAGTAGTGGGCGTTACAGCCTGATTTTACTCTTTCGACCTGTATTTTAGTAAGATCTTGTAGCGTAGTGCTTTGTGAAAAAGTGCAAGCGCGGCGCAGAGGTGGCTATTTGGTTCGAGTGAAGCCACCCTTTTTGGTTTCATAGTGTCGGTGATAAAACATATTCAGATAAAAACACGCACCCTGCTCCACGTGTGCAGGAGTGTTAACATGAAGTTCAGAAGTTGTTGTTGTCGCATAGCGACGGCATCTTATAAGCGCACGGTTTTAACCATGGGTGTGATGGGAGGAATTAACCACGGGAAAAAAACTTTGGTCGAGTTTCCCAATTATTCCGTGTGTAATGTTTCTATTTATAGCCTATAAGCATCCTTAATTTACAAATAATAAACTTTCTTTTCCTACGGATCAAGCTGTAATAAAATCTGTATATTTGGCTCTCAGAGAATGTACAAAAAATGGACTATACCTATTAGAAATTGGGGCATTGTCCTTAATCAGTTCTTAGTTATTTTTGAGGATAGAGTCAGATTATAGTTAAATAAAATCCTCGGTAAAATTTAACTTACACACTTTAGGGGATAGTGTCTTTGAGGGATTGGAAATGTGAGAGGTTTATTAATTCGACACTAGCGGCACTGTTTCATCAATTGACACTTTATGAAACAGTGTCATTTATTCTTTAAATTTGTCGCTTAATCGAAAACGGGCATTTGCTTCTAGAATTTACGATATGGTTCATTATATTTTGGACTGTCCGAATTATTATTTATTATTGTAACTTTCATCTGTTTGTTTTTTAGATAACAGCCGGGATATTGGATACTAGATATTAGACTAACAGCCAATCCCTGCTTGTTATTATTTAATCATTCTCCTGTGTGTTTAAACTCAATCATGGGGGGCATGTTTCGCTTTCTTGATTATGAAAGTGTTTTCCGACACGTTGATAAATTTTTAGTAAGCCCATAAATATACGTTTCAGATTATATAATATTTAATGTTAGATTTCGAATTGTTGATATATAGTATTAAACAAGGAGACAAGAATGCTTTTAGGCAATTGTTTAAAGAATATTACTCCCCCTTGTGTTTTTTTGCGCTGAAATTTATGCGCGATGAGCAGCTAAGCGAAGATATTGTGCAGGAAGTAATGTACGATTTGTGGAGCAGGCGCAAAAACATCGACATTAAAACATCTCTGAAATCATTTCTTTATATTTGTGTAAGAAACAAATGCCTGACATACTTAAGTAAGAATCCTCTCAACAGCAAAAGTTTGTCGGATACCGATTTGGACACAGAAATAACCGAAGATTATAATAGCATTGAGGAAGAGGTTCTCGCAAATCTATATAAAGCAATAAATAGTCTGCCCGAAAAATCACGAGAAGTTCTGATTTTATCTATGCAGGGGATGTCGAATACAGAAATTGCAGAAAAAATGGATGTGTCGATAAATACTGTAAAAAGCAATAAGAAAAGAGCTTACGATTTTATACGAAAGCTTTTAGGTGATTTTTTTAAAAAAGATCAAAATTAAGACACCCTTTTACCATTTTTATAAGTCTTAGTAGTAAAAGTGTGAAAATGAAAGCTATTCCAGATAATATATCTAAAATAATCAGTAAATTTCTTGTTGGGGTACTAAATAAGGAAGAAAGGGCTGTATTAAGCAAATGGCTTGAAAATCCTGACAATGAAAAACAATTCTATGAAATAGTTGACGTAGAGGTTTTTCTCGAAAGACTTAAGTATTATCAAGACAGTAACTTCGATTCGGAAAAAGCATACAAAAAAGTCGTACGAAGATATAGTTTATACAGAGAATGGATTCCGTATGCTGCCGCTGTTCTGATACCTTTGGCAGTTGCTTTTTGGACACAAAGTGATAATTGGCAGGAAACACCTAAAACTATTGAGCTTGCATCGAAAACTGAAATACAATCGCAGCCACAAATGCCAATACTTATCACTGATGACGGAGAATATGCACTAGGAGAATCGGATACAACCTTTGTTATAGGCGGTACGGAATTGGTTTCGAATCACGATTTGTTATCTTATAACAAAGGAAATAAAGCTAACGAGACAAAAGAAGGAAAGTTAATATATAATACTATTCGAACTCCCAAAGGAGTAAAATATAATGTCGTTTTAAGCGATGGAACCGAAGTGTGGCTGAACTCAGAAACAGAGTTTAGATATCCTGTAAATTTTTCGGGTGAGAATAGAGAGGTTTTTGTAAAGGGAGAGGCATATTTTGATGTTACAAAAGATAAAAACATGCCTTTCTTAGTAAGTTTTGAAGACCGACAGGTTCGGGTACTTGGAACTAAATTCAATGTGAAATCGTACAATAATGAGAAACATGATTTGGTTACTCTTGTCGAAGGCTCCATAATACTAGCCGATAAAAATGATGAAATTAAATTAGTACCTGACCAACAAGCAGTAATTGATAATACCGGAAAAACATTCAAAATAAGAAATGTGGACGGAGACTTGTACACTGCGTGGAAAGACAATGTCTATCTGTATAGGAATGAGACTTTACAAACAATTGTCAACGACATAGAGCGAGACTTTGATATCAAGGTTTCATATCAAGACCAAGAAATGAGAAATGAGGAATTCTCACTTAAAATAAGTAGGGAGATTTCGTTTGAGGATATTTTTTCTGCAATTGAAAAAACTAACGAAGTCGATATTGAAATCGAGAACAATAACGTGATAATAAGGAAGGCAATGAGATTGTAAATTATAAAAAAAGTAGTGTGATGATTTCGACCCCACCACACTACTAGAAAGATTACGAATTAATAACCGTATAAATTATTATTCATATGCAAAGAAACACAAAAAGAGGCTTCAAACATTGTGGAGAGAGCATAAAAAACAATAAAAAATCAATATTGATTTGTGTGTTTTTGTCGCTGACAATGAGTCTTCAATCTTTTGCCGTAGTTTCCTTTCAGAAAGACAAACTAAGTGTCAAAGAAAGAGGGATACGGCTTGATGAACTTATTTGGGAGCTGGAGAAGCAAACTGGATACGATTTTGTTTTCAACTCACAACTATTGGCACAATACAAAAATTTGGATGTTAATCTGGAAGGAAGTATTGGCGAGATATTAAACTCCATACTTAGTGATAAGGGGCTGACCTACGAGCTTGACAATGGCATCTACATAATTAAGAAAGTAGAAGAAAAAGCCAACACGAAACAAGCAGGTCAGCAAAGCCAAACAAGAACTATCAAAGGAGTGGTAACCGACGGTAATGGTGTTACTTTACCGGGTGTTTCGGTAGTTGTCAAGGGTACAACAATCGGAGTAGCCACAAATATTAATGGTAGATATGAGTTAGATGTCCCGGCTGATGCCAAAATTATTGTTCTTTCGTTCATCGGAATGGAGACCAAAGAGATAAAGATTTCGGGAAAGAGTAATATAGATGTACAGTTGTTAGCAGAATCTGCTGATATTGATGAAGTAGTAGTAACCGGATATCAGAAGATAGATAGAAAGCTTTTTACCGGTGCAGCCACAAGAGTGGAAATGAACGATATTAAACTCGGAGGAGAGGCAGATATCACAAAGTCATTAGAAGGAAGAGTTGCCGGAGTCTCGGTTCAAAATGTATCGAGTACGTTTGGTGCTGCACCGAAAATTCGAATCAGGGGTTCCTCCTCAATTAACGGTAGTCAGAAACCACTTTGGGTGGTTGACGGTATCGTTCTCGAAGATGGCAAAGATGTATCAATGGACGATTTGGTATCAGGCAATATCAACACCTTGATAAGTTCGGGAGTTGCAGGTTTAAATATGGATGATGTTGCAAATATTCAGATATTATCGGACGGAAGTGCAACCGCCATATACGGAGCAAGAGCGATGAACGGAGTGATATTGATTACTACCAAAACAGGAAAAAAAGGGAGCCTGAATGTAAATTACTCAAATACGACAACATTTCGCCCGAGACCTGCATATAAGGACTACAACATACTAAACTCTGTTGACCAAATGTCAATCAACCGAGAACTGTATGAAAAAGGTTGGATAAATGTGGCAAGAACTCAAACAGCCCCAAATCATGGAGCCTACGGAAAAATGTTCGACTTAGTCAAAGAAAATGAATTGTATTGGTCGGAAAATAGCGAGCAGCTGAATGCGTTTCTAGGTCAATATGAGACTGCAAATACAAATTGGTTTAAAGAACTTTTCAATACAGGTATTCAGCAACAACACACTGTAAGTATTTCGGGAGGAAGTGAAAAGGCTGACTTTTATACTTCGCTCGGATATTTCAATGATGCCGGCTGGACTATTGCTGATAAGGTTGACCGCTACACTGTATTGCTTAAAGGAACATTCCGTATTACCGAAAAATTTTCGGTAACTTCTCAGGCTGACTTAAGTTATAGAAATCAAGAGTTATCCGGAGTAAACAACAGCGGAGGCTCAAACGATTCGGGAGGAGTGGATAGATATACGGGGAAAATCTCGCGCAACTTCGACAATAATCCTTTCTTGTATGCAATGACAACAAGCCGAAATATCAGGGCTTATGACGAGAATGGCGACTTGGAGTTCTTTCGCAGAAATCTGGTTGATTACAACATTATTGACGAATTGAATAAGAATAAACTTGGAGTGAATGTCAGAGATATGTCATTTAAAGCATTGTTCGATTATAAATTCAACAGCGTACTGTCAATGAATGCTCGCCTGTCGGCTAGATATTTTCATGCCGAAACAACTCATAAAGTAAATGAAAACTCAAACGAAGCAAATGCTTACCGAGCAGGAACCAGACCGGGCGATTCGGAATTAATCATGAACAGCAATTCGCTTTTATATACTCGTCCGGACGAAACCACCGGCATAAGATACAGCGTATTGCCTGAAGGTGGAATATATCGAAACTACACCGACAAAATGGCAAACTATTATCTTAATGCCTCGATAAGTTGGAATCCTAAAATCGGCAACGAACACAGATTCACAACAATGTTGGGAACAGAGGTGAGATATATCGACCGAGGCAATACCTCTTTTGACGGATTCGGGCATTTCTACGAAATGGGCAACTTGTCTAAACCCTCACCAAACTATTTGGAAAAATTATCTATGGATGGGCGGTCTTATTTTAATGTAAGTAATTCGTATGAGCGTTTTACTGCTACTATGTTGAATGCTGGATACTCATATTTGGGAAGATATACACTAAATGGAACATTTCGCTATGAGGGGTCTAACATGCTGGGCAAATCAAGATCTGCACGTTGGATGCCTTCTTGGAGTATCAGCGGAAAATGGGCTCTGCAAGAAGAAATCTTTTTGAGCAGCAAGGCATGGCTAAACCAATTGAATCTAAGACTGGGTTACTCGCTGGTTGCAGAAAGAGGTCCGGCTTCCAACGCTACGGTAATGGCACGCTCAAATACTACATATCGTCCTATGCACCCTGAATCTTCCGAACTTGCAATTAATATTGCGGCTTTAGAAAATAGCGACCTAACATGGGAAAAGCAATACGAATTGAATGTTGGTGCTGATTTGTCTGTGCTGGATAACAGATTGACAATCGATGCCAACTATTACAGCCGAGATGCTTTCGACCTAATCAGCAGATACCGCTCCAATGCAGTAGGCGGCTCGTCTTTCAAGATTGGAAACGTGGCAGATATGAAAACAAAAGGTGTAGAATTGGCAATATCAGGGTTTCCGATTAGAAATGATGATTTCAGTTGGAATAGCTCATTTACCTATGCATACAATAAAAGCGAGATTACAAATCTACTTAGTACGGCATGGGTTGGTGCTGCTTCGAGTATTTATGGTACGCCGGTGCAGGGAGGTCCTATTCGTGGAGTTTACTCTTCAAGATTTGCCGAACTTGATGACACGGGAGTCCCTATGTTTTACGACAGAAACAACGATAAAGTGCATTATCTTAATGTACAAACAACAGATTACTCCGATTTTGAATATAGCGGAAACCTTGAACCAACTACTAATGCAGGATTTTCAAACACTTTTCGCTACAAGGGCTTTACCCTTTCGACACTTATAACCGGGCAGTTTGGACATGTTAAGCGAGTTATGCAGAACTTTTCGTATCGATACAACGATTCAGAAGCCTTGACAGAGCATCTAAAAAACAGATGGCGTGTGAGTGGTGATGAAAATACAACAAATATTCCTGCAATTTTAGATGCCGACTTTCTGAATCGTCCCAACTCTTATGAGATACAAACAGCATATAACCTCTATGGAATGTCTGATTATTGGTTGGCAGATGCCTCGTTCGTCAGGTTCAAAAGCTTAAAACTAAGCTATCTGCTTCCCGGAAGTATATTGTCGAAGCTGAAACTACAGAGCACCACCATTAGCGTGCAAGGGATTAATCTGGGGATGCTTTGGCTTGCCGATGTAGAAAAACTTGGCGGAGAAGACCCTGAGTTTGTTTGGTCGGGAGGAACTAGTATGCCGATATCGAAGCAATACACAATCAGCCTGAATGTCGGGTTCTAATTATAATTGAGATTATAATAGCATTGGGCAAATTTCCGACACGTCGGATCTTATTGTTAAATCGAAAATACAAACAGATGAATAAAATAAAAATATACCTATTGGTTCTATCGGTTATGCTTCTGGCAGGTTGTAACAGCTTTCTGGATGTAGCTCCCGATGAACGCCTAACAATAAATACTCTGGAGAAGATAGAGGCTACCGTAGTGGGAAGCTATCAGAATTCGAGAAGCTTTCGATTCACTCACTTTAGCAGCGACGACGTAACGCTTGCTCAAAATATTTACGATAGCGATGCCATAGTAGAAGATCTATACTCTTGGAGCAGGAATTTCAGAAATCAAACCCATCAAGATTCGCCAAGTGAATATTGGGTGCAAAACTACCATTCTATTTCGCAAATAAACCATGCACTTGAGGCATTTGAAAATACGGAAATAGACGACGAGGACAAAGAAAAAGCAGATGTAGTAAAAGGGGAGGCTTTGGTAATGCGTTCGTATTGCCATTTCATGTTGGTAAATCTATTTGCAAAACACTACGACCAGGAAACTGCAAAAGACGATTTGGGAGTGCCTTATGTATTCGTTCCCGAGAAGCAACTTATAGCAAATTATAAGCGAGAAAGTGTTGAAACTGTATATCAACTTGCCGAACAAGATTTGCAAGAAGGTTTGAAACTAATGGAAAGCGGCAAAAAGCATGTTAACAACAATAAGTACCGATTCACACTTCAAACTGCCTATAATTATGCTTCTAGATTCTATATATTCAGAAATAAAGATGCGGAGGATGTGAAAAAAGCTATTAAATATGGCAAAAAATCTATTGAAGCATATGGAGGAACTCAACAAATGAGACCTTGGAAAGACTATATGAGCGACTATAACGGACCTGTTGATGTCAGCCAAGCGGAAGTCGGTTTTGTACAAATGTCGAGAACTTGGACAATCTTCGGATTTATATACCAAGCAACCAATGATATTCGTGATGAGGTACTAGAAAAGAACCCGTTCGGATTAGTAGATAACAGACTTCAGATTTGGTATAAAAGAGGAGGTGATGTTTTTGTTCCGGCATTCTTTTTTGTAGGTGAGAGCGAAACTTCTGCTGTTGACCTCTTTCCTCTGGCAGAAGCAATACTGAATGTAGCCGAAGGATATATTAGACAAGGTAACTACTCAAAGGCAAAAGAAATGCTTGATGTAATTGCAAGTAATGTATATAACGGATATAGCTCCACGTATCTAACATCATCAAATCTACGAACATTCTACGATACATCCAACGACAAAACAGCATGGATCAAGTATCTGCTTTTTGAACGTCGTAATCATTTTTTCCTAAAAGGAATGCGCTGGTTCGACTTGAAACGATACAACCTGAATGTTAAGCACGTACTAAAAGATGGTAAAGTACTTTGGCTGACACAAGTTGCTCCAAATAAGGATTATCAAATCCCGAGCTTTGCTATTGACACCGGATTAGAACCTAATAAATAACTGAACTATGAGAAATTTAATATTACTGATTACAACTTCAATTCTATTCGCATTATCATCATGTGGCGATAATGACAATATATCCTCTTCCGGAGAAGATTTATTCCCGAAAATGGAAATAGGTGATTTGGACGAACAGCTTATTGAGCTTTTTAAAGACTACAATACCCGTGTGGAATATCGATACATAAAGAATCTTCTGCCTTCGGATTGGTATTACATCACTCCGCCCAAAGAAGAACTCGTATTGCCTATGAGCAAGCTCATCGTTGATTTATGGATTAGTCCGCTGATAGATGCTTCATCGAAAGAATTCGTTACTCTTACATTTCCCAAAATGTTGGTTTATGTGGGATCTCCGGCATTGCAGCTCGACAAAACGGAGGTACTTGGAGAAGCCGAAGGTGGAACACTGGTTCGTTTTACCAAAATAAATGAGTTCGATGATTCAAGTGTAGATTGGATAAGTTCTACTATGCACACTGCATATCATGAGTATGCTCACATAATCCATCAACGCTATGGCTTTCCAGATACGTACCTGAAAGTTAGTCCCGATTCATATACAAAAAATGGATGGACGGTAGTAACTCAAAGAGGTGCTTTGCAAAAAGGTGTTGTAACGCCATATGCAAGCAGTAGCCCTCAGGAAGATTTTGTTGAACTTTTTGCAGAATGTATAATTGCCACCGACGAAAAACTCGAATATTATTTTACTGATGTATCTCCATGGGGAGGAATGAGCCAAAGCGACAGCGAAGAACTAAATAAAGACAATGAGGGGCGTAGATTACTCAGGACAAAAAGAGAAATATTGAAGAAATATATGTCGGATATTGAACTTGATATGGATAAACTAAGAACCATATTTCAGTCAAAGTTGACAGATAAAAGTAATACTGCAAGCAAATAACATTAAACTTGACAACGATGAAACAAATAACACATATAGTATCATTAGTATTGATGACCTTACTTTGCATCTCTTGCTACAAGTCTGATGTGGATAATCTGTATGATAAATCACCCGAAGAGAGAACAGCTCAGGCACTTGAGGATATCAGAACTGATTTGATAAACAGCGAGATGGGATGGTACACCGAATATACATTCTATATAAATGACGGCTCGGAAGAAGAAAAAGAGCTCTCAAGCCCGTTTATTGTGAAATTTAAGGACGATAACCGCGTGGATATAAAATCGGTTTACGAAGGCTATGAGCAAAAGGAATCAAGCTATCAACTGAAATATGCCCAACAAGTCGATTTGGTTTTCGATACATACAGTGTATTTAGCTATTTGGTAGATATTGTTCGCCATGCCGACTTCAGATGGGAGTTGGACAGCATAAATGCAGATAAATACTATTTCACGAGCAGAGCATCTCAAACCGAAGGAGTTACATATCTAACTCTGGAGCGAGCAGATGCCCAATCACTGCAAAGATACGAAGAGGCAAAAGAAGAGTTCAAAAAGAATATGGCAATACAGGATATCAGAAGAGCTTTGATGCGAGACTCCTCAGAGCCATATTTCAGAAATCTTAAAATAGAATCGCTCGACCAAGGTTTTGCATTCGAGTATACTTCGTCTAACGACATGATGACCTTCAAAGGCGTATTTGTAGGCTCAAATAATGTGCTGACACACGGAACTGTTGTAACCATAAATCCCGACGGAGAAATTGTGTTGAATAACCCATTCGAAATAGGAGGAAAGTTTATCAGAGCACTACATTTTGATATCGAAACCGGCAAATTGGTAATATCCGACAGCGATGACTGGAAAGGAGAAGTGATATATGAAACGCAACCGGCTTTTACATCTGTCGGGCTTGCGAATACCTTTATGAGATGGAATTACGCATTTACAAACCAATATAGCGATGCGCTAATCGACTTGCTTAACGATGTTATCAATAATAATATTGCTGGATTCCAGACTTTCCAATTCTACAACAACTTCGGAGAGCAAAGCATTAATGGCATCATGATATACACCGACCCTGCTCCCGACAATGCTAACCGTTGGGATGGAATGGAAAATACTATACTCACAAAGCTTGATGAGGATATAGTGTTTTTTGATAAAACCAATGCAACTATGGGTTTTAGAGGTGCGCAATGGTTCTCTGAAGCCTACTCGGACAGCGAAAGCCTTCGCGCAGTTTATGATAATTTCTTGTGCGACCCTCAAGGTTTGTACCTCGACTATGACGTTACTGCCAACACAATGATGCTTGTGAGCAAACGAGATCCGAAACTATACATCAGGCTGAAAAACGAATAGATTTTTCCGACTTTTTATCAATCTAAGAAATGAATAATAAATTATTAACTCATAAAATTGAATAACATGAAAAAATTTAGATTTCTATTTATGCTAGTAATCGTGCTAGGAATCTCAGTAGCGGCATGCAAAAAAGACAATGGCGGAGAAGAACCTATACCTCCTGTAGGAATTTGCGACGACGACTCGTATGTAATCAATTTTCTTGATGCAAACCTAAAGTCGGCACTGCTCGAAAAGTTGGGAAAATCAGACACTGAGAATATTACCTGCGGCGATGCTAAAAAAGTGAAAAGTCTAGACTTGGAAGCAATGGGAATAAAGAATATGGAAGGAATTGAATATTTCATCAATCTCGATTCGCTGAGCCTTGCTCTAAATCCAATCAGTAACTATGCTTTGGTTGATTCTTTAAATCTTCTGTATCTGAATAAGGACTATGAAGGTAGCCATATCGTAACATTTAATGATGTCTATGTGGAAGAACTCCTGAGAAAAGAATTTGCCAAGTTGGATCCTCCGTTGGAAGTTGCCGAAGCAGAGCCTCTAACATACGATTTACTGAAGAAATTGGAGAAAATAAATCTGTCAGACAATCCAAGGATGAAGAAATTCATTTCGGGAGATTTAGAAGGATTGCAATTTTGTACCAATGTATCAAGCCTTACCATAATGATTGGCTCAACCGAAGAATATCCGGCAGACAGAGTGGACTTAACTCCGGTTAAAAACATGGCAAATGTTGAAACTAGCAGACTGAGAGGAATCGATTTTACAAAAACAAGTCTTGAAGCTTTGGGGCATTTGGCAAGTATCGAGGAACTTACCTTTTCCAGTTGCTTGTTCTACGATTTTGATGCAAACAAAGGAGCAGATCTTTCGCCCCTTTCTAAATTAACAAAAATCAAAACACTCAATCTTAGTGGTGTGCCATGTGCTTTGCTTGATATGACACCTCTGAACACTTTGGTAAACATTGAGCAACTAATGCTGAATAACACAATGGTTAAAGATGAAAACGGCGATGTAATGCCTTTTGATATTTCGTTCTTAAGCGGTGCTACTAAACTCAAGAACTGTAATCTTATACAATCAGGTGTTCGAAACCTGAGCCCATTGGAGAGTTGTGATGCTTTGGAGATACTTTATCTTGGAGGAAACGGAAATATTGAAGCATCAAGCATGAGCACCTTAAACTCAAAACCTAATTTGATTCGTTTAGGATTGGAAGGTTGCGGAATGACTAACAACGGACTTGCTGCTCTACTAAATGGAGCAAACTGGCCAAAACTAATCATATTGGGACTTGGCGGTAATGAGTTTACAGACCTCAGCCCGATTAAATCTGCCAACATACCGTATTTTACATCAAAAAGTGCGTCGGGCGACAACGGAACTTCTCTAATTTCACTTGCAAATGCCAAAGTAACAGAACTTTCTCCTCTTGGCGATTTGGTAACACTTCAAAGTTTGGAGCTCGATAAGGCAGCAATAATAAGTTTTACAGGATTAGAGAAATTGAAACTTACGGAATTGTATGCAAACGACACAGAAGTGTCAGACTTATCGCCTTTGGCAAACATTACAAGCTTGAAAGAAATGGAACTGAGCCGTACGCTGATCACAACACTTAACGATTTGCACAAACTTACAAAGTTGGAATTATTGCAGATAAACAAAACAGCAATATCGGTAGCAGACCAAGAAACTTTTGAGGCAGCAGTACCGGGCTGTGTTGTTACTTGCTACGGACGTATCGAATAATACTGAAATCATCATATTGATTTATTTAACTAGAGATTAGCAAGGTATAGAGTGTCACATTTGCGATACTCTCTGCCGACTAATCAAACTTTGAAAACCATTTACAAGGAGGAAAATTATGTTGAGATTTATTGTGTTGTTTCTTTTGATGCTTCCTTTTGGCAGTTCTTTTGCCCCAAAAGCCGTTCCCGATTTCGAAATCGAAACAATCGAACAGAAAACTGTATCGATAAAAGAATTACTGGACGAGAATAAACCTCTGGTAATAAGTTTTTGGACTACATACTGCAAACCCTGTATCAGCGAGCTCACCGAAATAGCAGATGTATATGAAGATTGGAAAGAAGAGGTGGATTTCAACTTTCTTGCAATATCGATTGATGACTCGCGCTCGTTGGCAAAAGTGAAGTCCGTAGTATTCGGAAAAGATTGGCCTTTTGTGATAGGGCTCGACCCAAATCAAATTGCCAAAAGAAAGCTTAACGTTACGAACATTCCACAAACTTTCATATTTAACCCCAAAGGCGAACTGATATATCAACATCAAGGATATACGCCGGGCAGCGAATTGGAAATATTGGAAAAGATAAGGACAATGAAGTAAACGGTGTGAATATTACACACTAAAACCGGAGAAAAATGAGAACATTTAAACTTGTACTACCTATATTGTTGGTAATAATATTCGGAATTACCGCATCCGCTCAGAGGAAGGGGGTATTGTCGGGCGGTCTTGAAACCAACAATATATACTACCAATCAGACAGTAAAACCAATGCCGAGGTTCCCGATAATAAGATTGGCTCGAACAACTATCTACGGTTGGATTATACTTTGGACAAAATACAAGTGGGGGTGCAATATGAAGGATATTTTCCGGCTCTGGTAGGTTATAACAAAACCCTCGACGGTTCGAAGATAACCAACCGCTATGCAAGCTATACCGACGATCGCTTGTCATTCATGGCAGGACATTTCTATGAACAATACGGGAGTGGATTGATTCTTCGTACCTATGAAGAACGCTCATTGGGAATTAATAATGCTATTGACGGAGTGCGAGTTGCATTAAGCCCTATCGAGGGTTTTAAAATTAAAGGATTAGTAGGAAAACAACGTAAGTTTCTTGATGAAAGTGCAGGAAAACTTTATGGAATCGATAGCGATATAAATGTAAACGAATTTTTAACCGAAATGCCGATTGATGTCAATATTGGAGGTAGTTGGGTAAACAAATACGAAACAAACACGAGTGCACAAGAGATACCAACATCCGTTAATTCCTACGCATTTAGAGCATCATTGGGTAGCGGAGGTTTCTCCTTAGACGGAGAATATGTGTATAAAGATAAAGACCCGAACTTTTCTAATGAGTATAATCAATATACCGGCGAGGCTTTGTTGTTAAACCTTGGATATACCAAAAAAAGACTTGGCACAACTCTGACTTTTCGAAGATTGGAATATATGGACTTTCGAAGCGAAAGAGATGCAACGGGTGAGGCTGTAATGATTAACTATCTGCCGGCTCTAACAAGGCAACACCGGTATGCTTTGGCTTCGCTGAACCCATATGCAACATCGGTAAATGGTGAGATTGGCGGTCAGTTCGACTTGTACTATCGATTCAAAAAAGGTTCTGCACTCGGAGGCAAATACGGGACCTTGCTACAAGTGAATTACTCGCAATATCATAACCTTGACATCAATAAATCGCAATTCTTCTATGTAAACGAAAAGTTGTTCTCAGACTTTAGTATCGACATTGAAAAAAAATGGAATTCGAAACTGAAAACGATAGGCTCTTTCATAAATCAATACTATAATAAGAGCGTAATAAGCAGCACTCCCGATATTCCGGTCATAAAATCATCGGTTATTGTTGCCGATTTGCAATACAAAATCGGCAAAAAAACCAGCATACGAACCGAACTGCAACAATTATTCACGAAACAAGATGAAAAAAACTGGGCAATGGCTTTGATTGAGTTCAACTATGCCCCAAGGTGGGGAATATACGTCTCTGATATGTATAATTACGGCTCAAGCAAAACTCACTACTATAATGTGGGTGGAACATATACACGCGGAAACACTCGATGTTTGATAAGCTACGCACGAAACCGCAAAGGGATACAATGTGTGGGCGGTATATGCAGAGATATGCCGGCATATACAGGACTGAATCTCTCTATAACTTCAAGATTTTAAAAAATAAATAAAATACAAACACATGAAATATCTATCATTAATACTCAGTATACTCCTACTTTGGGCTTGTACCGACAATTCAGGAACCGAAACTGAACAGAAAAAAGACCCTGCCAAACTGACTTTATCAGTAAACAAACAGAATATCTTAGTTAATAACAACGATTCGATAATTATGTATGTCTCCGATGAATACAATAAAGATTGGACTACATCGGCAATTTTCTATGTTGATAATGTGGAACTGGACGGCAATGTATTTAAAACCCAAGATATTGGAACATACACGCTTTCTGCGCGTTTGGAAGCATATGAGCTCACATCGAATACAGTTACGGTGGAAGCATCTGTGGCTAAGTCGTTGTCAATTATAACTGACAAAACAGAAGCCATAAACGATGGAATAGACAAAATAGTAATAGTGGTAAAAGATGAAGATGGAAACGATATTACTCAATCTGTTTCTTTGTATGCAAACGATGAGAAGCTGACGGACATATATGTTAGCAGCACCAAGTCGGGACAAATGACTCTGCGTGCTAAATACGAGGATTTGGAAGCAACGACATATGTGAATTTTAATGCTGACGCCAAACTGATAAAGCGTCTTTTGATAGAAGACTATACAGGAACATGGTGTTCGCAATGTCCAAAAGCAGCAACCGCAATCAAAGATGTGAAAAATCAATATTCACACATTATACCCGTAGGTATCCATCGAGGCAGTAACGAGCCGATGCAAAACCGATTCTCGATTGCCCTTGCCGATTATTTTAATCCCGAAGGTATTTATCCGACTGTATATATGGATAGGAATGAGATTTGGAAGTATCCGTACTCTACCGATATCAGTCACTTGTTGGAAGGCAACGCAGCACTCGGACTTGCAATCAGCACCGACAATTCGGGCGGTAATGTAGAAGTTTCCGTAACTGTTCGCTTTGCAGAAAGTTCCCGGAAGAACTTGAAACTCACTGTATATATTGTGGAAGACGGTTTGATATACAAACAATATGGAGCTCCCGACCCCGACAACTATGTGCATGACCATGTTTTGCGTCAATGTCTAACTGATATTTTCGGAGATGTAATTCCGCAAAACGAGATTAATATCAACAATAATTATTCGCAAACATTTATTTCGACATTAGATGCGGAGTATAAAGCCGATAATTGTAAAGTGGTAGCTTTTGTGTCGAATGTAGAAACTCAATACGTACTAAATGTTCAGGAAGTTGATTTAGGTATGAAATCGGGATATTAGACAATGAACTATCACCTGCTATTATTTATATAGAACTCCCCTTATATAAAATAGTTGTAGGACACGTTTTTTTGCGTCTAATTAACCTGAGTTCTGTTTAAGAGACACTAATTCATAAACTGTGTCTGAAGCGGAAATGTATCAATGGCTTTTTGATGGTTTAAGAGATAACGGCGGTAAATGGGATGTTATCGGGATGTCGCTTTATCCATCTCCAGAAAGTTGGGAGTCTCTAACCGATGATATGATTGCAAACATGAATGAATTAATTGCTCGTTACGACACCAAAGTAATGGTTTGCGAAACAGGAATGTCATGGGACGAGCCCGAAGCATCATATAATTACCTAAGCAGTCTTATCGAAAGATGTAAAGCTATCGAAAACGACAATTGCTTAGGAGTATATTATTGGGAACCACAAGCATACAAAAGTTGGGAAGAATATACTCTGGGAGCGTTCGACCTTGAAGGAAAACCAACTAAGGCATTGTATGCTTTTATTGAAGATTAAAACAGATTCTTGGACCTTCCAAGCGAAACAAAATACAAATAATTAGATAAGTCATTTAGGTTTTGACCGAACTAATCAATACCCAAAATACAGGTATTTTCGAGGGCTAGGGTGGTTTTCTATAGATATGCGATCGCCTAGCGGGGCGTATTACATTGTTACATCAGCATATTACAAAAATGATAAGTGTCGTAGGTACGAAATAAGAATCTATTTCGCGCCTACGGCACTTGCGTTTAAAACGGAGCTGCTATAAGATTAAAAATGGGTTACAGTTTTGGGAGAGTTAGTTTTTGAAACTAATTTTTGAAATTTCGTGGAGTGTGTAGCAGTAGCAAGACTACAAATCATATCTTTCTACTCTCGAAAAGAAAAAGTCGCTTTCGCGAATGGCACTTTCGTCACTATCGGAACCATGCACTGCATTGTGGGTTTTCGACTCGGCAAAGTTGTGGCGAATGGTGTCCTCTTCTGCTTTAAGCGGGTCGGTGTTTCCAATTAATGTTCGGAAGTCGGTCACAGCATTTTCTTTCTCCAAAATTGCCACCACAATGGGAGAAGAGCTCATGAATGTGGTGAGTTCATCAAAAAAAGGCTTGTCTCGGTGTTCTCCATAGAAGAAGCCTGCTTGTTCTTTTTTTAGCTTAATAAACTTCATTGCCTTGATAACAAAGCCCTCCTGGTTTATGCGAGCTAAGATTGGACCAATCAGATTGCGCTCAACTGCACGAGGTTTAATGATGGTAAAGGTTTGATTTCCTGCCATAATTTTGTAGTTTAATTGTTTGGTCATACCAAAGTAGTAATTTTTCGTAATGTAAGGTGTGTTGTATACTTTTTTTGTAATAGTTTAGTATATTTGACCCGTTGGCGGGATTAAAATAACTCTATTTCTTAAGTTCACTTTGAGTTGTGCCATAAAGAATTAAATGCTTCAAGCACTTAGCAAAGAGTGGAATACAATCAATATAAAGTAGCATTAGCTCTGCCAGCAAGTTATATTTTGCCACACAAATTGCGTATGGCACCGTCAAATTCACAACACATAACTTTGTAATTCAATGTATCCATTAAACCAACAAGAAATAGAAAAATTTGCACAAGCATTGACCGAGCAAGAAGGAAATATTTTTATTGTGCCACACGTTAATCCCGACGGCGATGCTATAGGATCTACTCTCGGATTAACGCGCATTTTGCAAAATTCAGGAAAGAAAGTTACGCCTGTTACTCCCAACGGTTTTCCCGAGTTTTTGGAGTGGGTGCATGGTAGTGAGCAAATTAAAGTGTTTGATAAACAAACCGATGAGGTGAAAGCCCTGCTCGATGCTTCAACCATGCTTATTTGTCTCGATTTTAATCAGACTTCTCGCACGGGTGACATGGCAGAATTGCTAGAAAACTTCGAGGGCACAACGGTTCTTATCGACCACCATCCATTCCCCCAAGGATTTACCGACATTCAGTTCTCTCATCCGGATTATTCCTCTACTTGTGAGCTTGTGCTGCACGTAGCGAAAGCTATTGGTTTGGCTAGTAGCATAGACAAAGAAGCTGCAGAGGCACTCTTTTGTGGCATACTTACCGATACGGGTTCGTTTCATCATGGGGTGAGCGATGCGCAAACCTTCCAATCGGTGAGCGAGCTGGTAAGCTTGGGGGTTAACCCTGAAGTGGTGAATCGTAGGGTGATGAACAACTATTCAGCTAACCGTATGCAGCTCATGGGGCATTGCCTAAGTGAGTGTATGATTATCATCCCAGAATTGCACGCTGCTATCATGTGGCTTTCACTAGCCGATCAACATCGTTTCAACTATAAAAAAGGCGATAACGAGGGCTTTGTGAGTATGCCTCTGTCTATTAAAGGTATTTATGTGAGTGCGCTCTTTACCGAAAATGACCACCAAGTGAAAGGTTCTTTACGCTCGCAAGGCGACTTCCCGGTGAATGAAATTGCCCATAAATATTTCAGTGGCGGAGGGCATCTTAATGCATCAGGCTGCGAAATTAAAGATAAAAATCTGATGGAAACAGTGGATTTCTTTAAGCAGATCTTGCAAGAATATGCGGAGCAGTTGAATAATGTGACAATGGGTTAATGTGCTAATGCGATAATTAATGATGGGGACTAACATTAAAAATATCATCTTCGATTTGGGTGGGGTGCTACTTCGTATCGACCCTAATCGAACGACAGCAGCTTTTAGGGACTTGGGTATGCCCGACCTCATTCGTGAGGGCGGATTTTCTTACGACTATCAAGTGTTTCTCGATATGGAACAAGGTAGAATATCGCCCGATGAATTTCGAGCAGGTATTCAAACTTTGCTTCCTCAGCCTGTTTCGTCCAAGCAAATTGATGAAGCATGGAATGCCATGTTGCTCGATTTTATGCCGGAGCGCATAGCGTTGGTGCAAGCTTTGCGGGCTAATTATCGAGTGTTTCTTTTTTCCAATACCAACGCCATTCATCAGCAATGTTTCCATGAAAAGTTCTTTCAACAACATAATTATGCCATGCCCGCGCTGTTCGACCATGATTTCTACTCGCATGAAATAGGTTTGCGCAAACCCAAAACAGAGGCTTTTCAAAAAGTGTTGAAACTAGCTAACATCAACGCTCATGAAACGCTGTTTGTCGATGATTTAGAAACCAATTGCCAAGCTGCCGAGCAGGTAGGTTTGCAAACTAAATGCGTGAAACCAACGGAATCTTTGGTGCTTCCCTTTTAAATCTTCCCTCACTTTATCGAGTGCGGTTAGTGGTTTAAATTAGTCGTATTTCTCGTGTAAGTTACAGATGTATGTCATGTGTTTTGACGAGTTTTTACGAAAAAATATCGGTGTTTCTCTTGTGGGTGTTGAAATTTATCGCTAATATTGCCATATCAAAATAAAAAAGTAACATGACTTTAATTAACGGGCATATCGGTCATCATCATATTCTATCTAGTTTTTAGGTGGGCCGATGATTTGTGTTCGTAATCGAATAAAATATTAATCATAAAAAGGCTTACCCATGTGGTGAGCCTTTTTTATTTTAAAAAAAATAATATGATGACTAAACTCAGAATTGCAGTACAAACAAAAGGACGTCTATTTGAAGACTCTATGAATCTGATTGCCGAGGCAGGAATCAAATTTTCAGATAGCGGAAAGCGAAAGCTGTTAACTTCAGCTCGCAACTTCGACATGGAAGCGCTCTATCTTCGCGATGACGATATTCCGCAAGCTGTGGCCGACGGCGTGGCCGATGTTGGGGTAGTGGGCGAAAATGAGGTGCTAGAGAAGAAGATGAATGTGAACATTGTGAAGCGCCTAGGGTTTAGTAAATGTCGCCTTTCGCTAGCTATTCCAAAATCGGAGGACTATGAAGATGTGAGCTATTTTAATGGCAAGAAAATAGCAACTTCTTATCCTGTAATTCTGCAAGATTGGCTCGATGCAAACAACATAAAAGCGAGCATTCACGTCATTACAGGATCGGTGGAAATTGCCCCCGGCATAAATTTAGCCGATGCAATTTTCGACATTGTTAGTTCGGGTTCTACTTTGGTGAGCAACGGACTAAAAGAAGTGGAAGTTGTAACCTCTTCAGAGGCTTTGTTAATTACTACTCCAAATTTATCAGCCGAAAAGCAAGCTATTTTAGAAGAGTTCATCTTCCGAATTGAGGCTGTACAGCGAGCAGAAGGCAAAAAATACATCATGCTAAATGTGCAGTGTGAGAAGCTGGCAGAGATTTCAGATATTTTGCCGGGCATGAAAAGTCCAACGGTTACCCCTCTTGCCGAAGAAGGTTGGTGCTCGGTGCAATCGGTGATAGATGATAAGTCATTTTGGAGTTGCATTGGCAAGCTCAAAGGTGCCGGAGCACAGAATATTATTGTACTCCCAATTGAGAAAATGATTATTTAATGTGCTAATTTGGCAATGAGCAAATGCAGAATTACCCAGACTATTATAAATATAACGCTTGAATATAGGCTGTTAGTCCGATATCCGGGCTATTATCTAAATAAAATATGAAACAATATTCAAATACCAAACCAGAGCAATGGGCAGAAATTTTAGTTCGCCCAGAGTTCGATCCCACAGTTTTGTCGGGTAAGGTGGCAGGCATTTTAGATGAAATTAAAGGTGGTGGCGATGCGGTGCTCAAAAAATATACCGCTCAGTTTGACGGCGTAGAGCTAGATACCTTTTCGGTGAGTGAAGAGGAATTGGAGGAAGCCGAAGCACAAATTGAGCCCGATTTGAAAGTTGCCATTGAGCGAGCAGCAGGCAATATCTTGAGGTTTCACTCTTCCCAAAAACGCGATGTGTATAAGGTGGAAACTACCCCCGGAGTGCAGTGTTGGCACAAATCGGTAGCAATTGATAAGGTGGGTTTGTATATTCCCGGAGGTTCGGCGCCTTTGTTTTCCACCGTATTAATGTTGGCATTGCCTGCCAAAATTGCGGGCTGCTCTGAAATTGTACTTTGCACTCCGCCTGATAAGTTGGGGAAAGTGAATCCTGCTATTTTGTTTGCAGCCAAACTTTGCGGTGTAGATAAAATCTTTAAGCTTGGCGGTGTGCAAGCCATTGGAGCTATGGCTTATGGCACAGAATCGGTGCCCAGAGTGTATAAAATTTTCGGCCCCGGAAACCAGTATGTTATGGCAGCCAAGCAGCTCGTAAGTGCCCGCCAAGTTGCCATCGATATGCCTGCTGGTCCTTCGGAAGTAGCGGTAATGGCCGATGAATCGGCAGTGCCCGCCTTTGTAGCATCCGATTTGCTTTCGCAAGCAGAACACGGAGCCGACTCGCAAGTGGTGTTGGTAGCAAATTCAGAAGAAATTGTGCAAAACGTGTGGGCAGAAGTGCAAGAGCAACTGAAAGAATTGCCGCGGAAAGAAATTGCCCTTCAAGCACTAGAAAACAGTGTAGCGGTGGTGCTCGAAACCGAACAAGAAATGATTGATATCATTAATGAATATGCACCCGAACACCTCATTATTTCCATGAAGAATTATACGCAAATAGCCGATAAAATTGTTAATGCAGGCTCGGTGTTTTTGGGGAATTACACGCCAGAAAGTGCCGGTGATTATGCTTCGGGCACTAACCACACCTTACCAACCAATGGTTGGTCGAGAGCATACAGCGGCGTGAATTTGGGTAGCTTCTGTAAGAAAATAACCTTCCAAGAAATCACCAAAGAGGGCATAAATAGCTTAGGTGAGACTATTGAACTGATGGCAGAAGCCGAATACCTTTTCGCCCATAAGAATGCGGTGAGTTTACGAAGAGGAGAAGCTCCCTCCAACTCCCCCAAGGGGGAGGGGCAATCACGCTCAGAAGAATAAAATAGAGTACTAAATTAATAAACCCCGAGATTCTAACTCTCTCCCAAGGGGGGAGTTGGAGGGGGCTATAAAAATATGAATATACAAGACCTACTTCGGCAGAATATAAAGCAGTTAAAAGCTTATTCATCGGCACGCGATGAGTTTTCGGGGGAAGCAATGGTATTCCTCGATGCCAACGAAAACCCATATAATGAACCTTACAACCGCTATCCCGATCCGCTACAAACAGATTTGAAGGTCGATATTTCAGCATTAAAAGCCTGCTCAATAGAACAAATTTTCTTGGGCAATGGTAGCGATGAAGCTATCGATTTGCTGTTTCGAGCATTTTGCAATCCGGGGGTAGATAATGTTTTGAGTATTTCGCCCACCTATGGTATGTATCAGGTGGCTGCCGATATTAACAATGTGGAAGTGCGTACCGTGCAGCTTGATGTGAACTTTCAACTTTCAGCCGATAAAATGCTTGCTGCCACCGATGAACACACCAAACTTCTTTTCTTGTGTTCACCCAACAATCCCACGGGTAATTTGCTCGATGCCGAGGAAATAAAAAAAGTGCTTGATGCCTTTCAAGGCTTGGTAGTGCTCGATGAAGCTTACATCGATTTTGCCGCTGAGGCGAGCTTCTTGCCACACTTGGCGCAATATCCAAATTTGGTTATTTTGCAGACCTTTTCGAAAGCATGGGGTATGGCGGGCTTGCGATTAGGCATGGCATTTGCTTCCGAAGAAATCATTTCGGTGCTCAATAAAATAAAATATCCCTACAATATTAATGTGCTCACCCAAATTAAGGCGAAAGAAATTTTGCAGTCTAAAGAACGACATGAGCAGTGGGTGAATCAGCTACTCGATGAACGAAAGAAGCTGGCAGCTAGCCTAGCCACTTTGCCTTTTGTGCAACACATTTATCCTTCAGACTCTAACTTTCTATTGGTGAAAATGCACGATTCCACAGGCATATATAATTACCTACTCGAAGAGGGCGTAGTGGTGCGCAACCGCTCGAAGGTGTTGCTTTGTGCCGGTTGTCTGCGTATTACAGTAGGATCGCCCTACGAAAATTTGGTGCTGATGGAGAAACTGAATGAATTGAATTAGCCCCCTCCAACTCCCCCAAGGGGGGGGAGGGCGCAATCAGGCTGCAAAATATTTAGATATTTGAATTTAGGAATAAAAACAATTAACCCAGTGATTTGATTCCTCCCCTTTGGGAGCTTAGGAGGGACTTTAGCATATGAAAAGACTATTATTTATCGACCGTGATGGCACGCTCAACAAAGAGCCTGCCGATGAGCAAGTAGATGCACTGGAAAAGGTAGAGTTTCTGCCCAAGGTGTTCAAGAATATGGGGCTTATAGCTTCCAATCTCGACTATGAGCTAGTAATGGTGACTAATCAAGACGGCTTGGGCACCGAAAGTTTCCCCGAAGAAACATTTTGGACAGCGCAGAATCTCATCTTGACGGCTTTTGAAAATGAAGGCGTGAAATTTGATGCCATACACATTGATGAGCATTTCCCTGCCGACAATCACCCCAACCGCAAACCGGGTGTGGGTATGTTGAAGCAATATATCGATAATCCCGACTACGACTTGGCAAATAGCTATGTCATTGGCGACCGATATACCGATATTAAGTTGGCGAAAAACCTAGGCGCAAAGGGCATCTTCATCGATGATGGTTCGGCTGTTGAGCTGTTGGAGAAAGAAGATCTGACCGATACTTGCGTGCTTATCACCAGCGATTGGGATGATATTTACCGTGAGGTGGCAGCACAAGAACGCACCGCCCGAGTGGAGAGAAACACGAAGGAAACAAAGATTAAGATTGAGCTTAATCTCGATGGCACAGGTGTGGCAGACATTGAAACGGGCTTGGGCTTCTTCGACCATATGCTAGAGCAAATAGCCAAACACGCCGGAGTCGATTTAACCATTCGCTGTTGGGGAGATTTGCAAGTGGACGAGCACCACACCATAGAAGATACAGCCTTGGCATTGGGCGAAGCCTTCCGCATTGCCTTGGGCGATAAGCGAGGAATAGAGCGATATGGCTACTGCTTGCCGATGGACGATTGTCTTTGTCAGTGTGTGTTAGATTTTGGTGGTCGCCCGTGGTTGATGTGGGAAGCCGAGTTTAAAAGGGAGAAAATAGGCGATATGCCTACGGAAATGTTTTATCATTTCTTTAAGTCGTTTTCCGATACTTCGCTAACGAATTTGAACATGAAAGCAGAAGGCGAAAACGAACACCATAAAATTGAAGGTATGTTTAAAGCCCTTGCTCGTGCCCTCAAAATGGCAATCCGCAGAGATATTTTTAACTTTGAACTCCCTTCAACAAAAGGAATGCTGTAATTAATTTCGAATTGACAATTACGAATAAACTAGGCGGTGGCAAAATGGTGCAGTTGCTTCGCACCTTGCACTTTGCCACTTCGCACTAAAAAATAATAACATGAAAAACTTCATCATCCTTTCAACTATCATTTTGCTAGCCTCGTGGACTGGTTATGCTTCGGCGCAACCTAAAGATTATGGCTATTTGCTGAAAGTGGGCGATATGGCTCCAGACTTCAAAACTACCACTCCCGATGGACAAGAAGTGAACCTCAAGGATTTGCGTGGTAAGGTGGTTATGCTGCAATTTACCGCTAGCTGGTGCAGCGTTTGTAGAAAAGAAATGCCACATATAGAACAAGATATCTGGCAAAAGTATAAATACAACCCCGATTTTGCACTTTATGGCATCGACTTAAAGGAGTCGGCTGAACAAACCGCAGCGTTTGCAAAGGAAATCCTGGTGAACTATCCGTTGCTGCTCGACACCGATGGCGCTATATTTTACAGCTATGCCGAACAAGGTGCAGGAGTTACCCGTAATGTCATCATCGATAGAGATGGGAAAATCGTGTTCCTTACTCGTCTGTTTAAAGAAGATGAGTTTAATAAAATGAAAGAAGTGATTGCTAAATTGTTAGGGGAATAGGTATGAAAGTAGTCATCATCAAATACAATGCTGGCAATGTAGAATCGGTTTCCAACGCTTTGAAACGATTGGGGGTAGAGCCAATCATCAGTGCCGACCATGAAATCATTCGTGGTGCCGATAAAGTCATTTTCCCCGGTGTGGGCGAAGCCAAAAACACCATGGAATATTTGAAGCGAGAGGGACTAGGTGACCTAATTCGCTCACTGAAACAACCGGTGCTAGGTATTTGCTTGGGGTTGCAGCTCATGTGTAGTCACTCTGAGGAGGGTGATGTAGATTGCTTGGGCATATTTGCCGAGCAAGTGAAGCGTTTTCACCCCAATGCAGGCGAGGAGTTTATCACCAAAGTGCCTCACATGGGTTGGAATCAAATTTCCAAGGTAAAAGCACCTTTGTTTGATTCTAGCCTAGAGTATGAGTATGTCTATTTTGTCCATTCCTACTATGCCACCGTGGGCGAACACACCGCAGCCGAGGGTAACTATATTGTCCCTTTCAGTGCAGCTCTCCACAAAGACAATTTCTACGCTACTCAATTTCACCCCGAGAAAAGCGGCAGCGTGGGAGAGCAAATATTGCAGCAGTTTTTGAGTACCTAAGTGTGATTATTAAGAAATACAGATATGAATACATTTCGAGAAATTACGACGTGGCAAAAGGCGATGGCTTTTGTGACAAAAATATATAAGATTACGAGATTATTTCCTGATGATGAAAAGTTTGGCTTGGTGAGTCAGATGCGGAGGTGTGCGGTGTCTATACCTTCTAATATTGCCGAAGGCTATGGAAAAGGAGCAAATAATGACTTCAAGCGATTTCTGAGGATTTCGTATGGGTCGTTATTAGAGTTGCAGACACAACTGGAGATTGCAAAGGATATAGAGATGATAAATGCCGAGCAATTTGCAGAACTCTACGAAGACTCCAGAGAAATTGAGCGAATGCTAACAGCCTTTATTGATTCCCTAAAATAACACAGTATAAACCACTTGGTGCTTTATAGTTCTTAATGGCGAAGCCGCTTAGGTACTCAGGCACTTAGGTACTCAGACTAAAACAATGAAAATTACAATCATCCCTGCCATTGACCTCATAGATGGCAAATGCGTGCGTTTATCGCAGGGCGATTATGCGCAGAAAAAGATATATAATGAAAATCCGCTAGAAGTGGCGAAGATGTTTGAAGATGCAGGCATTCGACGGTTGCACTTGGTGGATTTAGATGGGGCAAAAGCGCAGCAAATAGTAAACCATAAGGTGCTTGAGCAGATCGCTACGAAGACCAATCTAACAATTGATTTCGGCGGTGGTTTGAAATCCGACAATGACTTGCGCATTGCCTTTGAGAGCGGTGCGCAGATGATTACGGGCGGAAGCATTGCGGTGAAGCAACCAGAGATTTTCCTTTCATGGTTGCAGAAATATGGTGCAGATAGAATCATTCTAGGAGCCGATGCCAAGGATAAAAAAATTGCAGTGAGCGGGTGGCAAGAAGTGTCGGAATTGTCGATTATTGATTTTCTTGCCGATTACACCCAAAAGGGAGTAACGCAAGTCATCTCCACCGACATTGCAGTAGATGGCATGTTGACTGGTCCTAGCGTTGACCTCTACGCCGAGATGCAATCGGCATTTTCCGATTTGCACATCATTGCTAGCGGAGGCATCGCCACCATGGGCGACATCGAGCAATTGAATGACATGGGCATTCAAGGAGTCATCACCGGAAAAGCCATCTATGAAAATCGTATCAGTTTGCAAGATATTAGCCGATTTATCGGGAAGTGAGATTATCCTAGCTCTGAAAAAGCGATATGTAATAGCAACGGGTTTTAACCCAATGAAAAGATATGAATAGCAACGGGTTTTAAACCGTTGGAATAAATAAAGCAAAACCATGTTAGCAAAAAGAATAATTCCGTGTCTCGATATTAGAGATGGACAAACAGTGAAGGGCGTTAACTTTGTGGGTATTCAAAATGTGGGCGACCCTGTGGAACTGGCGGCAAAATACGCTGAGCAGGGAGCCGATGAATTGGTGTTTCTCGATATTACCGCTACGCACGAAGGACGAAAAACATTTGTGGACTTGGTGAAGCGTATTGCACGCGAGATAAACATTCCTTTTACAGTGGGAGGCGGCATTTCAGAACTTAAAGATGCCGATGCTTTGTTAAATGCAGGTGCCGATAAGGTAAGTATTAACTCCTCGGCGGTGCGGAATCCACAATTAATAAATAATTTTGCCGATGCTTTTGGTCGGCAGTTTGTGGTAGTGGCAATTGATGCCAAGTTGGTGCAAACCGATTGGAAAGTTACGGTGAGTGGAGGGCGTATTGAAACCGACAAAGAACTTTTTTCGTGGGCTAAGGAAGCCGAAAGTCGAGGAGCAGGAGAAATTCTCTTTACCTCGATGGAACACGATGGAACAAAGTCGGGCTTTGCCAATGCCGAGATAGCCCGATTGGCCGATAGCTTGCAGATACCAATTATAGCATCGGGAGGAGCAGGCAGTATGGAACACTTCGTAGATGTGTTTACTAAAGGAAAGGCCGATGCCGGTTTGGCAGCAAGCATATTCCACTACAATGAAATTGGTATTCCCGATCTGAAGCAATATTTGAATGAACAAGGCATTTCGGTGCGATTAAAATAGAAAAGGATATATGATATCAAAAAGGGGCTTTGCGTTTAAAGTCATTTTCCGTTGGTCATATCACATTATGTTGGCCACTTTAGTGTATAATATTTTTGTTGCAATGCTGTATCATTTCAACATCTTAAATATTTCCATGCCATGGATTCCGGTGTCGATTCTCGGTACAGCCGTGGCGTTTTACGTAGGTTTTAAGAATAACCAATCGTACGAACGTATGTGGGAAGCCCGAAAGATTTGGGGCTCTATCACTAACGATAGTCGATCGTGGGCTGCAGCTGTAATTAGCATGATAAACAATTCTACGGAAACTAACTACACAGAAGAGGAACTTTATGAAATCAAAAAGCAATTGATTTATCGTCATATTGCTTGGCTGTATCGTTTGCGCAAGAAACTTTTAATTCCCACCGAATGGGAGCACGTAACACAGAAAGGATTTGTGGGTTGGCGCTCTCGAAAAGGTAGGCTGAAATATGGTGTAGGCAGAGTAGCCGACGATGAAGTGAAAATAAATATGTGCGATTTCTTGTCGAGCAAAGAGCTCGATTCCTTGGCAGAAAAGAAAAATAAAGCGGTTCATATCGTGGCTATGCAATCTGATCATTTGGCTGAATTAAGACGCTTGGGCTTGATCAATGATTTCCGCCATATTCATATGCAGAAACTGTTGAATGGATTGTATGACCACCAAGGACAATGTGAGCGGATTAAGAAATTCCCACTTCCTCGACAATATTCAAACATTAGCACCTTGTGGGTGACAGCATTTATTCTGCTCATTCCCTTCACGGTGATACCTGAAATGTTGCATGAAACCACTTGGTACACTTTCTTGGCAATTTTGGTGAGTACGCTCATTTCGGGAGTGTATGTCATGATGGAAAATGTGGGCGATTATTCAGAAAACCCCTTTGAGGGAATGCCCAATGATATACCATTGTTCTCTATTTGCCGAAGTATAGAAATCGATTTACGAGAAATGTTGGGCGAGGAAGAAACCCCTCCTCCTATTCGAGCAAAAGATGGAATATTGATGTAAGAAGTGCGAAGTGCAAAGCACTGAGTTACTTTAAACTTTGCACTCTGCACTAAAAAAAAACAAAATATGGAAAAAGTAGATTTCAACAAAATGGACGGGCTAATTCCCGCTATTATTCAAGACAACGAAACGAACAAGGTGCTCATGTTGGGCTTCATGAATGAAGAGGCTTATCAAAAAACACTAGAGTTGGGCAAGGTGACTTTCTATAGTCGCACAAAACAGCGCCTTTGGACAAAGGGCGAGGAGAGTGGGAATTTCTTGCGCGTAGTGTCGATTGCCAATGATTGCGACCAAGACAGTTTACTCATTAAGGTGAACCCCGTAGGACCTGTGTGCCACACCGGTGCCGACACTTGTTGGAATGAAAAGAACACCGACGATATTGCCTTCCTTCGCGTGTTGCAAGATTTTATCGATAAGCGCAAGGAAGAAATGCCTGAGGATTCTTACACTACCTATCTTTTCAACAAAGGCAAGCGTAAAATCACTCAAAAGGTGGGCGAAGAAGCGGTGGAAACAGTTATTGGTGCTATGGCTGATGATGATGAAAACTTCCTCTATGAGGGAGCCGATTTGCTCTATCACCTCATTGTACTGCTTACCTACAAAGGCTACCGCATCGAAGATTTAGTGCGCGAACTAAAAAGTAGGCATAAAGAATAGACTTGTATGCTCTAGTTAAGCCCTGAAAGAGTGGTGTGCAATAGCTATATTTCACTCTGATAGAAACATTGTGAATAGTTTTTACGCCATCGGAAATGTTTTTTGAACAATAATCGGGATAGCTTGTTTTTAGCGAACTACGGAACGAAGCATATGGCGCTGTAGTTTAATAATAACGATTAAAACAAATTCAGATGTCAAAAAAAATAATAGTATTAGGTCATGCCAATTATGGTGTTTCTAAAGTAAACCTTGCCTTGGTGGAGGCTGCGGAAGCTGCTGGTGTTGAGGTACACAAATTGAGTGAAAAATACCCCGATGCTAAATTCGATGTAGCTGCTGAACAAGCAAAGTTAGAGTCGGTGGATGAGATTATTTTCCAATTTCCCATGAACTGGTTCTCCACTCCATGGACATTGAAAAAATATCTTGATGAGGTATTTTCTTATGGATGGGCTTATGGTTCTGCCTATAAGCTGAAAGGTAAGCGAGTGAAAATAGCTGTAACAGCAGGTGTAGATAAGGCTGGATACGACAATGGATTGTCGGTTGCCGATGCTTTGCAATGGTTGAAAGTAACGCTTGCTTTTTGTCAAACAGATTTACAGCCCGAAATCTTTGCCGTGTATGGCGATGAAAAAGATCTTGCAGCACGAGCAAAAGAATACGTGAAATTTGTGAGCTAATGTCTCCCTTAGAATAGAAAAATCCCGATACGCTTTAGAAGTAGTATCGGGATTTTTCAATTTTCACTCCTTCCTTTGAAAGAGGAGAAGAGCGGTTTGCTATTTTAATTTATTTTCTTCTTGCCATGCTTTGTTTTGCTCGGCCTTGTCTTGACTTTGCACACAGGTAATGCCCCGCTCTTGCATCGGCTTGCTGTGGCTGATGTGCAGACTAGGGAACTGACCTTTCTTTTTTAATAAAATACGCACCGACATGGCAAGAAAAACAAATGCCATGATAACTATCGTTATGCCAAGTACTGCTAAAAATTCCATACACTTATAGGTTATTAGTTATCAGTTATGTGATTTCACTCGAATCATTGCAAATATACCAACAAATTGCGAGCCTGAAAGTTTGTATGATGCTTTTTGATGCGAAATGTATGAACCATTACTTCGCAATTGTTATATTTGAGCAATGAAACGAACGATTCTCTTTATCGCAATTAGCTTAGTATTTGGCTTGGCTCATGCATTGCCGAAGCCCCAGTTTCAAAGTTTAGATTCTCTTCTGCTGTTGATAGGTGAGAAGGGGAAGTATATGTCACAAAAGGAGGAGGTCATTGCGCAAACCAAAAGTTTGCTTGAGGGGGCTACTGTATCCAAAGAATTTAGGTATGAGGTAAATCAGAAACTTTGTCAGGAATATTGGGTCTATCAGGCAGACTCAGGCATACAATATGCCTTGCAGAATAAGGAATTAGCCAAGGAACTTGGTCGGAAGCAGCTTGTTATTGATACCGACCTAAATCTAGCTTCTTTCTATATCATTACAGGTATGTATCATGATGCGATGGCTCTTTTGGGGAAATACAAATCGGCGCAACTTTCGCAGAAGCAATGCACAGCCTATTTTATCTGCTATAAGTCGTTCTACGATAATTACAAATACACCACTCGATTTACCGAAAAATATAAACCAGTAAGTGAAGCTTATCGCGATTCATTGCTAGACTGTTTGCCTTCGGATGCAGCATTGTATCAGTTGTATTTGGCAGAGCGAATGATGGATGATGGCAATATGGAGCCTGCAAAAAAGGCTTTGCAATCGTTGCTGCAACAGGGCAAGGCAACCACTCGCGAGCAGGCCATGGCTTCTTTTATTTTGGCTCATACCTTCCAGCTCGATGGCGATGAACAATCTGCCATGGAATACTATGCTTTTTCGGCCATACACGATATTCAAGGAAACATTAAGGAAAATACAGCCACTCGGGCTCTTGCTACTTGTTTGTATGAAGCAGGGCGCATTGAGCAGGCATACATTTGCGTTCGTTCCTCAATGGAAGATGCCATGTTTTGTAATGCACGCTTGCGTACGCATGAAGTGTCGTCGATATTGCCGATTATTGATTTGGCTTATCGCGACAAGATTAATGCTGAAAAACGGCAGCTGAAAATATTGCTCATCTTGGCGGTAGTGCTTGCTGTCTGCTTGATTGTAGCGCTGTTGAATATTTATCGGCATATGAAAAGAAACAGCTTAATTCGTGAGCAGTTGAGACAAAGTAATGACAAGCTAGGTGATTTGAATGAAAGCCTTACCGACATGGTGGAAAGGCTCAATACAGCTAATGAAGCACTCTCGAATGTGAACAACGATTTAGCAGAAGCCAACCGCATTAAAGAGGTGTATATTGCGCAGTTCCTCGATTTGTGTTCAAACTATATCATAAAACTTGAGAAATATCAGAACACGCTCAATAAGAAGGCTGCAGCTCGACAGCTCGATGAGATATACAAAATATTGAAGTCGAAAGACATGATTAATGAAGAGGTGAAGGAGCTTTACCGCACATTCGACCATGTTTTTCTGCACCTTTACCCGAATTTCATTTCCAATTTCAATGATTTACTGCTTCCCGAAGAACGTTTTGTGCTTAAAGATGAAGCTGAACTCAACATTGAATTGCGTATTTTTGCGCTCATTCGCATGGGCATTAACGATAGCTCGCGAATAGCTCAATTTATGCACTATAGCCCCAACACCATTTATACTTATCGCAGCCGAGTGCGCAATAAGTCGGCAGTGCCTCGCGAAACATTTGAAGACGAGGTTATGGAAATAAAAGGATAACTTGGTGAGCTATTGAAACTTTTATCCCCTATTTTTCTGAGATTATCTGTGATAATCGAAGAAAATAGGGGGTAAATTTTGAGGAATACAGGGTGTTTATTTTACCAAGTTTGCCATTTAAGGTTTTCAGGCTTCCATTTATCTTTGGCTTGGTCTTCGCCGGTAGGGTAGCCTATAGGAACAACAGCAAGCGGAATGATGTGCTCGGGCAAGTTCAATGCTTTTTTTACATCAGCTGCTCGCTCTTCGCTTGGGTAAACGCCTGTCCACACGGCACCTAGTCCTAAAGATTCAGCAGCAAGGAGCACGTTTTGAGTAGCAGCCGAACAATCTTGAATCCAGAAATCTTTTCCCATGCCGTCTAGCACTTTGTCCATGTTGCCACACACGATCATGGCGGCAGTTGCCGTTTTTAGCATTTTGGCATAAGGTAACACTGCTTCTAGTTTATCGAGCACTGTACGATCGTTAACAGCCACAAAATCCCATGGTTGTTTGTTAACGGCTGTTGGAGCTGCCATTCCTGCACGGGCTAGCGTTTCAAGCTGCGTTTTGCTCACTTGCTTACTGGTAAAATGGCGCACACTTTTGCGCTCATGAATGGTGCCAATAGTGGCGCTTTCGTAAGTTTTAGGCATAAACTGAGGTTCTTTATCATCAACAAGAACTTTGTAGGCATCTCTAGATTTGGCAACAGGCACACCATAAGAATAATACATATTATTTTGATAAATAAGAGGCTGAAGTGCTTCTACATCAATGGTGCCATTGGCTTTAAGAAATTGCGGATCAATTTTAGTGTCGATAACTTTGCCAATAAATTGCGTGTGCGAGCCAATGTTGATGGTGTCGGTGAGTTCACATTCAATAGAAATAGGAAACTCCTTAATGCAGGGAGCATTCACTTGGTCACGCATTGGCGTGAGTCCGAATTTTTCAGATTTATTTTCATCGTGTCCTGAAATCACGCCCACATAGTCCATGTGAGGAGCGAAGCGCACCGATGGAACATTCACGGTGAATGATTTGGTTCTCAGTATATTTCCATGACTCATGGTAGCTGGTCGGAGAGAAACCGCAATACTCAATGGGTGGGAGTTGCAAATGCCAATCCAAGCGGCAGTCATAATATTGGGCATACCATCTTCGGCATAAGTGCCAATGACTAATGCCGGATGAGACATAAGGAAGTTTTTTACCCCCACTGATATTTTATCGTAATCGATTTTTGTAGCAACAGTTTGTTGAGTTTCTAAGTTTTGTTTTTTTTGCATCTTTAGCTTTAGGTGTTTCTGTTCGAAATGTGAGCTGAAACACGAGTATAGCAATGATGAATGCAAATAGAACGTTTAAAATAGAATGTTTATTTTTCATTTGTTTAAAATTACGCAATAAGCAATAAGCTGTAAGCTTTTGCTGATTTAATCATTTTCTTGTGTGCTGCTTGGCGTAAAGCCCACAGCATGGATGTTTCTTTGGAATTATTGTTTTATTCTTTCTCGTTTGAGGTTTTAACAGTTTTCGTTTCCTTCGCTTTTAGTGGGGGAAGAATGTTTAGTGCACAACCTGTGGGGCAAAATGCACACCATGGTCTGTTGAAAAACACGGAAAGCACCACAATGATTAATCCGAAGATAATCATGCCCACCGAAGTAACTTGATAAATGAAGCTAATGAAAGGTTCCATGTTGTTCAATGGCAAACTAACCCCTAAGATGAGTGCCGACCATATGAAACAAAGGTACACCAAACGTATGTCGAGATTAAATATTTTCTTAGGAAACTGGCGTTTCTTTAGAGGTGAAATCTTAGCGGTAATTAGTTGCAGTGCACCCATCGGACAAAGATAGTTACAGTAAAAATTCTTCTTGCCTGCTAGCGAAAGGCACAAGGTAAGAAGTAGAATGATTATCATTTCGATGTTTGTTTTCCAAGGTAACCCATTGGCAAGCCAAGCGTTGAATAAGTCGAGAGAAAGCATTTTTTGAGCCCAAAATCCCACAATGACTACCACAAATGCCAAGTGATAATAATAGTATTTACGGAATTCTTTCCGGAAGGTGAGCAGCAATGCTGATAGTATAAGAAGAATGAAAAGCACCAGCTGTAGATATTGTTTCCAGTCGGCGTGTTGATGTTGCGGTGTTAATTGGAAATAATTATTTAGGGTTTGCTTCACCCCTGTGGTAATGGCGTTGCTGCTGAATGTAGCACCGCTTACGGCATCTACCGATTTGTTCAGAACGGAGGTATCAAGCGAAAGACCATTCCAAGAGTCTAAAAGGCTTTTTCGGTAAATAACGCCTATGAACTCTGGCGATTCTTGATTAGCCAAAAGAACAACCTGTGCGATTTGATTGCTGTCATTAACTGCAATTAGAATTGGAACATCGCCATTGTATCCGAGTTGGGTCGCTTCGAAATTAGAGGAACAAAGTAACTTCCCAATGTTGTTTTTTTGTTCATCATAAACCGAAAAACTCTTGTCGGAGTTAGAAGTAAAAGTGTGCGCTTTGGGAAATGCTTTTTGAACATCTTCAAGGTTGAAGAGTTTCTCTTTTAGTGCAAAGAAGCGATCGAAAGTTGCACCTGCTCGAAAGGCAAGGGCAGCCAGAATCAAGATTACAGTAATATACTGTAAAAAGTGTGTGTTGTTGTTCTTCATTATAAACTGTGTTGCTTTAGCGTGTGTTTAGACGATAAATATAGCTTTTTTTGTTTTGTGTGAACCATAATGAAAAATTAGTGTCGGAATTGTATTTGACTAGTTAAAGAAAAAAATAGTTTAACGATTGGAGTGGGCTTGGAGAATCTTTTCAAAAAAGTCAATGTTTTGAGCTGTAACAGCAGGTTTAGTTTTCATCGATTAACCTCTGTCATCAGATGAAAAAGATGGAAAAATAGATTTTTTTTCGAAAAATGTTTGCAAGTATAAAAAAAGCACCTATATTTGCATCGCATTTGAGAACAAAAGCTAGTTCAATGCAAATATCGGGCGGTTAGCTCAGTTGGTTCAGAGCATCTGGTTTACACCCAGAGGGTCGGGGGTTCGAATCCCTCACCGCCCACAACATAAAACGCCAAAAGGCAGACAAAAACAAAAAAGTCCTACAATTCAGCGAATTGTAGGACTTTTTTGTTTTGATAATGTATTCGGATGTAGGATTACGGAGGATCACCCGCAATTTTTGGGTCTAGGCAGAAATTTTAGCTAGTCTGAACAGGAAGTATTTAACATCTGCCACTCCTCTAAGTTTTCTTCTAGAGTCTTTTATTTTAGCATTGAAAGCTTCAGCAGAAGCATTTGTGCTTCGATTGTAAAAATAGTTTAGTATTGTGTCGTAGTGGTGATCCGACAATCTTCTATTATGCGAGCAGGCATAAAGCCGCTTGCTTTATATTTATAATTCCGATATTCTTCTGGGATGATACTTTTTTCTTCTAAAAAGAAAGTAATCTTCTTGTTGTAGACATATTGACCGCTATCTTCCTGTGTAAAGGAAACAAGATCAAAATAATCTAAAATGCCATCTGGAAGCATCAAAGCAATTAGCGACTTATTCAAATCTTCGTTCATAATTATCATAATTTACAAAAGCAAAGAT
>JBKEBD010000041.1:0-2178 GCA_047972995.1 Mangrovibacterium sp.
GGATTCTTAGCAGTAGGATAAGATCAGTTTGACACTTTTTTATATGAAAACAGTACTAGTGTTCCATGTTCACACTAAGATAAAAAGGCTGATAATTTGAGTTAAGATTTAGCACATAAAGCTATTGAATGGTTAGACACTCATAATGCATTTTAGCCTGAAAAACCATTTTTCATGTATTGGGCAAGTGGAGCAATCCACGGACCACACCAAGTGCCTAAAGAATGGTCAGATAAATACAAAGGTACATGCGATGACGGTGGGGAGGTAATGAGAGAGCGTCTTATCGCCAATCAGAATAAAATGGGATGGATTCCTGAAGATACAATACTTACTCCCCGCCCGTCAACTTTACCTGCATGGAAAGATATACCTGCTGATGAAAGACCATTCCAATTGCGTTTGATGGAAGTATATGCTGGATTTGCGGAACACGTTGATGCTCAGATTGGTAAAGTGGTTGATGAAATTGATAGATTGGGCTATAAAGACAATACCTAGATTTTCTATATTTGGGGTGATAATGGTGCTTCTGCTGAAGGACAAGGAGGTACTATTTCTGAAAACTTAGCTCAAAATGGTATTAAAACAACAACTAAGGAGCAGATCGAAGCATTAAATAAAATCGGAGTTTTAGATGTTCTCGGAACTGATAAAACAGAGAACATGATGCATGCATCATGGGCATGGGCAAGTGCTTCTCCATATAAAGGAACAAAACTGGTAGCTGCCTATTTCGGAGGTACTCGTCAGCCGCTAGCCGTGCGTTGGCCAAAAGGTATTAAACATGATGCAACTCCTCGTCCTCAATTCAGTCACGTGAACGATATCGTTCCAACCATTTATGATGTGATTGGTATTAAAGCTCCAAAAATTGTGAATGGAACTGAGCAAATGCCATTTGATGGGGTAAGTATGAAATACTCATTTAATGACCCTAAAGCTACGGGACAACATCATACTCAATATTTTGAAATTATGACCAGCCGCGCACTTTACAAAGATGGTTGGTTAGCTTGTACATTCGGTTTGAGAGCCCCATGGGTTCAGGGTCTTCCCGATTTCAAAAATTGGGATCCGATGAAAGAGAAATGGGAACTATATCATATTGATGAAGACTGGAGTGAGGCTAATGATTTAGCAGCTAAATATCCGGACAAGTTAGAAATGATGAAAAGCGAATTTTTGGTGCAAGCAGCTAAGAATAATGTACTGCCTATTGGTGGAACATTCTGGTCAACAGCTATTATGCACCCTGAAGATGCTCCTCATTCAGCACTTACAAAATGGCATTTCTCAAGCCTTATAACACAAATTCAAGAAAGTAATCTTGGACCACGCTTTGCTAGTAAGTCAAACCAAATGGATTTTGATTTAACAGTACCTAAGAAAGCTAATGGTGTATTAGTAGCCGTTGGAGGATTTGGTGGTGGTGTAAGCCTGTTCATTAAAAACGGCTATGTGAACTACGAGTATAATCTCTTCTTGATGAATCGCACGAAAATTGCAGCTAAATCAAAACTACCTGAAGGCAATGTGAAATTAGAGGTAACTTCTAAATTGCAAGGAGGTCCCGGATCTCCAATGGATGTAACTATTAAAGCCAATGGTAAAGTAATTGCTCAAGGAACTGTCCCAAGATCAATACCATCATTTATTGCGCTTAATGACGGATTTGATATTGGTCAAGATTTAGGTTCTCCGGTATCGGAAGCTTATTATGATCAAGCACCATTCGAATTTAACGGAAAAATTAATGGCGTTGATATTGAATATACAAAGTAATAGCTAGCGCGATATAAGTCGCATTACTATATTTTTCAAAGCATTTTATTAATTATAAAAAAGAACGTATGAAAATTAAAAATTTAGGTTTAACTTTGGCGGTAGGGCTTGTCTGTTCATGGCAACTCTCGGCGCAAGATGTATTGCCATTTCCGCCTACTCCTTCTGCATCGACAGCAGGAATTACGATTGCAGAGTCAACGTATAAGAATCGCGTAAAAGAGAATCACCTGCCAGAAGATGCTCCAAACGTTGTTATTTTCTTGGTAGATGATGCCGCCCCAGGTCAGCCTAGTACTTACGGTGGAGATTTTAATACCCCAACATTGAGTAAGATAGCTAACGATGGTATCAGCTATAACCGTTTTCACTCTACTGCTATGTGTTCGCCAA
>JBKEBD010000015.1:0-37618 GCA_047972995.1 Mangrovibacterium sp.
AACTCGCAAGCATATCGACTCTTTTTTTCGCAATTTCTGTGAAGTCTTTTTCAAGCAAACAGACCAAGAATATGTTTAGTCGTTGGTGGATAGCGATTTACAAATATTGCCACTCGATGACTTTTTTTGGAAGAAAATGTACAACTGGAAAAAAACTTGGAAAGAATGGTATGCTGGGATACCCAGGCAGAAGGAGGATTCTTTATTAACCTCTCTGGATAAGAATATTTTTCTAAAGCCTGAAAATCAAACCAAGTTTCGCCATGGGCGATATCTATTTATAGAAAACAGGCTAAATATGTGAGAATTTCCTGTAGGGAGTATATGATGTAGATATATTTCCTGTGTTTATAATTGTTTTTTAGTTGACACATGTATCTCACATGAAATTCTAATTCTTGTTTCTATTTATATATAAGCCCAATGGGCTATCTATGCATAATTCTTAATCGAAACTCAGGTTGATAAAGTCCATGATAGTTTTTAGAGTAAAAATCATTCAGCATGGATTAGCTGGGAAACTTATCACAAAGTTTTTTATACTTGGGGTGAAAAGACCGCTCCCCTACTCTCGAAAATATACTATATATAGTATTAGTTGCCCCTCTCCCGTTTTTTCATTCAAAATCTAGCCTAAGTTTTAATTGACCTGAGCTAGTCTGTTTTTCGGGTGTGGGGAGGAATGCTCTAGGAGCCATGTGGCTGATTGATACTTTATCAATCAAACTTATTTTGGAGTATATGAAATTGCGTTGTTCCGAGATTGGATTTTTGTTGCGTGTTTTTATTCCGCTTTCCAAGAGTAGATTTGTATGTATCGAAGATAAGGAACTGAAATAAATATTTTTAATCGGCACGCTGTTCATTGTTCGGGGCACTTTTTAGCTTGTGACTAACGGTAAATTGTATGGTGCATAGGGCATTATAAAGCACTTACCTGTCAAACCGATAAGTAGCCGAAGCGCAGGTTTTACACCTGCTATTTGACTAACCACCGAAGCTGCACTTCTGAGGGTTGAAGAAATTGCAAAAGCTTCAAATACAACAACTCCGCCCTATGCACTATACAAAATGTTGTGTACAGTTATTCCTGTACTCTAATAATCTTTTGAAATTTCAAAATAGTAATTTTCATCCCCATATAATTTTTCATTGAAATCTTTCATTGAAATTCCATTATACCAGAATTCCGAATACGGAAAATTAGTATCAGGATTCATTGTTGCAACAATTGTATCTGAATCACCATTCCCCCAGTCTATTACAGTGGTGGATGTGCTATTTTCATTAATATCTCCACTTAGATCAGTAGCAAAAATATTTCCAATGGCATATTCAGAATCAAATATGCCACAGCCTTTGGGGTGATCAAGGTGTCCATGGTATTGCTCAATATATTCTCCATCTATTAAACAAAACCTTTTAACCTTATTAAAGTCAATGCTGTTTTCTGTTTTAGGATTTAGAAGGTTCTCTCCATTTGTATTAACTAACACCAAGTATAAACCTTTGGAACCTGGAAAATTTTCTTGTTGTCCTTTTTCACAACTCATAAAGCTTATTGCAATTAATGTGTATACCAATATTTTCATAACTATATTATTTTCTGATTCTATAAATCATCTTATTTTTATCATTAAAGCCCCTAAAATCTCCCACTTTGTAGTTGCCATTATACTCACGATAAGAGACCCAACCCCAATTCATATGCAGCCAAAGTAAATTAGCGCCACAAGGATTAACATAGTTGTTATAACCGTCGCAAACCCATGCATGTCCTCCATCTGAAGATTGTCCTCGTAAAATTACTGGATACCCCCAACTTATCTCATCCCTAAGTGTTTTTAGATTCAAATCTCCATAATTTGCCGAAGAGTAAGAAAAGTTTTCCTTAAATGCTTTCGCCAAATCTTTGGTTTTAGCCCCTGACTCACTACATCCATAGTCCATATCAACTGCATTGTCAATATCTCTTATTAGTCGAGATGCTTCATCAGAACCAGTATTGTTATACATAAAGTCGTAATTATAGGTAGTTGGATATTCTAAATAGTTCATTACTTGAGCACCTGCAATCGCAACGCATCCAGCTAGCGTCCTTCCATTACTTTGTCCTGAACAACTTTTGTATGGTGCATTATTGTTAAAACCTACCCCTTGATGCCATGCTGTAAATAATAGTGGTGATACACTATAAGTTTTTGTATTGCAAAGTGGGTCGTTTGTGTTATCTGGCACTTCATCAGGTAGTTCTGCAGGGTGGTCGCCAATTGGTAATAATGGTCTAGCCCCATCTTTAACAGCTTTATCCCATCTTTCTGCTACATAATCCTCTACCCAATTAAATTGTCGCAAAGAATCTATAACACTAATAGTAGCATTTTTCCAGTCAATCAAGCCATCAGGCATATTTACTTCATCCATAGGGAAATTAGAATCAAATGAGTACGCGAGTAAGGGTTCACTTCTTTTATCAGCAGCCAAGATAATAAAACCACCACCCTTATAATTTAAGACGTAGTAATATGGCACACCATCCCGTAAGAAAAGTTTATACTCAATTAGTTGCTTAAATGAATTTGCAGATTTTAAATTTACGTCCGATTCAAATTCGGCTGGCATTTCACCCGCTATGCTCAATAGCTCGTTTTCTGATAAGCTAAATTGATTATTAAAATTTGAATCGTCATTTGTATCTGTTTTCTCACAACCTAAAACAGACAAAATTACTGCTAAAATATAGATTGTTTTTTTTCATTAGGTCTTGTTCTTTTTGTTAAAATATTTCTTCACACATTTTACTTTGCAGAAAGAAGCTTACCCCCCCTGTAAATTCGATTAATTTACCATTATTGAATTTATATGATTGATGTTTTAATTGCACACAACGTCTTGTTTGCGTCACCAATATATAACTTTCGTAAATATTAAATAAAAAATGTGTGAATATTTTAATTAATTCCGTTATTCCCTTTGAAACACAAGGCTTTTTCAATAGAAAATATCATTTTTCTTGTATATACGAATGTCTTTGTATTCTAAAACATCACGGTATGGATATTGAGAATTTGATTGAAGACTTCGAACGAAATCTAAAGCTACAGGGATATAGCGTCAACTCTATCTAGAACTATGTCAGTGCTGTAAGAACATTCCTATAACTTACACCAAGAGAATTTGATAGCCTAAGCCAATTAGGTGAAGACGAAATCGAAAAAGATGTATTTTGGAGAATCGAAAAAGATAAAATTGGAATCTCATATCAACGCATGATTGTGGCATCAATCGAAAAGTTTTACTCCTCAGTCTTGAGAAAGATTTGCTGATAAAACATTTGTATCCCTCACGAAAACAATATTCCTTACCCCGACATCTCACGATGACAGAAGTAAAACAATGCTTGCCTTCACTTCTAATGCAAAACATTCAAGGCCCAATTTTTTCACCATACGATTACTAAATCAGGTTAACACGCTAATTTAAAGCAATATTCAACTACACCCTAATGGATTCAGTTGCAGTTTTTCAATCTTTTTGTAATAACTGAAACAAAAAAACCAACTTAGAACTAGAGATTTTAGACTTAAACTCCGCTTTGCGGAAAGCAGAATTACACATTTTCAGCATAAACCAACCGACTACCAAAAAAGAATTCCTGCCTTTGGGCTTAAACTCCGCTTTGCGAAAAGCAGAATTATGCGTTTTTGCTTAAACCAACCAATTACCAAAAAAGAATTCCCTGCTTTTGGGCTTAAATTTCGCTTTACGAAAAGCAGAAATATGCGTTTTTGCTTAAACCAACCAATTACCAAAAAAGAATTCGTGCATTTGGAGTTGAAATGCTACTATTTATTTCACCAACGGGTATACATTATATAGTCTGCCACAAAAATTGATACTATAATATGTAGTACTATTACTAACACGGGTGTGAAACTCAAATTACTTTTCCTCAACACACGAAAACCAATCTTGCTAATTTTCAAAACCAATGATTGATAGATAAAAACAATACCGATTTAAACTTCAAAAGGTGGGTAATTTGGTCTAAAATTGATTTCTTGTAGTCAAAATTCATTTTCATTTGTTAATACTATTAATGAACCTTTGGTAAGATTATGTAAATTCCATTCTCAGCCTCTCGCAAGGCAAGATTTTAGGAATAATCTACGGGAAAATGCCATTTATTCCGTCAACATACTATATCTAATATAACAAAAGACAAACACGATGGGAAACAACTCTCGACTAAGCAAGGTGTGGAGCCTTTATGCCGATGGATTCAGAAACATGAGCACTTGGGGGAAACAAGTGTGGCTGATTATCATCATTAAGCTTATCATTATGTTTTTGGTGTTGAAGCTTTTTTTCTTCCCCAACTTTCTGAAAACAAATTTTGAAACCAACGAGCAGCGTGCCGACCATGTACTCCAACAAATTACAAATACTAAATAATTAAGCTTATGAATGACATGATTGATTTTTCACTAGTGGATTGGTCGCGGGCGCAATTTGCACTCACAGCCATGTACCATTGGTTATTTGTTCCGCTCACCCTCGGCATTACCTTCATTATTGCCACCATGGAAACATTTTATGTGTGTACGGGCAAAGAAATATGGAAGAAAATAACCAAATTTTGGATGACTCTCTTTGGCATTAACTTCGCCATTGGCGTTGCCACGGGCATCATACTCGAATTTGAGTTCGGCACAAACTGGAGTAGCTATTCTTGGTTTGTGGGCGATATTTTCGGTGCACCGCTAGCTATTGAAGGTATTTTAGCCTTCTTCATGGAATCTACTTTCATTGCCATTATGTTTTTCGGATGGAACAAAGTGAGCAAAAAAGTACATTTAGCGGCTAGCTGGCTCACTGCCATTGGGGCAAACCTTTCGGCATTGTGGATTCTCATAGCCAATGCTTGGATGCAGAATCCTGTGGGAATGCAATTCAATCCGGAAACGGCTCGCAACGAAATGGTAGATTTTTGGGCTGTGGTTTCTAACCCCATGGCTATCGATAAGCTGCTGCACACCGTATCGTCGGGCTTTGTGCTTGCTTCGGTGTTTGTGTGTGGCGTGTCGGCATGGTTTCTACTGAAAAAACGTGAAGTAGAATTTGCGAAGAAGAGTATTGCCGTGGCTGCCGTTTTTGGACTAGCATCATCGTTTTTTGTAGCTGCCACAGGCGATAGTTCGGCTTACCACGTGGCTAAATATCAGCCCATGAAGCTCGCTGCTTTCGAAGGTCTTTACGAAGGACAGGAAGAAGCGGGGCTAATTGCGTTTGGCATTCTTTCAAACAAGGCTCATCAAGGCAATGAAGCTACTCCCGACTTTTTAGTCAAAATGGAAATTCCTAAATTGCTTTCATTAATGGCTACTCGAAGTGCCGATGGCTTTGTGCCGGGAGTAAACGATTTACTATATGGCAATCCCAAACATGGCATTATGGGGACGGAAGAAAAAATTGAACGCGGCAAAGTGGCCATGGCTAAACTGGCAGACTTTCAGCGAGCTCGCAAAAATAACTCGCCTGAACTAGCCGAAAATATAAAAGCAGAGTTTATGAGCCCCGATTTCCAAGAAAACTATTACAAATATTTTGGCTACGGACATATAACAAACCTGAATATGCTCATTCCAAGTGTGCCGCTCACTTTCTATGCCTTCCACATTATGGTGTATTTAGGCGGTTGGTTCATCTTTTTCTTTGCCCTATGCCTATTTTTTGTGTGGAAAGAAAAACTAGAAACAAACCGCTGGTTCTTACACGCTGCAGTGTGGAGTATCCCTTTGGTTTACCTAACATCGCAGTGTGGGTGGATTGTTGCCGAAGTGGGGCGCCAACCGTGGATTATTCAAGACCTCATGCCCACCATGGCTGCGGTAACGCGCATTAGTACAAGCGCGGTGCAAACTACGTTCTTCTTGTTTGCCACCGTGTTTACAGTGTTGCTCATTGCTGAATTGCGCATCATGACCCGACAAATAAAAATTGGACCTCAAATTAGCGAAAACGATGGAGGACATTAATCATGTTTGAAAATTTATCTTATCTCTGCTTACAGCAATATTGGTGGGCAATTGTGTCGCTTCTGGGCGCTTTGTTTGTGTTCCTCAGCTTTGTGCAAGGGGGACAAAGCCTAATGTATCAGGTTACGAAAACCGAGAAACAACGAATGCTTTGTATCAACACCTTAGGGCGAAAATGGGAATTCACCTTTACCACGCTTGTTACCTTTGGTGGCGCATTCTTTGCTTCCTTCCCCTTGTTCTATGCCACATCGTTTGGTGGTGCTTATTGGGTGTGGATTGCTATACTCCTTTGCTTTGTCATTCAAGCTGTTTCCTACGAGTATCGGCGAAAACCCGGCAATTTGCTCGGGCAAAAAACCTATGAAACATTCCTAATGATAAACGGAATCCTTGCTCCCATTTTAATTGGCACAGCAGTGGGTACCTTCTTCAATGGCGCCGAATTTATTCTCGACGACCACCGAGTGGTGCATTGGCAAAATGGTGCTCGTGGACTAGAAGCAGTGCTTACCTTCCACAACGTGGCATTAGGTCTTTCTATATTCTTCTTAGCCCGAGTGCTAGGCGCTCTTTATTTTATCAACTCGGTGGACAACGAAACCGTGTATCAACTCAGTAAACGCCAAGTGCTGCTCAATACCATACCATTCTTAGTCTTTTTCTTGTATTTCGTTATTGTATTGCTGCTGAAAGATGGTTATGCCTACAACCCGATAAACGGGGAAGTGCACGTAGAAAGTTATAAATATTGGCACAACCTCATTGAAATGCCCGCTTTACTTGCCTTGTTTCTTGCGGGAGTGTTGGCCGTGCTTTGGGGAATTTATTCTACCATCCTAAGCCACTCTCACCAAGGCATTTGGTTCACCGGTTCAGGCTCTGTGGCTGTGGTGTGGGTGCTCTTCCTAATTGCTGGGCTGAACAACACGAGCTTCTATCCCTCTTTGGTCGATGCTCCATCGTCGCTCACCATCGAAAATGCTTCATCGAGCCAATTCACCCTCACGGTCATGAGCTACGTATCGCTGCTTGTGCCTTTCGTGATAGCTTACATTTGGTGGTTCTGGAAAGCCATGAATAGCCAAAAGATTAGCGATGATGAAATAGACTCGCATTCATATTAATTGACACTTCAAATTTCACCCCCCAATTAATTTGCACTCTTCATAGGAACCCTATTTTTACCCCCCCTATGAAGAGTGCTTTTTTTTGCCTAATTCTATAACCTTCCATTTTTTGTATCGAAAAAACACAAATCGCAATTGCCTATTTTTGAATCTATTGGTTCTATGTTGCTTGTAGTGGGTAAAGCCCATCGGGCTTCAATCTTAATGAATGAGATTAACCCCCTACGGGGAATAGTGGCGTGAATATCTTTATGCTATTAACCTGAGTTCAGGATAAGATTAATCGCCTACGGCGAAGCATTTTCATGGCAAAATACACGATTTGCGAGCCGCTGTGTCAAACATACTACATACGACATAGAGCCAAACAAATGGTCCCGTTCTAAATGCAGAACGGGACTATTTGTTTTTACTGTAAATTAAAGCGCAAACTCCCCCTACTTATAGCTTCTCAGGTTTGCACACGTACTTCTCCTTTTCGGCTTTGATCTTGCATTTCTTACAAATGTACTTTGAATCGCTTGGTCGCTTATAATCTGGATCTTTACAGGCTTTTTTACTCATGACTTAAGGAGGTTATCTGGTTGTGGGGTTAATCGAGTTTATGAGATTCATCGATTTATTATGGTTCAGCACAATAGTTCAACTTCATAAACCTATAAACTCCTAAAAATCTTGTTCTCTATGCGTTAAAACAAGCTCCACCTTGTAATTGTTCGATAAAAACCTTGCTAGTTGTTCTGCCCCATACACCGAACGATGCTGCCCACCTGTGCAGCCAAAGTTCACCGTTAAACTCGTAAATCCACGATTAATATAAGTTTCTACCGACTGAGACACCAAAGCATAAACATGGCTCATGAACTGTGGCATCTCCGATTTGTTTTCTAAAAATTCAATTACTTCGGCATCTCTACCCGTAAGCTGCTTGTAAGGCTCATATCGCCCGGGATTGTGAACTGCCCGACAATCGAAAATAAAGCCTCCCCCATTGCCCGAAGGATCTTGAGGCAATCCCTTTTTGTAAGAGAAGCTTCCCACACGCACCGTAAGTTTAGGTTTTTCTGTACCAATCTCTCGCAAAGATTCTGAACTTATCAGCAATCGGAGAACTCCCATCAATTCGGGTAATTCCACAGGCAAATCGAAATTATCGAGAATATACGCCATATTATCGAGCGCAAAAGGAATGCTCTTCAAGAAATGCTCCTTCTTCTCATAAAGCCCACGAAAACCATAAGCCCCCATAGCCTGCATAATACGAATGAGCACATAGCCTGCAAAGTACGATTTAAACTCGACACGATTCACCGCTTGCAGCTTTTCCAATTCATCAAGATAGAACTCTAGTAACTCAGCACGCACATTCGCAGGAATATTCGCCTTTGCATCATATAGCAACGAAGCTAAATCATACTGTAGCGCTCCTTTTCGCCCTCCTTGATAATCGATGAAATTTACTTCGCCATCATTGTACATGATGTTTCTACTCTGGAAATCGCGATAAAGGAAATAATCGGTGTCGGTTTGCAAAAGATATGAAGTAAATCGTTCGAAATCATCTTCCAACAACTGCTCGTTGAAAGGCACCTTTGCTAGTTTCAAGAAATAGTATTTGAAATAATTCAAATCCCACATCATCGACTGCCTATCGAAAGCCGCACGAGGATAGCATTTACTATAATCTAAGCCATCGGCTGCCGATGTTTGCAAAACAGGAAGTAATTTCAACACCTCTTTGTAAGCACCTACAATACTATTTGAAAATCCCTCTACCTCGCGTGTTTGGGTAAGGAAATCATAAAGCGTATCGATTCCCAAATCCGATTGCAAGTAACAATCGCCTGTTTCATTCACCGCATATATCTTTGGCACAGGCATTCCTTGCGCCTTAAAATGTTTCGAGAAACTAATGAATGCTTCATTTTCTCGCAAATCGGCATTACATGCCCCAATAATGACATAATGATTGCTTGTCATGCGGCAATATTCGCGATAAGAGCCATTGGCAGGAAACACCTCTATTTCGTTAGGCTCTTCAGCAAAAGTGGCTGCAAAGAGCTGATGTAATTGTTGTTTTATTTCTGGTTTCATTTGTTTGTAATTTTGCAATAGACTGTAGGCTACAAGCTTTTGCTAGTTTGTAATCACCTGTCAACACCCACCGATGGGCTCACGCCCCACCGCTTGGAAGTTTCAGATGCTTCATGATTAAACTTCAAAACAAGCACACAGCAAAGATAAAGCAGATAGGTAAAGATTAAAAGTTTAAGTTTTGCCTTTCTAAGTGTTATGCGTAATGAAATCTGAACTTATTTAATCTTATGTTGTTTATTTAGTAGCTACAACAATCCAAAGATGTAGCAACGAAATATCAGCAACGGTTTTTTAATACATTAAAAAACCAATTGATGAGTTTCCATGTTAATGAAAAAAGTATAGTGGAATAGTTAGTGTTTATTATTGTTGTTTTAGTTTGAAAGAGCGTGTGTGGTGCACGCTCTTTCTTTTTTTATGTGGAATTGTCCCGTCCTGAAAAGAGAATTGAAGATTACATCATGTAAAAGCAAAAAAATCCAGAGAGTATAGACTCTCTGGAAGTTTAATTTATAGTTGTCTAATCCTGTAACACTTTTTCAGGACGGGACATATTAACCTGAGTTCTGGATAAGCTTTCACCACAGGATTTATTTTAAAAATAGCCGCACTTAAGAGCCTTTTGTTCTGTTTTTGAGCAGAAATTCCGTCTTTCCCACTCGAAACGAGGCTCTGCGAGTTCCACCAAACAAATAAAAACAATTATACCTTGGTGCAATATCCCGATATTCCTTCGTGGAAAAGCCGAAATTTCTGCTCAAAAACAGAACAACCTGAGGCAAAATCTTATCCAGAACTCAGGTTATTAGACCTTTAATACTCGATTAATCTTGCGGACTTAAGGATATAGAATATTTTGTCAGAAAGTATCCCTACCTACGAGCAAAAAGCTCTTTCGAATGATCTCATTTCTTAGGACTTTTGCCTTTATGAATAACATAGAAAATAAGAAACCTATCTGAGCTATTACTCGACAGTCTTGAATCTAAAGATACCAAACTAAAACAATTCGTCAAAATTAAACCCAAGAGAAAAACGTAGCGTATTTGCAAGTGGAGTTGACGAGGCTGTTGATACAAGGTAGCTAACATCAAGATTCAAACCATACATTTTTGCACCTGCACCAAATGTTAGGAACTGGCGACCTCCTTTGTTTTTATTCTCTGTAAAGAACCCCGAACGAAGCGCAAATTGGTTGCTATACCAATATTCAACACCAATTGAAGTAGTGATTTCTTGCATTTCTTCTTTAAATCCTCCGGGTGCATCAGTGAATGAGCGGAAAATTCCTCCCATAGTACTATAGTTATTAATTTCTTTAGATTGAATAATTATTGAACCATCATTGGAGTTTGACAGATAGTCGTAATTTGAAGTAGGAACCATTAGTTTATTAAAGTCCAAAGCAAAGTTGAACTTATTATTTTCATCCAATGATAATTCATATCCGGCACCTACACGTAAATTTGCAGGAAGGAAGTTCTTTGTATTACCATCATCATATGAAACCTTCGTTCCTATATTTGATGCAACAAATCCAAGAGAGTAAGCATTACCATTACCTCCAATTTCTTTTCGGTGATAGAAAGCAACATCTACAGCAACTGCATTGGCAGCAGAACTAGCATCACTAGTCTCTGTCATTTCCGGAGTAGCAAGGTCAGAACGTATATAACGAAAACTAACACCACCCGACCATGTCTCTGAAAGCTTTCTAGAATACCCAAAATCAATTGATAACTCATTAGGGTTTTGCTGAGAAATCAGGTTAGCATTTTGATCAAAAAACACAATAGAACCTAGAGAAAAATATCGCAATGATGCTGAGATTGCTTGGTCATTCATTGTTCCAATCTTACGAAAGAAACTCACGTATGAAATATTCATATCATCTACTATATCACGAAGCCAAGGAGAGTAACTCACACTTAAGCCCATTTTCTGATCTATAAATGAATATTTAGCTAAATTCCAATGCTGAGCATTAGCATCTGGTGTTGTAGCAACACCGGCATCTCCCATTGCACTAGAACGTGCATCCGGCGATACTGTCAGGAATGGTACAGCAGATGAAATAACTTTTGAACCGGCAACAGTTATGCTACCATCTTGTGCATTTGCTGTTGTGAAACTTATCGTAACAAGTGCAACAGTGAATAATTGTTTTATTTTTTGCATGATCATAATTTTAGAATTTTATGCCGAAAATACTGGAGAGAAAAGTAGATTTCCCTCAAAGCCGGATTTATTGTTTTATAAATTTAGTTGAGAATACTCCTTTTGATGTTATTGCTTGTATGATATACGTTCCGCTTGGCAATCCTGCAACATACAATTGATTGTCTTTAGGATTTGAGATGTCTAACGTCATATTACCACTCATGTCATAAACCCTAACTTGATTCAACACTCCACTCACATCCACATTAATCAAATAGCTGACAGGATTAGGATATACTTTAATATTACCTTCGACATCATGCTCGGGAATAGCAGGCTTTTCAGTAATTGCTTCCACCTTTTTCATAGCTGCTGCTGCATTGATAACACCGCCTTCCGGATCCATATCCCACCCATATACAGGAGTTGAAGTTTCTTGAAGGATTGTCATGATTTCTGCTGGAGTCAGATCCGGATTATATGACAACATAAGACTAACAACTGAAGCTACTAAAGGAGTTGCCATAGATGTACCACTTTTTCCGTCGTAATACAAACCATCAAGTGCTGAAAAACCATCAATTCTATATACTTGACTAACACTAAAAGTTGTACTCAATATTGTTTCAGCACGAGTTAGTTTCGAATAGTTATATCCTCCGGGAGCTGCAACATGAACCCAACCGCCATAATTTGAAAAGACTGATCTCATATTGTTTGAATCAACTGAACCGACAGAAATAACTCCGTCAATTGCTGCAGGATACTGAGGGGTTGCAGAAGCATCATTACCTGCAGCTGCAACAATAACAATTCCTTGAGCAAGTGCTTCGTTAATAATTTCAGTTTCGACTTCAGATTCGGTTTTATTCCCGAAAGAGCAACTTATTACTTTTGCTCCATTATCAATAGACCACAATATACCTTCGAAAGCTCTTGGGATTTGACTACCCTTGTCGTCTCCGGCGCGCACACCCATAAGCGTTACTCCCGAAGCAAATGATGATATACCAATTCCATTATCTGTGATTGCAGCTACGAGTCCGGCACAGTGAGTACCGTGAGACCATGTTGAAGATTCACAAATCATAGCAGACTCACAAGGATCAATAGGATCAATATTATAAGGCGGTGATGAATTTCCAACAGCGTCAACAAGGGCATAATATTGATTCTCGGGAGCTATCTGCAAGTCAGGATGCTCTCCCCATACAGCATTATCAACTACAGAAACCTTAATGTCCGGATTTCCTTGATATTTACCATAGACTTCATAAAATCCGATCTGACGAAGATGCCAATCGGTTTCCATAGACGAGATATCCATGAGGGGATCGTTAGGCTTACCCTCAAAACCTAAGGTTTGCATTGCATACACCTTTTCAACACTAACGACATTGTTCAAAGCTTTTAATTGAGCAAATAATCTATCATTTGCTTCTTCATCTTCTACCCCTTCGAAATCTATACGATAAGCATTTTTGAGTTTTGCTCCAATTTTAAGGCTATATGCAAAATCACTCATCTTATAAGATGCGAGTGCAGAACTCTTTGTTTGCATACCAAAAAGCTTCTCGCTATGAACTCTTCTCGAAGAAGGACTTGTAGTTTGTGATTCTTGAACGCTTGATCGTGTTTCATAAGCTTTTTTGAACTTCACATAAAACGAACCTAAGGCTACATCTTGTGAAAACGCAGAAAGACCGAATGAAAACACAGCGATCAATGTATATATTACTTTTCTCATCTTTTTTAATTTAAACATTAAAGATATCATCTGTTCTTAAGTTTACTTTCTTATGATAATTTTCTTAGTTTCGATAGAAAGTCCAACTCTTACTTTTACAAAATACATACCATCAGAAAGACTTGAAACAGGAACGCTATCACCGGATTTACACGTAGTTTCATAAACAACCCTACCTTGTGAATCATATACCTGAACAAATGCAGTTTCAGTTGCATCCGAGAGCTCTACATTGAATGAGCTCGTAACGACGGTTGGATAAACTATAGAGGTTTTCCCTTCTTCGACATGAGATTCAAAAATCTCACGTATCACTGCATCATCTAAAAATAATCCGACAGAACTAGTACCTGCATATTTTACTCCAAAGTTATACGAACCCGTAGCAGGAGCCGTAACCCTAACTTTAACAATATTGTAATTTCCGTCAAATTTTGTAATTGTTGCAAGTGCCTCTCCCATATCCTCAACAGTACTACCTAGTCCGAAATAAACGCTGAGTGTGTTGTTTATATCTTTGGATTTCACCCAGAAGGTATATTCATATACTTTATCCTTTTCTGCCGGAAAATCAGGAGTAAACAACCAGTCTCCGCTCTCAAAGGATTCTGTTGTTGTTAGAAATTCAACCGTTAGTGCTCCTGAATTAGCCTCTTCTGAATTGCTTACAAGCAACCAATTACTAATATAGCCATCGACAGTCCAACACTGAGGAACATAATCCGTAAGAGTTATAGATTCAAAATTCTCGATATAAGGCATTTCTTTAGTTGTACATGTCATATAGAAAACCCTTGTTGACCACGGACTCTTCACTCCATTAGCATCAATTCCTCTTACATAAGCTTCGTAATAGGTTCCTGGAGTAAGGTCATCAAAGGTAAAGGTGGGTTCATTTTCTACAACAATACCAACAGTGTCCGCACTAGGGTGTACATTTCCTACAGCATTAATTACTTCCCATTTTGTTTCACCACTCATCGGCACCCATGCAATCTTGGCATTATTTGTTGACACATCAATTATCCTTAGATCATCAGGTTCTAAAACATCCGGAATTGGCTCGTACACAAAATTATCAATAGTTACATGCCTTTGCATAATATCTCCTGCCTTGAAAGCAATATGTTTATGCTCTGCAGTAACTAAGTCCGAATCAAAATAAACAATATTACGAATAACCCCACCTCTGAAAGATTCACTGTCATAATCTACAACAATTTGGTCGATTCCATCATATCTTTCAAGCTCAACAAATGTACTAATATCTGTAGGGTCGCTCATTACACCAACCGTCATCCACTGTCCGGGATGGTTAATACATGAGTAAAAAGATATACGGTTTTTACCTGATGAGATACCAACCAATTCAGGAGTAATTATCATTATATTTTCTTTACCTGAAGGATTTAACATTGCTGCTGCATTCGGGTCTGATTCTGTAAAATAAGAGTGCTCTAATAAATACCACTTTACAAGAGGAGCATCTTCATTTGACTCTGTAGGCTCTGAGTAACAAAGCCATCCCGATGGAATTTTACGAGCATGCAAATCAAATAATTCTGCCGGAACATCATCAAAATTGTATGAATACGGAGCACTTTTAGGCAGAGCTTGTGTAACAAAAATTTCAGGCTCACTACTACTACTAACGATGGTATCTGTGTCATCAATCCTCTTGGAGCGAACCACAAATTGATAATTTGAAGCATCCTCTAACCCCGTAATCGTAAATGGCGGTATATTTGGCGATTGAACAACTGTTCCTTCTCCAACTTCAAAACCTAAAGGACCATATTCAATTTCCCATGCATTTGCACTACCAGTCATAAACCAATCAATAGTAGCTGTGCTTGTTGTTGTCTCAATAACTTTAGGAGATGTTGGAGCTACAATATTTGCAGCATCAATTCTAAAGTTATCAAAAGCTGATGGAATAGTTGTGGTTGTATTATCATCTTTCCAGCCGATAATCAACCTACAAGTATCATTCTCGGAAACATTAGAGATAGGAATTTCGTAGCTTGTCCAAACACTATCACCTGAAAAAGTTCCTAACGAACTTGCATAGAAGAATGAACCGGCAACAGGTACTCTATTCAAACCTTTAACAATCCAAATTTGCATAGCTTGATTAGGCGCATTACCAATCCCTTTGTGGTCAAAGAAAAGAACAGCCCCATCCGGCATGCTATCGGGGAATATGATATCCTTATAAAGGAAACTCTTGTTTGACAAATTATCATATGCATTAGTAGCACCACCATCATTAGATATATACATTGATTTAATTCCTTCTGATGCTGTTGCACTTCCCCAATACCATTGGTTTACTTGACCATCTTGTACGAAAACAAACTTACCGTCATCTTCCTCGAAGTCGATATCCAAAGGCAAAGTTACAGGAGCATATGCAAGAAATACTTCACTATGTATCCATTCACTAGTTTTAGGTCCATCTACAGTCTGTATATATACATGATAAGCATGATTAGGAGCAAGGTCTGACGCTACATATTCAGAAGATCTAAGATTTCTTTCATAAATCAATGCATTATCAACATCTGGGTCTATTTCTTCGTTTGCAATTTTTAGATTCCACATACTTTGGTCATTGACTTTACCCCAAATTATATCCAGTTTACCTTCTTCTCCCAAGAAAGTTCGTGTGGTAATATTAACAGGAGGAGCAACCTCCGGACCTTCTTCAACAATAAAATTATCAATGTGAAAACTTCTGTATGTACCACCACTTGCCTTGTATGCTGCAATTCTGATATTAGTGTAGTTTCTATCAAATACTTGAGTATAGTCCATCCAGTCTTTCGTTTCATAACCTGTTACAAACATCACTGTGGAGAATGTTTCAAATGTTTCTCCGTTATCAGTACTTCCTTGCATTTCGAAGTAACTAGCCTCAGAAGTAGTATTTACATAGTACCATTTAAATGACACCTGAGGGTTATTAAATGAACTGACATCAAAATTGGGTGTCGTGATATTGAAGTTGGCATATAATGGTCTTCCGCCACCACTGAATTGCATCACTGCCGATTTACTGCCCTCAAATGCGGAAGTCGGTCCATTTCCATCCGGCCATGTAGTTTGTTGTTTCCAAGTTACATCCTCTATTTCAGTACCATCTTTCTGCCAAGAATCAATTGTCCATCCGGTAGGAGGCCATGCTCCTTCAAATCCCTCGTTTATGACTGTTTGTGATAATCCTTGTTGTGCAAAAAAGATGCAAGATAGAATTAATAAAATTGTATATCTTCTCATAATTTATTTTTTTTTAAATCTCAAGTATTTATTCTTCCATCACATTAGGAATTGCATACACTTCATTCATTAATTCAATAATATATCCATCTAGTGCAGGAATGGTTAATCGCATTGCCATATTAAGCTTGATATAATCTCCGTCAATCTCATATGTGTTTGGATTTTCGATGGCTGTAGCTAGTGAATCAGCTATCTCATCAGACACCGAATACATATATATATATGCTCCCGTTGTGTATTCAAAACCGGTATTTTGTTCTAATATCGTAACAGAGCCGTCATCATTCAGAAAGATATTCATAGGAAATCCCGGAAGATACAACTCAGCTTGGTATATGTTTTGCCCCTCCATTTTAAGAACGTTTGGAACATTATTTGCTCCCCAGAAAGCATCGGTTTTGACCAAAGCCCCTGTTCCTATGGTATCAGTAAAAGTTAGAAATGGAGTAGCCGTAATTAGAGTGGTATCAACACCATTCAGATACTCTTTATCAGTAATTTCGAGAATCATTTTATAGGATGATTTTCTTAAAGACACAAGGTCGGGGTTGATTGGTTTTATAGTAGCATATCCAACATAACTATCAGCAGGGAAGCTGACAATATCAGATTCTAGCTCAAAAATATTGTTTGTATCTTTGAGAGCTACGGCTACCGAGTTAACACCTCCATTTGTGCTACTTCTATAAATCGGGAACTTTATTTCAAATCCCTCTTCGATTTTAATATCTACATCTGCAATATTTGCCATGAGAGAAATGCTCTCATAACTATCATTTTTTACTCCTGGCACATCTTGTTCACAAGCCGTGAATGTAAGTAATGTGGCAGAAACAATTATATATAGCAACTTCTTCATATGTTTATATTTTTAGTTAACAGTTGGGATATTGCCTATCGCATATAAGACCGCGAGTAGTCTCCCACACATTTTTATTTTGAATATTCATAATTACTCAGCTATTTACTATAACGGATTTTGATCAGCGCTAGTCATCGATTCATTAGCGTCAAACTCAGATTGAGGAATCGGCATGACAAACTCTTTTGATTCTACGTCGGTATTCAATGTACTTAAAGTCTGAAAATGATTTGTTCCGTTAAACCTACGTGTAAATCCAACACCCAGTCTTTTAATATCCCAAAGTCTATTTTGTTCTCCCCATAGTTCGATTCTTCGTTCCAGAATAATTTTATCCAATAGAGTTACTGCTCCTCCGATAGGAGTTGTCGGACCGTTAGAATCATCTATTGTCAATGTAATTCCATCATACGAATTTAATATCGAATCAATTTGGCTTTTTTTCGCTTCGTTATATCTATCTACAAGCAGTTCTTTCAATGTTGCGCGTGCTTCTTGTTGTCTTCCCAATCTGCATTCTGCTTCTGCTTTAGTCAGCAACATTTCTTCATATCTCATATAAATATAATCTCCGGTCATTGTTGATGAGTTGAGAAACTTAAATTTCAACTGATTATATGGAAACAAAGGTCCTCGATTATCTTCGTAAGTAACAACTGGTTGCCACATCAAAACTCTAACATCATATTTTGGTATTTGATTGTACAGCCAATTACTAATACACTTCCTTGAATAATACGCATAAGACTGAACTTGAGAATCCATATGAGAAAAGAAGCTCATAAAACCTGTTGATTGTTCTTCATTAATCGACACTCCCCACAATACTGACTTATTCGATACATCATTAAAATTGTACGCCCCCTCACGTGCGTAGGACACTGTATCCATTCTACCCCAGGTATCAACATCTGTAGGAATTAGATCTTCCAACGGAATCATTTGTCCTTTGGTCATGGCTATCTTTGCTGATTCTAATGCCTCTTTCCACTCGTTTTGAGCCATTTTTACTCTTGCTCGAAATCCATGTGCTACAAAGTAATCGATGTGAGATTTATTTGCTGCCGTAGTAGTTTTGCTAAACAACTCAAGAGCTTCTGTCAAATCATCATTAATACGAGTATATACTTCCTCAACAGTTCCTCTACCATTACCTCTTGTTTCTATTGTTGTAGCTGTTGTATATATAGGCACTCCCGGAGCATCTTCATTACCGATATATGCTTGCTGGTAAGTCTGTATCAAGCCAAAATAACAATAAGCTCTCATCGACAATGCCTGAGCTTTAATATTCGCTCTAAGTACCTCATCATCACTTATGATATCATCAATCACATCCAGAATTCCATTACAGTTAAGAATCAAGGAATAATAAAAAAACCATGTTCCGTACGAGCGTGAATTTTTATTTGTATAACCTTGTCTCACCGTATATCTATAATCATCCAGGAACCATCCTCTACCTTCTTCATTCATAGTCATATCTTCACCCATAAATTCATTTGCTAATGTAATGGCAGAGATTCCGAAGCTTTGATCTATATAGGAACTTGACACATATCCGGCAACATAAGTCAGACGATATATACCATCCATAACAATTTGAGCTCCTTCTAAATCCTCAAAAAGTTTTTCAGGAGTGGTTGATGTTGTGGGTTCAGTATCCAAATAATCTGATGCACAAGAACTCACAAACAAAGCCGCTATTAATATTATAATATAATTCTTCATATTTATCGATTCTATAAAAATTTAGAAATTAAGTTCTATGCCGAACATTGTTGTTTGAATTGGCGCATATGTATATGCCGTACCTCCCGATAACGAAGCTTGCGGGTCCATTCCTTTCAGGTGTGTAAATGTATGAAGGTTATCCATTGTCATATACAGTCTGAGATTTTGAATATTCATTTTGCTTGTTATGCTTTTGGGGAATGTGTATCCCAAAGAAATATTCTTTATTGCGAAATACGATGCATCGATCAAATCCCGCTCTGTTGGGACAACTTGTGTTGTATAATCTATACGTGGTATATCTGTAATATCACCCGTTTTTTGCCAAGCTCTCTCGAGATGCTTATGAAAATTAGCACCGGTTTGTGTTGGATTCATTAGGTTTTGATATATATTATCAAACACATATCCACCAATCGAGAATGTAGTCAGGACTGACAAGTCGAAGTTATAAATTTTCATATTTGTTCCAATCGAACCTTGAAAATCAGGGATACGACTACCCGCTACAAACCTACTGCTTGTAGCTTTATTCATATCGTTTGATATATAATCTTCACCGACCTTATTACCGTTGCCGTCTGTATCATACACCCAATAAAGCTGTTCTCCATTCACAGGGTTAACTCCTGCACTGCGAGCAATATAAAATGAATTAATTTCATGTCCTACCTTTGTTATACCTGAACCCGAAATTAATTCATCAGAATTTTCGGTCATCTCCAATATCTCATTTTTAAGTGTCGAACCTATAAATGTTGCACTCCAGTCAAAGTTTTGCTTTCTCATAATATTTGCTTTCAATGTAATCTCAACACCTCTGTTGAGCATAGAACCTATATTATCATAGAAAGAAGTAAGACCTGCAGATGTCGGTAGCGGATGAGACATCAACATATCGACAGTTTTACGATTGTAATACTCAATTGTTACCGAATATCTATTTAGTAATCTAGCTTCGACTCCCATATTAAAATTCTGACTTTCTTCCCATTTTAATTTTTTATTACCTAAGGAATTCAGTTGTCCTCCGTTGTTATCACCATTAGATGCTGTCAAATCATAAAAAGTTTGCCATGCGTATAGTGTACTGATATTATCATTACCTTGTACTCCATAACTTGCTTTCAGTGTCATATTATCAATCCACGATGCACTTTGCATAAAATCCTCTTCGCTGATTCTCCAAGATGCTCCCAAAGACCAAAACTGCCCCCATCTATGGTCTTTATGAAATCGAGAAGAGCCATCAGTACGCCAACTCGCAGAGAAGTAATAACGATCAATATAGTTGTAATTCAAACTTGACAGGTACGACTCTATTCTGTGATTATCCTCGGATGAGGTTAGGGCAGTAATTGTTGAGCCTATTGTCAATTCATAAATATCATCATAAGGGAAACCCGACTTAGCTCCTCGTAGGGCATTTGTTTTTGAGCTGTAATTCTCATGTCCTACTAATACCGAAATTGAATGATTATCAAATCTTTTTTCGTAAGATAACAGTTGATTGAAAGTATAGCTAAACCTACGGCTATTAGCTTTTGCCAACAAGCCGCTTATTGAAGCCGCATTACCTTCATCAGGATTTTGGTATGATGTGCTGTTTAGGTTGGCATAATCAAAGCCATAATTAGCTGTAAATTTCAACCCTTTAAGATTTTGTCCTAATGCGTTACCTAGCAAATCCACATTAAAACGCCCTGACAAGTTATCTCCATTACTATAAGAAGCATCATCCACCAGCGTTGCCAACGAATTGAAATTAAGCTGTGCTCCTCCCGGACGGTTTGCTCCATAATCAAACTGAGGGTTTCCGTTTTTATCTAAAACATATGAACCATTATTATCAATCTCATATACCGGATAGATTGAAGGCATGAATTGCGCACTATACCACACATTAGATGATGCTGCTCCTGAGCCTTGCAACATCTGGGTTTCATCAAAAGAGAAGTTCAAACTACCTGCATATTTCAACCAATCAGTTGCATCTACTTGTGCAGAGAGACGACCATTAAATCGCTCATACCCCGTTTCTTTCAATAGCCCATCTTCGTTATAGTATGAGAAAGATGAATACACCGACAATTTATCAGTACCTCCTCTCAACGACACTTCGTACTCTTGACGAACTGCATTTTCGTTTGTAGCTTCATCCATCCAATTATAATTACGCATCAAATATGCATCATCACGAATCTGACCCGATAAAGGGTCTATTAGATCCTCAACTGCATAATTGTATGGGTTATATTGCTGATTATTACCAAAAATACCATTCGAAGCACTTGCTATTTGTTTCAAAGCTTCATTTCCGGCATCTTCATATGTCATTCCATATCCAAAAATTGCATTATTTCTGAAAGCAGAGAATGTTGACTCAATATAGCCTTCGGTATCCATAACGTCATAGGGAGCAAAAGCTCGATTAGAAATACCAACCGATGCTTTTAGTCCGATTTCGGTTTTTCCTGCTTTACCCTTTTTGGTTGTAATCATGATAACACCATTCGCTCCTCTTGCTCCAAAAAGAGCACTAGCTGATGCATCTTTAAGAACCGTAACGCTTTCAATATCATCATTACTTATTGAGTTTATAGCTGTTGTATATGGTACCCCATCTACAACGTATAAAGGTGCGTTGCTAGAATTTAAAGACCCAAAACCTCGCAACACTATGGAAGAACTACTACCGGGTTGTCCTCCTCCCGAAGTAGATTGCAAACCGGCAACTGAACCCTCAAGTGCTTTACTGACGTTTGTCACTTCTCGCCTTACCAACTCACTGCCCGACAAGACTTCAGCAGAACCTGTAAACGATTCTTTCTTAGCTGTGCCATAGGCTACAACCATAACTTGGTCTACTTCTGTCCTGTCTACTTCTAGTTGTACATCAATTTGTTTTCCTGTAATTGTAACTGTTTTTGTTTTCATTCCTACAAATGAGAATTTCAACTCTTTAGCTCCAATAGGAACATTGATCATATACTGACCATCATTATTGGTAACTGTTCCCAACATTGTACCCTCAACAAGAACTGTAACTCCAGGTATTGGAGAACTGTCATCGGCACTAGTAACTGCCCCTCTAATAGAACGCTCTTGTGCTGATGCTACATACGTACTACATATTAGAAATGTAAGTAGCACTAATTTGCAAAATCTAACCATAGTTTATTTTTGATAAATTTCTTTGACAAATATATATTTATTTTATGAATCTGTAACATTAATAAAGGTGCAAATCAATAATTTATAAGGAAATCCATCATACACTATCTGCATAAACTTGCAATTCATTACTAATATACGTGTAAAACACTAGCAACAACTACACATTGTAAATGAATAATTGTTCTACTGATTTACTTAGAAAGCAGATTACCAGAGCATTAAACCAAAAACAACACAACTAGTTAATTATTTGTTAAGTTTTTCGACAAAAAAATCTCATTAATCAATCCATTTAGATTCTAAAGACAGATTTATCATTTTTTTAGAGCTATTTGATAGCTAACCAAAAGTTTTCAAGTAAAATACACTTTGGGGAATTTCATATGCATAATTTTTAAAAACCATCTTTTTGAGAACCTCCCGATGGGATTTTAAAACACATTTGCTTTGTCCTGATCGAAAATTTCAGATTTTTAGAAACAGATACATTAGCACAAAAGACTTACGAACTGTATTGATGGGACACAAAGAACTTTGGGACTTAATGCAGAAGAAATATGCCTTGCATGCAAAAGAGGATTTCTCGGAAGGGGATGGAAACCTAGCTGCAAAACTAGAGGACAATTTACAGAAATGGGCGGATGGAATGCCAAATCGGATGCCGCAATGTTGCTTAGCGGACTTGGAGTAAAAGAAGATCTTCACTACACTCAAATGGCAGATAGAGAAGCCTAAATGAAAGTACGCGTACTTCTTGCTCAGGCTATTCTCGAAATCCCCGACAACCTTTTGCTAAATGAGCCTACCAACTACCTTGATCTTGAAACCGTACTCTAGCTAGAGAATTATCTTGAAAACTGCGAGAAGACTGTGATTGTGGTTCTCATTGCCGTCACTTCTTGGATAATGTTTGTACAGATATTAATGATATCGATTATCAAAAAATTGGCTCATTATCTGGCAACTATTCGTTGTGGTATGAATCTAGTCAGTTAGCTCTTCGCTAGCAAACTGCTCAAAACAAGAAAACTGAAGAGAAGAAGAAAGAGCTTCAAGAGTTCATCAGCCGATTCAGTGCTAACGTTGCAAAATCTAGGCAAACTACAAGCCGGAAGAAAATGTTTAACAAGCTTTATATCGAGGAAATCAAACTACCTACTCGTCGTTATCCGGGAATTATTTTCCACCCCGAGCGCGAAGCAGGAGATAAGATTCTTAGAGTTGAAGGGCTTACCTACGAGGTAGATGGCGAAGTACTTTTCAAAGATGCTACTTTCACAATCGAGAAAAGTGAGAAAGTTGTTTTATTAACCTGAGTTCTGGATAATAATTTGTCTCAGGTTGTTCTGTTTTTGATCAGAAATTTCGACTTTTCCATGAAGGAATATCGGAATATTTCGAGTGGGAAAGACGGAATTTATGCCAAAAACAGAGCAAAAGGCTCTTAAGTGCGGCTATTTTTGAAATAAATCTAGTGGTGAAAGCTTATCCAGAACTCAGGTTATTAGGAAAGATAACCGTGTGATGTAGGCATTCTTCAACATCATAATGGGCGAACTCAAACCTTCCAGCGAAGAGTTTGAATGGGGTTTTATTGGGCGACTACACTGCCTCAACTCTACGCTTTCTCCCAAAGCATTGACTGTTTTAGTGGTGCCTAACTTCTGCGTTGACATACGTCTCACAATCTCAGCCCAAGTCACCCTATTGCCAAAAAAAAAGATAGCGGAGCAATTTTTTAAGAAGAAAAAGTCTGATAAAGCACAAAAAAAAGAGAAAATAAACGCTAAATATAACACCTGCTACTTTCTACAGCAAAAATGGACTTCGTCTCAGCGTCTGAATACTTTTTCAAACGAAAATGGACTTCGCCACACCGTCTGAATACTTTTTTCAAACAAAAATGAACGCATAGGATATGACAACCTCATGCTCTAATCTAAAAAAAGTTGGGTTCAAAAATGAGTTATTGATTTAATTCTTTGTGCATTTGTTATCTTTTTTTTACAAAGTACAGATGTCATTTTTTAGGCTCAGAGCCAAAAATATCCACTGCCCTGCTCTAACACCGAAAATTCAGTTAGAACACGATGAATTGATAACACAAAAAAGCGCATCGGGAAGATTTCCGATGCGCTTTTTTGTGTGTATGCTATTTTGGCACTATCGTCCGTATTTTTGCATTCTGTTTTCTTTAATTTTCTCATCGATAAGGTATTCACCAAATGGCATATATTTATCAATGCAACCGTTTGGTGTTAGGTCGATAATACGCTCACAAACCGACTCGATAAACTCATGGTCATGCGATGCCATCAAGATATTACCGGGGTAAGTCTTCATGTTGTTGTTAAACGACTGAATAGACTCCATATCTAAGTGGTTCGTTGGGTGGTCTAGCACAACAAGGTTCGGGTGAGAAAGCATCATTTTTGAAATCATGCAACGCATTTTTTCACCCCCCGAAAGCACCTGCACATTTTTATGCATATCGTCGCCCGAGAATAACATCTTACCTAGATAACCTCGCAAGAATGCCTCGCTAGTGTCATCAGAATATTGCGCCAACCAATCGAAAATAGTTTTTGCATCAGAAAAGAATTTTGAGTTTTCCATTGGAAGGAAAGCCGGAGTAATAGTTACCCCCCACTCATATTCGCCCGATGTAGGCTCTAATTCTCCATTAATGATATTGAAAAGCGCAGTCATAGCACGGTTGTCTTTTCCTAAAAATACAACTTTTTCACCTTTCTCGATAGTGAAGTTCACATCTTTGAAAATCACATCACCATCAACCTCATAGCACAAATCGGTTACTTTCAGGATTTTATCGCCCGCTTCACGCTCTGGTTGGAAAATAATTCCCGGATAACGACGAGTAGATGGTTGAATTTCCTCAATATTAAGTTTGTCCAACATCTTCTTACGGCTCGTAGTTTGTTTTGATTTTGCCACGTTGGCACTAAATCGGCTGATGAACTCTTGCAGCTCTTTCTTCTTCTCTTCTGCCTTTTTGTTTTGTGCCGCTTGCTGACGAAGAGCTAACTGACTAGATTCATACCAGAAAGAGTAGTTACCCGAGAATTGGCGTACTTTTTGAAAATCAATATCAATAATATCGGTACACACATTATCTAAGAAGTGACGGTCGTGAGAAACTACAATCACCGTATTTTCGCAATTCGAAAGATAATTCTCTAACCAAAGCACTGTTTCCAAGTCAAGGTCGTTGGTAGGCTCATCAAGCAGCAAGTTATCAGGATTACCAAATAGGGCCTGTGCCAACAAGATACGCACTTTCATTTTGCCCTCTACATCTGCCATCTGCGTGTAGTGCAGTTCTTCCTTCACTCCCAATCCACTCAAAAGCGAAGCTGCATCGCTTTCCGCATTCCATCCGCCCATTTCACCATATTGGTCTTCCAATTCAGCAGCCAAAATACCATCTGCTTCACTGAAATCTTCTTTCGTGTAAAGTGCATCTTTGCGCTGTGCCAAGTCCCACATTTCTTTGTGCCCCATCAACACCGTGTTAAGCACCGAAAACTCATCGTAAGCGTGGTGATCTTGCTTTAACACAGAAAGGCGCTCGCCCGAAGGAATAGTAATTGAACCGCGAGTGGCATCAATTTCTCCAGAAATGGCACGAAGGAAAGTTGATTTACCCGCTCCATTGGCTCCAATGACACCATAGCAGTTGCCTGCTGTGAATTTCAGGTTTACATCAGAAAAAAGAGGAGTTTTGCCAAATTGAATGGCTAAGTTTTGAACTGTAATCATTTTTGATATCAGATGATGGATATCGGATGTCAAATGTCGGACAACAGATATCGGATTTTAAATTTCAATTTCGCCACAAAGTTAAGCTTTTCTGCCGACTTATAAAAGAACCTACGAAATGGATTAAGACAAGCATAATCTGTATTTTACCTTACCATGCACAGATTGTTTTGTTACTCCTCCTTAAAATACTATTTTTGGACTTTACTTCACACCAAGAATATTTTATATACATGAGAAACATTTTATTTGCCTTAATGCTAGCACTATTAGCAGGTTCTTGCTCTCCAAGCAAGGAAAAAGAATCGGCAACACCCTTCCGCGAAGGAATTATTGCCGAAGAATTTGCATTCAACTACACCAAATCGCCTTTCCGCTCTTGCCACGCTGCAACCATGGCCGAAAATAACGAAGGGATACTTTGTGCCGCTTGGTTTGGAGGACTCTATGAAAAGCAACCAGATTGCAAAATCTACTTTACCCAACGCATAAATGGCGAATGGACTAAACAAGAACCCATAGCCGATGGCAAACAAGAAGATGGCACTATTTATGCTACATGGAACCCCGTACTCTTTCAAGTGCCCGGAGGCGAATTGCAGCTGTACTATAAGGTAGGACCTCATCCGAGCACTTGGTGGGGCATGATGAAAACTTCGGCAGATGGTGGAGCCACTTGGTCGGATGCTATGGCACTTCCCCAAGGAATTATCGGACCGGTGAAAAACAAACCTGAACTGATTAATGGAAAGCTCATTTCGCCAACTAGCGTGGAAAGCAAAGAAGATGGCTGGCAGGTGTATTTTGAAATATCTGACGATATGGGGAAAACATGGCACAAAACAGCTATGGTAAATGATGGTCACGATACGATTGCTATTCAACCAAGCATTTTGCACTATGCCGATGGCAGACTGCAAGCCTTGTGCCGAAGCAAAAACAGAGCCATGCTTTCTACTTGGTCGAACGATGGCGGCGAAACGTGGAGTAAAATGGAAAAACTCAGATTACCTCAGAATAATTCGGGCACCGATGCGGTAACTTTGCAAGATGGGCGCCAGCTATTGGTTTATAATCATGTGTTGCCTCCCTGCGACCATTTCAAAGGCGGACGAACTCCAATCAATCTGGCAATATCTGATGATGGTATCAACTGGGATGCCGCATTGGTGTTGGAAGATACTCCCGACTCGAAGTTTGCTTATCCTGCAATCATTCAAACATCAGATGGACTAGTTCACATCATGTACACTTGGAACCGTATTAAGATGAAACATTTCATTATCGATCCTTCAAAAATTTGCCGAACGCCTATTGTAAATGGTGAGTGGCCCACCAGTAGATAACCCCCTCTAAATAAATAGCCCCTGTTCCAATTAAGTTAGAACAGGGGCTATTTTATATGAGCTGAAAACGAATAGTGGTTATCCTTTCACCGCCGTTAGAATCTGATAAATTAGTTTCGCAGACAGAAAATCAGGACCTTTATTGTCCGCATTCGGACAGAGTTCCACCACATCTAGCCCCACTACTTCGCATTGTGCTGCCACTTTGCGAATCAGCGAAAGTACCTCATAGTATAGCAAACCATCGGGCTCAGGCGTTCCTGTTGAAGGCATGATGGACGGGTCGAACACATCGAGGTCGATTGTGATATATACTTTGCTGGTGAGTTGTTTCAGCACATCGGCTTGCCAATTCGGATTTTGGCGCACCTGATAGCGGAAAAACATTTTCTCAGCTTCCACATACACACTTTCTTCTTCGCACATGCTGCGGATGCCCACTTGCACAATCTGTCCCTCTTGCTTGGCTTGATACATGGCACAGGCGTGATTGTGCGTTGAGCCTTCGTAGCTCTCGCGCAAGTCGGCATGGGCGTCGAATTGCAAGAAAGTAATGTCATCGTGGTGTTTCGCCATGGCTCGGAAAGCACCAATGCTCACCGAGTGCTCACCACCCACCAAAACGGGGAATTTCTTATCCTCGATGAGCTTGTTCATCGCATCCTCCACCGCTTGGCTCATCGCCTCAGGCGATGAGTTTTCAGCAACAGGCTGACAAGTATAGATACCTCGTTTCGACACATCGGTGCGACTCTCAATGTCGAGCATTTCAAGTGTGCCCGAAGCCTCAATTAATGCTTCCGGCCCCTTGTCGGCTCCCTTAATCCAAGTGCTCGTACCATCATAGGGCACAGGCAATATGGCGATTTCCGCTTTATCGTAATCCAAACAATAACCGTCTTCGCCACAAAAATATTTTGCGTAATTTAATTCCATATTGATCTAGCCCCCTCCACCTCCCCAAAGGGGGAGGAATTAAAAGCATCTTTTTAAGTATTAACTCAACCTACCTTTATAATCTTCATAGTCAAATTGCTTCACGAGGGTGCTTTTTTGCTCCACTTCATCATAGGTGTAGATAGCGGGCAGGCGAACACCGTTGAAGGTGGTTGTTTTCACCATGGTGTAGTGTGCCATGTCGCCAAAGATTAGGCGGTCGCCCACTTTCAGCTTTTCATCGAAACTATAATCACCAATAACATCGCCAGCCAAACAAGTTACCCCGCCAAGACGGAAGGTATGTGCTTTCGCTTGAGGCTCATCGGCATTCAATATGTAGGGACGATAAGGCATTTCCAACACATCGGGCATGTGGGCTGTGGCTGAAGTGTCCACCACCGCAATATCCATGTCGTTATGCACCACATCTTCCACCGTGGTTACTAGCACACCTGTGTTTAAACCGATAGCTTCGCCCGGTTCCAGATAAACCTCTAAACCATATTTCGCTTTGAAATCTTTGATGATGCGAATCAATCGCTCCACCTCGTAATCTGGTCGAGTGATGTGATGACCGCCACCGAAATTAATCCACGACAAACGCTCGAATAAGAATCCGAACTTCTCCTCCACCACCGCCAAGGTTCTTTCGAGTGCATCGGCGTTGAGCTCGCAGAGGTTGTGAAAGTGCAATCCGCTGATGCCCTCCACGTCGGCAAGGTTGGCTTGCAAGTTCTTGAGCGTTGTGCCCAATCGACTATATTTTCCGCTAGGGTCGTAGATGGCATGGTCGGTTTCCGACTGTTCGGGGTTGACACGAATAGCTGTCTTGATGTGCGGATATTGCGCCATGAAGGGCTTGAATCGCTTGTACTGACTAGGGCTGTTGAACACGATGTGATTGGCAATCTTCAGGTGTTCCGCCATGTCGGCATCGGAATAAGCTGGTGCATAGACGTGCAATTCGCCACCATACATTTCTCGCCCAAGCTTCGCTTCGCTCACCGAGCTAGCCGAGGTGCCGGGCAGATATTGGCGTACCAAGGAAGCCAAACTCCACATGGCAAAACCTTTGAAGGCAAGCACGATTTTACAATCAGCCTGTTGCTGCACATACTGAAGCAGTTGGAGATTCCGCTCCAACTGCTGTTTATTCACCACATAACAAGGCGTTTGCAATGCGGCTAAGTCTTCTTTTGTGAAATTTATTCTACCGAACTGCTCCATTCCGCCACGTGCCAAGGTAAACCATATTTGTTTAGGTCGTCCATGAACAAATCAGGGTCGAGTTGCTCCATGTTGTAAACGCCTTCTTTCTTCCAAGTGCCTTCGAGAATCATTTTTGCGCCAATCATGGCAGGCACTCCAGTGGTGTATGACACGGCTTGCGAACCTACTTCTTTGTAGGTTTCGGCATGGTCGCAAATGTTGTAGATGAATTTGCGCACTTTCTTGCCATCTTTGATACCTTCAATCACACAACCGATAGAGGTTTTTCCGGTGTAGTTTTCAGCCAACGAACCGGGGTCTGGAAGCAAGCATTTCAAGAACTCTAAAGGCACAACTTTTTGTCCTTTGTAGTCCACTTCGTCTATGCGGTCGAAACCTAAGTTTTGAATCACTTCGAGGTGTTTCAAATATTGCTCGCCGAAAGTCATCCAGAAGCGAATGCGTTTCAATCCTTTAATGTTTTGACAAAGCGATTCCATTTCCTCGTGATACATGAGATACATTTTGCGTGTACCAATACCAGGGAAGTCGAAATCTTGTTTCACAGAAAGGGGGTCGGTGCTTTTCCATTCCCCGCCTTCCCAATATCTGCCACGAGCGGTAATCTCGCGAATGTTGATTTCGGGGTTGAAGTTAGTGGCGAAAGCCTTACCATGATCACCACCGTTGCAGTCCACAATGTCCACGGTGTGAATTTCATCGAACAAATGTTTTTGTGCATAGGCACAGAAGATGTTGGTCACACCGGGGTCGAAACCACTACCTAGCAATGCCATCAAGCCCGCATCTTTAAAGCGATCTTGATAAGCCCATTGCCATTTATATTCAAATTTAGCTTCATCTTTAGGCTCATAGTTTGCCGTGTCGAGATAGTCCACACCTGTTTCCAAACAAGCATCCATGATGACCAAATCTTGATAGGGCAAAGCCACATTGATAACTAATTTCGGATTATGCTTTTTAATTAAAGCCACGGTGTTTGCCGTCTTGTCGGCATCCAATTGCTCGGTGATGATTTCTCTACCGAGTCTTTCTTTCACCGATTTTGCGATAGCATCGCATTTGCTTTTAGTGCGTGAAGCCAAAACGATTTCACCAAACACCTCAGGAAGAGCCGCACATTTGTGTACCACCACATTGCTCACACCTCCTGCTCCAATAATAAGTACCTTATTCATTTTTTAATAGATCTAAAAAGGGAGTGCCAGAAAAACACGCCCAAAAAAATTACGAATTCATTGCCTTCACCCCGCGAACGAGAAACAAAGACAGGGCGAAAATAGTATATTTTTAATAGGAAAAAGGATTTTAGGAATTATTTTCATAACACAATCTAAAAAAACGTTTAGAAGTCAGTAAATATTCTGAGAGCAAACCCTATTTTAATTTTCCTCTCCCAAAGACTTGGGGAACAAACCTTATTTTAATTTACCCCAACGCCACATCAAGTGCCATCATGAGTGCAAAGCCGAGCATGGCGCCAATGGTAGCTACGTCGGTATTACGATCTTGTTGTGCTTCGGGAATGAGTTCCTCAACCACCACGAAAATCATGGCGCCGGCTGCAAAGGAAAGGGCATAGGGCAAAATTGGCTGCATATATATAACTGCCGCCGCTCCGAGCAGGCCCGCAATAGGCTCAACAATGCCCGATGCTTGTCCGTAGAAAAAGCTCTTTCTTCGAGAGAAGCCTTCCCGACGTAAAGGTATTGAAACTGCCGCTCCTTCGGGGAAGTTCTGAATACCGATACCCAATGCCAACGCCATGGCTCCTGCCAATGATGCCGATGGCAAATCGGCTGCCACAGCTCCGAAGGCTACGCCCACTGCCAAGCCCTCAGGGATGTTGTGTAGCGTGATGGCAAGCACCAAGAGCACACTCCTGCGCCATGAAGTCTTCGGACCTTCGGCCTCGCTTCGTGGATAGCCTAAATGCAAGTGCGGAATAAGTTGATCGGCAAGCCACAAAAAAGCGCCACCAGCTAAGAATCCAACTACTGCAGGCACCCATGGTGCTTTGCCCATATTCTCCGCCATTTCGATTGCGGGACTGAGCAACGACCAAAAGCTAGCGGCAATCATTACGCCAGCTGCAAAGCCGAGCATACAATCGAGCACCTTCCGATTGATCGTTTTAAAGAAAAACACTAAAGCAGCACCCAAAGCAGTAACTGCCCATGTGAATAAGGTAGCCACTAAGGCCTGCATGATTGGATCGAGATTTATAAACCAGTTAAGCATTTTCTGACGTCGATATTGGGTTATTAATATAATAGATTTTTCCACCTCCTCAACGCCGAATTTCTTTGAATTCAACGCATATGAAGTAGCATTCTTATTATGCAATAGAACAACTTTAATGAGGAATGGTTGCAAATATGCAAAAAAGTCCGAAGTATTCCCCCTGTTTACACGTTTTCATTACTGACGTCTTCATATAATACATATAAATCAATGACAACGCCATCTTCTATGCTTCCCTCTATCTGCCAAAGGTGCAACATACTCGCTGAATATAAACAAAAAAACCCAACCTTTGGGGTTGAGCTTTCTGTTTATGGTATTGTTGCTGTGCTTATTCAATGTTGGTGAACACGTGTTGCACATCATCATCTTCTTCTAGTTTGTCGATCAATTTTTCAATTTCTTCCATTTGTTCTTCTGTAAATTCAACAGGAGTAGTTGGAACACGTTGGAGATTGGCTTTTTGAACTTGAATACCTTTTTCTTCCAAAGCATGAGACAATGTTCCGAAGCTTGTGTAGTCGGCCGTTAAATAGATTATACCCTCGTTTTCTTCAATTTCTTCCAAACCAGCATCAATCAATTCTAACTCCATTTCTTCAATATCCATGCCTTCCGTTTTCTCAATTTCAAAGGCAGCTTTTCTGTTGAACATGAATTCTAATGAGCCGGTAGGCACCATTTGTCCACCATTTTTATTGAAATACGATTTCACGTTAGCCACTGTGCGCGTGGTGTTATCGGTGGCACATTCAACAAAAATAAGCGAGCCGTGAGGACCTTTACCTTCATAGTTCACCTCTGTATAGTCGGAAGCATCTTTACCGGCTGCACGCTTAATGGCGTTGTCGATATTATCTTTCGGCATATTTTGTGATTTGGCATTCTGAATTGCCAAACGCAACTTAGGGTTCATTTCGGGTTCTGGTCCGCCTTCTTTGGCAGCCATAGTAATTGCTCTCGATAATTTTGGAAATACTCTCGACATATGCCCCCAACGCTTTTCTTTGGCTGCACGTCTATATTCAAATGCTCTTCCCACGATTTATTTTTTTGATAATTTATTCAATATCCGCAAAAGTAATAAAGATTTTGAGATGTGAGATGCTAGTCTTTAGATTTTACCTAGCGTAGCTTCCACAACACGAGCACATCAGCCTCCTATTCGTTTCACTTTGTAGCCTTTCTCTTGAAGCATATCCATGATTTTTTGCACGAAATTACCTTGAATGAGAATTTCTCCACCTCGTGCTGAACCGCCTACACCACACTTTTTCTTCAACTCGGCAGCCAATTCATTGAGTTCTTCATCGTTGCCCTCGAAGCCTGTAATGAGGGTAGCAGACTTGCCCTTTCTTCCTTTTCTGTCGTGCTCTACATAGAGCTGCTGCTTGTTGTTAGGCACCGATCGTGGTTTTTCTGTTTCTACGGACTCATCAGCAGCCACCGATTCTGGATCTACACCAAACATTACGCCTAATTTATCTTTCCAATCTTCACTCATGGTTTAGTTTTTGGTGGTAAATATATTAAAAAAAATGGTAGCTGAAATGAGCTACTAAACTCGCGACCGACAATACTGCTTGCTGCAACAATGAAATTTATTCCGCAGAGGTGTTTTTGTTTCTGGAAATAATTTCAAGATATGCAATTAAAGCTACAATTACACTATATTTGCGCCCGCTTTGTAAAAGGCTATTTAGCAAAACATTTGCTTCATCAGCACTTACAGTACAACGAATTAACATAACCGGCTCTTGATTGTGGAGGTTTAAGACAAATTGAACCTTTTAGGTCATTTGGGGTTTCCTTATTACAGAAAATAAAACCATATGGCGAAGTTAATAGAAATAAATAACGCTGATGATATCTTGGTTGAGTATCGAAACACTCCAATTGGTTTGCTTTTGGAATATCACAACCTCAACAGGGTATTTACGCATTATGAGCAAGCTAAGCTCATGATTGGACTGTGTGCAGACCCTCGCATCAGCTTGTGGCTGCCCGACAACTTTGCCTACATTTTCAGAACAGGTGGAGCTAATTTGTTCTATCAAGAATTTCAAGTTTCTTACACCATTGGAGTGGGAGATATTAAACATATTGCGCTCATTGCAAACAACGAATGTCGTATGGAGAATTTGAACGATTCCAAAGAGCGTTTCATTGAGGGCATGGTGCGAAATGCGGGCTGGAAAGTTGAAGATGCTCGAAGTCACTTCGAAGGTTTAGCTCCTTTTTTTGAAATTGGCAATTCCATCGATTTTATTCTTTCTGAATCAGCTCGTATTCAGAAAAGATATCCGGATGTAACGGTGGCTCACTTGTTCTTCGATGTGAACAGTAAACAGCTTTCGCAAATTGTGGAAGACTAACCCCAACAATCGGCTACTTAAAATTACAAACAAAATAAACATCATGAGTAAAGAAAAAGTATTAGAAGTAATGCGGGCTGCGGGCAAACCGGTGAGTGCTGGCGAAGTGGAAAAACTTTCGGGACTAGACCGAAAAGAGGTGGATAAGATTTTCAAAGATTTGAAAAAGGAGGAAGCCATAGTTTCTCCTGTACGCTGCAAATGGGAACCTGCTAAGTAACGTTAAAATCTGCATTACACAAGCTCCGAAGGTACGAAATATCAATGTATTTCGCACCTTCGGAGCTTTTTTCTTATTATCCAAATTTTTTACAATGAGCAATTGCAAACTCGACGGAGGCTTCTGACTAAAGTTTTTGAGCAATTGCAAACTTAACGGAGCCTTCTGACCAAATTTTTGCGCTATATCTTATTTCAAAGAAGCCTTTCGAACCATACGGCTAGTTCTTAAAAAAAGAACAGGCACAAAGTTGATTTGAAAATCCTTTGCGCCTGTTGGTATTAAACTGATTTTAATGATCTTTATTCATGGCTAAAACACCACATCTAAGCCGAAATAGAAGTTTGTGCCCGCTTGTGGGAAATAACCATCCATTTTATATCGCTCACCTCCGGTGTAATAAGAATACACCCATGCGTTGCTTTCATATTCTGCATTAAAGATGTTGTTCACCATAAGATGGAATTTCAATTCCTTACAGAATTTCACAGGCAAACTATAGGCTACTTTCAGGTTGCTCACAAACCACGAATCTAGCATTCTGTCGCTGCTTGAAGTGTTATCGATGAATTGTTCTCCTACAAAGTTGCTTATAAGAGCAATATCCCAGTGCGAATTTGGCGAGTAAGTGAGCGCTCCATTCATCACATGATTAGGCGAAAATGCCAAGTCGGTTTTGCCTAAGTGGTTTTGCTTTTGCTCGTAGGTTTCCGAATCCCAATCATCTACAAACTCGGTAAAATCTTTAATTTTATTCTGACTGAAAGTGTAGGTCGCATCTAGTCGGAGTTTTGGGAAAATCAATGCACTTGCGGTGAACTCAGCCCCCACTCGATAACTATCATCCACATTAATCATCATGCTCGAACCCACATCGTTTACCTCGCCAGTAAGCACAAGCTGATTCTTATAGAACATACCATAAAGGTTGGCTCCCACCGACACTTTTTTACTACTAAAGTTATATCCTGCTTCAAAGTCGTTCAGCGTTTCTGCTACAGGTGTTGGGTCTCCTTGGTCCAAATCTACAAAGTTATCGCGGTTAGGTTCGCGATGAGCTTGTGCATAGCTTATGTAGGCAGCGTGCTGTTCGCTGGGTTGATAAAATAAACCAACCTTAGGGTTGAAGAAATTAAAACTGTGAATTTGCGAAATATCTCGCAAATCGTCGTCGGTGCCCGAAATTTCATAATTAATACCACGATATTGCAAGTCAGTATAAAGTGAGAGGTCATGGGTTAAATCTACCTGATATTTAGCGTAAATGTTTATATCGCTCTTCAAGCCGTTTCCTCTATACCACTCGTAGTCTTTGTCGTTGCTGCCCATGTTTTGCGCCCATATTACCCTACCGTAGTGGTCGCCATCATATTGACTAAAAGCTCCACCAACAGTAAGTTGGTGCACACCTTGTTCATAGTTTAAAGCATAGGTTGCACCATAGTAATAATTGTCTAGCCACTTGCGTTGCACCAAGTCGGTTTTGCTTTGTCCCTCAGGGGCTGTCATTAAATAGTCGGTGTATTTTCGATCGTACTTATAGTTTTCATAGTAGCCCAAACCTCGGGTAAGGAACAACGCCGCATTGAAATTTAAATACGGATTGATTTCCTGCACCAAATGCAACTGATAGTAATTCTGGGTGTAATTATCCACCTCGTGGTCGTAAGTGTACATATTATATGTGCGAGCATTCGAATTAACGAGATCTTCATATCTAATTTCATTCTCTCGCTCAGAGCTACCCCACAACCAGTCTTCTTTATAACGAAGCATTCCTTCGGTATCGTTGTTTAGCTTCACTGATGGCACGCCATTCCACGCCTGATATGTTTCCTCGAAACCCGAAAATACTTTCAACTTAATCATCGTTTTTTCACCATAATAGCCTCCTGAGAAATAATATGATTTCAAATCGGAAGACGCTCTATCAATAAAACCATCTGATTTCACTTGCGAAAGGCGCATATCGAAAGCGAACTTACCCATCAGCCCTGTACCTGCTGAAACTGAGTTTTTGTAAGTTCCGAAACTTCCCCCTGCTCCACGATAAGTGGCGTAAGCTTTGGGGTTTTGGTTGGCTGTCTGCATATTAATACTTGCACCAAAGGCTCCGGCTCCGTTAGTGGAAGTGCCCACTCCCCGTTGCACCTGAATGTTTTCAAGAGAACCTGCCAAATCGGGCACATCAACAAAAAACACACTCTGCGATTCGGCATCGTTCATTGGCACACCGTCAATGGTTACGTTAATGCGGTTCATGTCGGTACCGCGGATGCGGAAATAGGTGTAGCCCACCCCTGCACCTGCATCGGAAGTTGCCACATAGCTGGGTGTCATAGTGAGCAGATAGGGAATGTCTTGTCCCATGTTCTGACTTTGAATCTCTTCTTTGCTTACATCAGACTTTGCCACGGGCGTTCGATTCCCTGCACGCGTGGCCGATACGAGCACCTCATCGGCCAAAATAGCCGAGGACTTTAAGCTGATGGTTAATTGTTTTGACCGCTGAAGCAAAAGACTTTCGCTGTGTGTTTCGAAACCCACAAACGACACTTTCAGCTCATAGTTGCCCGAAGCTAGGTTTTTAAATTCAAATACCCCATCGGCATTTGCCAATTGGGCTTGTTTGCCGTCGTTAATCACAACAGTTGCACCCGACAAGGGTTTGCCTTGGGCATCATTTACAGTTCCACTCAAAGAAATTTGAGCAGAAGCACCTATTGCCAAGCACAAGCTCAACAACAATAAAGAAAAATGTTTCATTTTAAAAACTGAATTTGGTTAAGAACTAACCAATGGAGTAGGAATGTGTGCACTCATTCCTTTTCTTACCAATCCCTCCGCCGGCATTACCCGGATCAGGTTATTTGGGTATGATCTCAGTCCGTAATATTAGGACACCCCATTGCTAAAATCGAGGCAAAGGTAAAGGAAATGTTGGGAAACGGCAAAATATTTTTTCGAGATATTAAGGCTCCAAACTGAATAGGCTCAAGGTGTGCACCGTGCCCCTCTACTTCAACTCCCTTTTCTCCGCATTGAAAAAGAAATTCTTATCCAGCTGCTTGCGATATACTTCCAGTTGGTCGATGTGTATGAAATTATCTTTCAATTCATCGAGCGGCACAATGAATAGCTGTTCGGGAGCTTCGCCTGTTCCACCTAATCCGATAGCAACAAACACAGGCACTTGCTTGCTCTTCCTATAATCGTTATATCGTTTGAGCTGTTCCTTGGTGGCAAATTCAACACCT